>CAYGBM010000035.1:0-84981 GCA_964348225.1 uncultured Candidatus Saccharibacteria bacterium | reverse complement strand
CAGCCTGTTAATTACTTATTTTTAACTTTTAATTTTCCTGCTATAATACTTTAATGCCCAAGATTTTTGAAAAAATCAACTGGGTTTTCTTAAGGGTTTTTACAAGGTTTAAAACCCTTTCCCGAAAACAAGTCTTGCTTATTGCAGCTTTTGTTTTTATCGCCCTTGCATTTCCTCTTTATTATGTCAGGGCTGAGCCTATAACCTTCATAGCACTATTAGGAACTGCTCTGGTTTCAACACTAGCTGGAGCCATAACTAGATTAGTTTCGAGCGTTGCCTTAGTTGTTATAGCTATAGACGTACTTCTTTTCCTCGGAGGATTCCTAACAAATCTAGGTGCCTTTGTCCTTAACTGGGTAATCAGCAACCCCTTTACCCTATCTTTTACTAACCCAGCTAACAACCCTGTGATAGAGCTTGGCTGGACCTTAATGCGAGATCTTACCAATATGTTCTTTATCCTTGGGTTGGCATATATTGGCTTAGCCACAGCACTTGATTTCGCTGGCTTTGAAACCAAAAAAGTTCTCCCATTATTCCTGCTCGTTGCTCTTTTGGTAAACTTCACTCCGGTGATTTGCGGAATCATTGTTGATATCTCAAACCTAATATCCAATTTCTTTTTACAAAATGCTGATTTTGCTTCGTTTGGAGCAATCTATCAAAATAAACAATTAGAGTTCGCAGAAGAGTGTAAAAAAGTTACCAAATTGACGGCAGGAAGCTGCTGGGGGCAATTTTTTGCTTTAACCAGCTATGGCATATTTACTGGCTTTATCCTTTTGCTGCTTGCAGGCATACTATTTATACGGCATATTGCTATCTGGATTTTTGTTATATTCTCACCTATTGCCTTTTTTGCTTGGATTTTCACTAAAACAAGGAAATATGCCTCCTTATGGTGGAAAGAATTCCTTAAATGGAGTTTTGTTGCTGTGCCTTTAGCTTTCTTTCTATATTTAGCCTCCTATATGCTGCTAATGCTGGTGAGAAAGGGCTCTATACTAACGTCCTATGCTGGAGATCCGCTAGGTGGACTTATTCTAGAGCTTATGCCCTTTGTTTTGATCACCGTGTTCTTGTTGATGGGCTACAAAATATCAAAAGGCGCAGCACCCAAGCTTGCTTCAAGCGTAATGGGTTTTGCTACGGGCACAGCCCTAGCTTTGGCTGGAAGAGCAGGCAAAATCAGCTTGAAGAGCATCAGAAAAGGCGCAAGATTAGCGGGCGATACGGCTTCGGGCGCAGCCCAGGGATTTATGAAGCCCCAAGAAGGGGCTGGAAGAATTATGGGGGCATTAAAAGGAGGTCTTACTGCAGAAGGCAGAGAAAGAGGAAGAGAAACAAAAGAAAAATTCCTTGAAAGGGCTCACTTGGTAAGGCCAGGCTTTTACGAGGCACAAAGAGCAAAACGTTTCGCCATAAGTGAAAAAGAACAGAAACAACTAGAGGCTATGTCTGATGACCGCCTGAAAGAAGCAATGGAAAGAAAGGCTGTTAGTCCTGCTGCTCAAAGAAGACAAGCAGCAATGGCTGGCATATTAGCAAAAAGGAATAAGTTCCTGTTTAAAGATGCTGCTGGCAATATAGATGAAGCCAAAGAACGAAGGTTTATTGAGCGGGCTCAATCCTTTGGGGTTGACTTATCAGATATGAGAAAATCCAGGCCTGATTTGGCTCCCGTACTTAATCCTGATAAACTCAAAGAAGAGATAAAACGTAGAGCAGCAGGAGGAGCAGTTACACCAGACATAGAACAAGCAGCAAGAGACCACCTGATAAGACAGCAAATTGCAGGCATGACAGCCGGGGACTTTAGAAATAGAGTTTCAGCAGATGTTTTAAAACAGCAGGCTCTATTTGGAAATATGGATGTCCAGAAATTGAGAGACATAAGACTAAGAGGAAGCTTAGATCAACGTAGAGCCCTACACGAGCTTACAGAGTCTGGTTCTCAAACCCGAAGCGAGCTAGCAAGAAGGGCTCGGGCTGCCCTTAACCGAGGAGACAGAGAGCAAATGCACAATATAGTACGAGGACTACAGTATATTGACGATCAAAGACGTAGAGGAACATGGATGTAAGCCCCAAAATTTGAATACACTTCTAAGCGGAATTAACCCCGTGCAAAATATGATAACTTCTAATTCTTCTACAACCACCAGCGAGCAACAAGACCGGTCCGATAAGATAGACTCTGCTATTAACATTATAATGGAGAAATATGCGCTGGAAGATACTGATGAAGAACTCCTTGAAAAACTTGAAAGAGAGGAAACACCAAATAAAAGCATGGTAATGGATTTAGCATTGAAAGCATCGCAAAAAAAGACTAGCTTCAAGTCATTAGCTAGTGCATTGGAAAAAAAGCTAAACATTACAACAAAAAGAGCTGAGCTTGTCGCAAAAGAAATCAAAGAAGAGATAATCCCTCTCCTGACAAAACCCGTCAAAACTCTAACTAAATCAAACAAGAAAAACGCCGAAAAGCCGTCCAAGCCAGCTAAACCAGATATTTACCGAGAACCAATAACTTAATCAGACGAACAAAAACACAGAAAGGGGAGAAAGAACATTTCTCCCCTTTTCGCTTTGCTTTTCCTTTATATGCCTTCCTCTCTTTCAAACCTCTCAAGCAGCTCCTCGTCGGTCATCTCTGTTGGCTCTTTTGGCTTCTCCTGCTTTTTCTCACCACCCGCTGGAGGAACAAACCGTCTCTGCGCTGCATGCCAAAGGGCTACGAGGTCCGTAAGTAAGTTCTGGGTGCGGATATCCAAGAAGGAGTCACCATCAAGGGCCATATCGCGATAGATCGCATCCCAGACCTTTTCCCATGTCGATTTGTGTTTCCGAACGAACGCTTCTGGGCCACGTGCAAATTCCTTTTTAATGTCTTCCAGAGGAATTCCTGTTTGCCTGTTGAACGATTCAAGTAAAGCACCCATCGTTTCTTCTGCGCGTTCTTGAGCTTTATAAGGAGCGGCCTCGGCTTTTAGCCTCTGCGTATCTACCTTTGGCAAAGCTTCCTCTATTTCTTTAGGAAGCTTTACCTCTTTTATAGTTAGATCAAGATCTTCTTTCTTAAATTGTACCGCAGTGAAGGCATCATGGTTAGAGAAAAGATCTTTAGCCGCCCTCTCTACTGCCTCCGTTAGTTCAATGGCTTCTGGCCAGGTTCTCTTAGCAAATACCTGCCGCAAGGTCCCAATTACTATATCATCAACCCACTCTTCAAGTTCCTTCTCGTCGGCTGGAACATCAGATGCATGAATCTCTACGAGACCATCACCTCTGGGATAAGCCAGATAGGCCACCGAATCCACTTTCAAAACCTGGGCGCCATAACTAACTTCTTCATATTCTCCTGCCTTGGTCACAACCGTCCTGGCCTCGAAATCAAAGTTAAACCGTTTTTTGGTATATCTTGCCAGATAAGTAAAGGGCAGCCAGGGAACTAACACAATTCCGCTGTCGCAGAATTTTGGTTTCCGTCCAAGAGTCACTCTTACGCCCATTTCATTGGCTTTGAGAAACCTTAAGGAGTTGATAATAAACACGATGAGAAACTCTATTACGCACACTGCAAAACTGAACTCCCAGATAAACCAATGCTGAAGCAAGGACTGGGTGCCTGGAGCAACGACTAACAGACATAAAAGAAATAAAGCCCATCTCCAATGCTTCCTTAACCACTCTAACTTCATATTACTACTCTCCTTTCAATGCTATGAAAAGACAAACACATCACCTCTACCTACGAAAACTAAACCCTAACAAGATTTTTAAGCTGCGTTTTGTTTCGCACCTTAGCTTTTTGCAAAACAAATAAGTGCCAATATTATATCAGAAAAATTGATGGATGTCAAATTTTTGGGGTGGTTTTTGTGTTCCTTTTCGGGCAAAAAATTTGCAATTGTGGTTTTGAAAAACCTGTGATAGAATAATTTAATATGCCAAAAGATTTCAGGGAAAAAGATAAAGAGGCTATATCCCCTCCTTCGTTTCTGGAAAAAGAAGCAAAAGAAAGGGTTTTAGAAAAAGAAAAGACCTTGCCAGAAAGAGACATAGAAAGAGAAAAGATTGGAGAAGAGTTAAAGTATAAGGCAGCCAAACAGATTCAGGACGATGAGGCAGAGATTGAAAAGGCAACAGATAAGCTAAGAGAGGTAAAATATGAAGGACGGAGGCTGGAAAACCTTATGCTTATTGCTCAAGACAAGGGAGCTGGTTTTGCTATTAAGGTGGCTCAAAAAATGAATGATGCTTGCTTGCTGGATTTGCTGCATGATAAGCTGGTGGAAAAAGGTATTACAGAGTAAATTCTATGCCTAATATTCCTATTTATTATTTTGTAATAGCTGGTGTTGTCATAGTGGCTTTTTTAGTGTTTATTTTTTTGCTGAAGAGCAAGAAGAAAAAAACCAGGCTTTTTCAAAGCCTAGGTATGGCCTTGTTTCTAATAAAAATACCCAAGTATGAAAAAAGGGAGCCAGGAGATAAACCAGAGATGAAAGCTTTGATTTCAAGCATGGAGCAGATTTTTTCTCCTTTTTTGCATCTTAAAAAGCCAAATGTTTTTAAAAGAATGTTGGGTGAGGAAATACCCAGGGTGGCTTTGGAGGTTGCTTCTGAGGTGGGTGGCAGTGATATTTCTTTTTATTTGGCTGTGCCAAGCTCTTTGGAAAGCGGCTTGGAAAAAAACATCCAAGGGGTTTATCCTCAAGCCACTGTTGAAAAAATACCTCAAGACTACACTGTTTTTGAGCCCAAGGGAGAAGTGGTGGGCTCTCGGCTTTTTCTGCAAAAGCCGCTTTATTTTCCTTTAAAAACCTATCAAGAAATGGAAAGCGACCCGATTAACAGCATAACCAATGCTTTAAGCAAAATAGCACCAGAAGAAGGGGCAGCAGTACAGTTGATTTTAAAACCAGCCCCTTTGAGCATAAAATACAAGGCTGATAAGCTTATCTCTGCAGTGATAGAAAAAGGGATTAGCCTTCAAAAGGCAGTAGCTAAGGCTAAAAAAAGCGGGGCAGCAAAGCTTGCAAGCGATATCAGTGAAGACCTGCTTTTAAGTGCCAAAAAACCAGAGGATGCTCAAGCTCAACAATGGCAAAAAAGCCAAAAAAAGGAGGTGGCTGAGCAACCAGCCATTGAAGCTGTACGAGGTAAGGTTCAAAAACCACTGATGGCAGCCAATATCCGTTTAATTGGGGTTGGACAGACAGGAGAGAGGGCTAAAGAAATATTAACTCATTTGGAAGGAGCCTTTGGCCAGTTCACCTCTGTTTTCAACAGCCTCAAGCCGGTTAAGGTAAGGAAAAGAGCAGCCAAAAAGTTTATTTATGATTTCAGCTTCCGCAATTTCAACCCTAAGGAACAGATTGTTTTAAACCTGGAAGAATTAGCAAGCCTTTACCACTTTCCCCTGTCCCATATTACCTCTCCCCATATCAAATGGGCAAAAACCAGAGAGATAGCCCCTCCAAGCGAACTGCCCCAACAAGGATTAAATTTAATCGGTGAATCGCTTTTTAGAGGCGAGCAAAAACCCATTTATTTTGCCTCAAGAGAAGACAGAAGGAGGCACTTCTATATTATTGGACAAACAGGGGTTGGCAAAAGCTCACTTTTAAGGGAGATGGTCCGCCAGGATATGGAAAAGGGAGAAGGGGTGGCTGTTATTGACCCTAACGGCGATCTAATTGAAGACACCTTAGCCAATATTCCCAAAGAGAGATTTGAGGATGTTGTTTTGTTTGAGCCTTTTGATATGGAAAGTCCTTGCGGCTTGAATATGCTGGAATGGGGGGCTCCGGAACAAAAAGACTTTGCTATTTCTGAAATGATAACGATTTTTTCAAAGCTGTTTCCACCAGAAATTATAGGTCCTATGTTTGAGCATTATATGAGAAACGCTATGCTCGCTTTAATGGCTGATAGAGAAGAGCCTGGCACCTTGGTTGAAATACCCAGAATCTTCACTGACAAAGAATTTATGGAAAACCGCTTGCAAAAGGTGAAAGACCCGCTGGTGAGGAGCTTCTGGCTAAGAGAATGGGCGCAAACAACAGGCCAGACAAGGTCTGATATGCTGGGCTATGTTGTCAGCAAGGTGGGTAGGTTTGTGGAAAATGAAATGATGAGAAATATTATCGGCCAGTCAAGAAGCACCTTTGACTTATCAGAAGTTATGGATAAAAAGAAAATCTTTTTAGCCAATCTTTCCAAAGGGCAAACTGGTGAGATGAACAGTTCCCTGTTGGGCTTAATCTTGGTTTCTAAAATGCAGATTGCAGCTTTCAGAAGAGGAGCTGTGCCTCTTGAACAAAGAGAGGATTTCTATTTGTATATTGATGAGTTCCAGAATTTCACTACTGACAGCATAGCCACTATCTTGTCAGAAGCCAGAAAATACCGCTTAAACCTGATTTTAGCCCACCAGTTTATTCCCCAGCTAACAGAAGAAATAAGAAACGCTGTTATTGGCAATGTGGGCAGTATGGCTGTTTTTAGAGTTGGGGCCGATGATGCTGAGTTTTTGGAAAAGCAGTTTGAGCCTGAGTTTTCCAAGTTTGATTTGCTCAACATTGATAATTTCCAGTTTCTTTGCAAGATAATGCTAAACAACACTGTTTCCTCTCCCTTTAAAGTAAAAACAATAAAACCTAAAGAGGGCAATAGGGAAATGGTTAGCCAAATCAAGCAGATTTCTAAACAAAAATACGGCAGACCAAGGGCGGTTGTTGAGCAGGAGATTAAGGAACGAGCAAGACTGGGAATATAGATACTGAAAAGACCCCGACCTCTTTTAACTTGTATAAATCCAGCACTTTTGAATAAACGATTCAAAAGTGCTGGATAAACATTTTAAAAAGTTAAAAGAGGTCGGGGTCTTTGTTTTCAAGAGGTCGAGGTCTTTTGATTTAAAATTATTTAACAGGGTAAATGGCTATTGCTGAGGCGCAAGAGAGACAATCTCTAACTGCCCAAAGACGATTAGTGAAGCGACGGCAGTTGCATTGGCCTATGGGATATTCGTCTATGAGCTTGGGGTAATTGCCCGGCTCAAATACAGTGGAATGACTACCCGGCGTATTGTCGTCCCAACAATCTTTCGGCTTCGTACCAACACACTTAGTATCCCGATGCTTACCAATTTTGTTCTCAAAAAGAACCACCAAACAATTACCTGTAATCTTCATTGAACGGATATTATCCTCAAAAGGCACTTGCCCGCCAGGGTCTGGCTGTCCGTCTCCATCTTTGTCTGAGTGTATCTTCTCGGCAACGTTCAACGGCAGATAAATAGGTAAAATATCCTCTTTCATAATGTTTGTTACGCCCGGTGGAGGAGATGAGCCTGAGGGGCGGTAAGAAAAACACTCGCCTTCAAAGTTCTCTTTTGTGCAAAGCCTTACTTCTCTGCAATTTAACTCATCAGGTGTTTGATAATCCTGCAATTGAAAAACCCTAATTGAAGATGGGTCTTCAACCCTACCGTAAGCGTCTGTAATACCTTTCTTGCTACCACCACCGCCAGGTGGTATTTCAAAAATGTCAGTGATAGCCTCATTTTCAGGGACGGGTCCGTCAGGAAAATTAGTTTCAAGGTTGCCTACTTCTTTTAGAATCGTCCCTGCCACTCCTCCTGTCTGAGTTGTAAACTTCTCAAAAAATATCCTTAGTTGCCCTTCAAAATAGGTATTTTCATACAAGATTGCCAAGTATTTACTTTCTTGTTCCCATTGACCAAGTTCTTTTTCTGCCCAGTTTCTTATCTCAATTTTCCCTATCCTCTGCCCCACTTCAAAGCCAAGGTTTTCAATGTCTCGAGACACAAAAACCTCTCGCTCAAAAGGATAGCCATGGAGATAAACGCCCCTTGTTCTATAGATAACTGCCAGGGAAAGCGGGGGACGATGCTGGGCAGAATTGTCTATCAACCAGAATTTACAAGGACCCCTCTCACTTGGAATAGTTTTTGAAGAACACTTTGGATAAACATATTCTGCATCAGGATCAGGGTTATTGACTATATTCTGAAAATTCTTGCCCCAATAACTTTCAACCTTAACATCAGTACCTGGAAGAAAATAAAGAGCCACAAGCTTGAAATCTTCAAAGTTTTCTCCTGGCCCCCAGGGCACGAGATCTCCGAACATAGCCTCCAGGTTAGTAATGCTATAACTTAAATATCTGGCTTGGGCAGTGGTTGGGTCAACAGGGGCGTCTAAAAGTTCCTGTAAGGTTTCTTGTATCTGTTCGTCAGTTCCATCTTTAAGTATATTTTTGATGTTGTTGTCATTGAAAGCTATGTCGTTTAAAAGAATGATGCCGCCAACCACGGGTTTTTTTTCAATTTTTAAAACAGCTAGCTGGGGGTTTATGGTACGCAAAAGCAAAAAAGCGCCAAGTATAATAAACAAGCCCAAAACAGAACCAATCATCCTTTTTCTGGCTGCCCCCATCCTGTCAGGATTACCAGCTGAACTCACATATATAATCCCCCCGTAAATCAAAGAGAAAACAACCAACAAGAGAGAGATGATGATAAAGAAATAGAAAATATATTTTATTACATCAGGAAGAGAGCTTTCTGGTGTCAAGGTTCCTTCAGGGGTTACTGGATAGCTAACCTCAAGCACGACCTCAGCAGAAGCAGAGGCAGTCAATGTAAAAAATAAGATGGTAAAAGCAAGGATAAAAATTGGTATTTTAAATTTTTTTAGCATATAAATATCCGACAATGCTACTTTGTTGACACCAAGCCAAAACTCAACCGGCCATTATTTGTATCCATTACAGTGCCTCCGTGAAAAGACCCCTCATAAACCTCCTTGTCTTCTCTCATGCCATCATAACCCGTAGGCACTTCTTGTATGTGCCAGCCGTACTGCTGCCTTGTTATGCCTGAAATACTACATTCTCCTCTGTTTCTTCCATCTTCTCTTTTACCTGCGGTCACACAACAGTCAAAAGGCACTTCAGGGTTACGATATTCATCATAAGGCTTGAGGCAAAACTTAACCCCATTAAGGTATTTTAAACCAGTATATTCTGTGCCTCTTTCATAAAACGTAAAGGTGAAAGTGTAGGTTTCATCTCCTTTGGGCGGTGCTCCCTTAAGCGGTGCTCCCTTGCCCGGCACCCATTGTTCTTCAGGAAACTCTCTTACTGGGGGCGGTGTTAAAGGAATATTGCCAGCCCCGCAGCAAACATAGTTAAGCCTGTCTGCACAAATCAAGTCAAGGCATTTCTCTTCAAAATCTCCGTCATCAGGAATCTCCTGGCAGATACACTTAACACAATCCTCGTTAAACCACATTTCTTCACATTCCTGCTCACAATCCCTATAGATGCGGCAGTTTATTTTAGCTGGCCAAGACTGCTCTTCACAGCTTTCATCGCTTTTCAAACACTCAAGACATTCATCATCAAAGCCGTAAAGGCATTTCTTTTTTTGCTGGCAGTAAAATGAGCCGTACCTTGGCCAATAGTCAAATTGCAAAGCGTCAATGCAACGAGCAGGGAAACGGGGGGCTAATTCCCCAGCTTCTGCCCTTACTCTTTCAGCTGCTGTCATCACACAACCTTTGTAGGGCGCTAACCATTTCTCAGACAGCTCTAACACCCTTTCAGCAAAGTCAACTCGAGTTATTTTGTCGCCCACCTTCTCGCCCCCCTCAAGCAGAGGAGTCATGCCTATGTTAAGTTCAACCTGGGGCTCGGTAAAGAGGTTATGAATGAGCTCTGTTTCAGATTCAATTAAGGCTTTCTGACGCTTAAAAATCTTTAAAGGATCCTGCAGGGCAGGACATGGCATTCCGTAACAAGGCAGGGGCTTGCAGGCTGGCGAGCAAAAACCAGTAATCTTTGTGCACCACTTGCAATCTTCCGTATCCCCACCCGGCGGACAAAAAACACAGGCATTCACATCTAAGCCAGGGGGCATGCTTATCATTTGAGAACGACAAACCGAGAAATCGCAAACAGGATCTCTTTTCAAAAGCCCGGTCATTTCCTCTCCTGTTGCAACCAGCAAATCAAGATAGTCCTGAAGAGCCTTATAGTGCTGAAAAGTATCGTTAAGTATATGCAATGTTTCAGTCATTGCCTGGCCTGAGGGAATAGGGTCTCTGCAACTAACATCGGCATAGGGAAAATCCATTTGAGCAAGGGTAACCTCTTTTTCTTTATTGCCCAAGCCAAAATAAGAGGCTGTGAAAACCACTAAAACAATAACGGGAAGCAAAATTATCAGGGCTTTCTTTTTCATCTTTATTTGATTTATTCTATTATACATGTTTTATGATGTTTTGCACTTTCAATCAGGGCGCTGGGTCCAAAGTCATTGTGTTTACCTTGTAGCCTTTAGCTGCAAGCTCTTCAACGAGCTTTTCAATGTTAAAGCTGCCTGCCCTATAATAACCGGAACCCTCTGCTGTGAATTTGTAATCACCTGATGGCAAGCCTTCAAATTCGCAAACACCCATCCCATCGCTTCTGCAGAAATAAGAATCTCCACTTTCATTAGTTAATGTGAAAGCGACGCCAGGAAGGAATCTCTTGGGCGCATCGCTTGCATAAAATCTAAAGGTCATGTCAAAGACTTCACCAGGGGTGCCCGCTGAAGGCTTGTCTATTTCAATTTCCCTTTCTAAAAAGGTTTCAATGGACATTGCCCGGTGCCAGATAGGCAGGCGGAGGATATAAACTATCAAGCAGTAAGAGTTAATGGCTTGGGGCGTTAAGGGCAAGCCGGAAATGCAAACAGGCAGTTTGCAAAAGCTCCACCCGCAGGTGCACTTATCATCAGCCATGCTCATAGCCATATTCAAGCCCCAAAGCACCCTTGTTTTATCGGCAATTTCAGAGGCCCTAGCGTAAACATCTTCCAAGGCCTCTGTTTCTTCAACCTGCTCATAATAAAGAATGTCGCCTGGCTCTTTGATTTTTACTTTGCCTTCAATGCCTGCAACCTCTATCTCCTGCTCCTCCTTGAGTAGATTATTCAAAAACTCAGAAACACTGGGCAGTTTTTTAACCCTTCTGACAAGCTCAATGTTCAACAAGCTCTGCCTGATGGAAGCAAACTGGGAGTTAACCATTTTAGTATATTGGCCTATTGCTGGACAAACCTTGCCTCCCTGAGGACCTGTTGTACCATCAACCCCAACAGCAGCTGCTGACTTACAGCTTATAAAGCCTCCATCAGCTGATGGCACATCTGATTCTCCCGCAGCATCTGCTGCATCGCCGTCTTTCCATATTTCCCTTAGGGTCTTTGGAATCTGCTTTACTTTTTCCCAGGCATCCAATATTGCTTCTAAAGCTTCGGATATGCCTCCTCCCAAGGCTCTGTAAACGGCAGTTGTATCTCTTATGCCAATTATAATACTGAAAGCATCCATTATCTTTTTAATAAAGGTTTCTGTTTCAAAAGAAAGGGTAACAACCGTGTCGGGCTTGGCGCCCCCTTCTATTTCTTCTCCTTTAAGGATTGCTGTTCTATTTTTAATAAGCTCAGCTGTCGCTTCAAGCGCCTCCCTGTTTTTGCCAGCCAAGGCTGCTGAAATGTTTTCTGGGAGCGTGCTTGTTATATCAAGCCCTATAATATCGTTCAGGTCAGCAATTAAGCCCTGTACCTTACCAAGCTCCTGCTGAATCTTAGTTTTTAAAAGCCCAAGGTTCCTGGCATTATATTTTATGCCAGCTGTCAATGTATCAGAGAAAGCCACTGTCCAGTTCATCTCTTGGATTTTCCGGGCAATATCATTCATTGCTATGCCTGGATTTAACTTAAGACAAGTGTCGTAGCAAAGGTCAAAGGTTGGGCCTGATGTTGCGCCCCCAGCCACTGCTATGCATTTATTGCGACAATAAGTGTTGGTGACAATGCTAACATCTTTAAGCGGGTTTGGCGGTGCTAATGGTAAAACCTGCTCAAGGGACTCAATCTCGCCTATCTTCTTGGAAGCATCCTCAAGCTTTTCTTTTACCATCAGAACCTTTTCCACCATCTCTTCTAAAAGCCTGACAAGCTCTCCGTGGTTTAGATGACGCCAGCAAGAACAAACCACGCCTTCTTGGTCCCAGCCGCAATTACTGCAAAACGCAGGATCGGGCTTTGAACCTTCCAGCCCTGAACTTTGACAGTATTCTTTACCGCAGAACTCTTCGCACCATCTCGGGCAGGCATTGCCAGATGTGTCTTCGTCATATACCTGCAAAGGCGCTGTTGAGAGCTCTTTTTCAGATGATTGAACATCAAGCATATCCCACTTTGCCTCCCTGGCTTTAAATACCAGCTCAAGGAATTTGTGGAACCAAGGAGGTAATTCAGCGTCCTCATATTCTGCAAAAATCTCCTCTGGGGTGACATCATGTTTGTCAAAATCCTGGTCTAACCCCTCACCTGTTTCCACAATATTGCTTAAAGCATCCAAAATGCTTGTTGTTTTACCAATGTATCTTTCTTTAAGTTCGAAAAGATCTGGGCAAACGTTTACTTTGTCAAGGTCGTTGGAACAAATATAGTCAGCATAGGGCCTTGCTGCAAACTTGCAGACTTTTTGCCAAACCCCTGTTTCTGAATTGCAAGCATCTATTTTATTTTCATAAGGCGCTTCTCTCAAACATTCAATGCAGGCTTTAAGCTCATCGTCGGCCATTTCACCGAAATGCTTCTCGTGAGTAACGCCTGTTTCAACAAGGTCAAGAATCTTAATTGCCTCCCGTCCTCCTCTGACAATTTTTTCAACCAAATCGTCTATAAAATCATAGGGTGTTTTGAAGATATCGCCAAACTCTAAGTCGCCTTCCTTGCCCGGCGGCACGTCTATGAGGGGCTCAAGCTCGGTGAGGCTTTCTTTAATAATAGCAAGCTTTTCTTCAACCTCTGCAAGCTCTTCTAAAATTTCAAGGTATATTTTCCATTCATCAAAATAAAATTCAATTCTGGCAGGATAAGGCCAGCCCCTTTCCCTGCCTATCACTTTTTCAAAGCAATCTAGATTATCTAAAAATCCTCCTTTTATTTCAAATTCCAAATCAAAGAATCTACTGTAAGATGGCACGTAGCCATAGGCTGTTTCGCAAGAGCCAGGCTCTGTAGAATGCAAGGTAATATATTTTCTTATGGAATCAGCCTGGGTGCTGAAGGGGTCAAGAATAGCTTTAAACTCTGCTTGGTTGGCTAAAGCATCCTGTTTGTCTCGCCAGCAGTCTTTACAACTCTCTTCAGTACATTCAGCCTTGCCACCTCCATTCTGGCATTTATCAACGCAGTAAACAGCCCTGCACCAATCAACAGCCCTCTGAAGCCCTTTTTCGCAAGCATCTTTGCAAATACTCTCACCGCAGGAAGGATTGCAGGTATTATGACACTCTTCTTCACACCTCCATTCAGCCTCCTGGTTGTCAAACTCATCGCAGGCCTTAAAACAGTCGCTGCGAGTGTTAGACGACCCGCAAGCCTTTATACAATTTATCTCATCTTGATACCAAAGCTTGCTTGTAGAATCATCGCACTTATCCTTGCAAACATTAAAGCCCTGTGAACACATCCCTTCTCTGAACCCACAAGTATCTTCGCAATCTTCTCTGCAAATATCCTCACATGTACGCTCGCCCTCATCACAGGCACTCTTGCATCTAGAAACACTGCAAGAAGAAGAATCGCAACGATTATTGCAATAATTCCCACAGGCGAGATAAGGTTCGTCTAAAAGAAACAGGACACAGGCGCTCCGGCAATCATACTTATCCTCTATGGGATAGTTGTTGCAATAGTCCTTGCAGTCCTCTTCGTCATTATCGCAGGGTTGGCCATTGTCATTGCAGAGGTCCTTGCATTCAACAAGCTCAGGATCAGTATCACTGCATCCCACTCCGCCCTCGCAATCAGGATAATCGTCATCCTCAAGAGCTTTTTCATAAGTCTCTGGGCTAAAATACCTTTCTTCTGCATTTTTTGCCAAGGCAGCCTCTATATCCTTGATTTCTTCAAGCTCTGGCAGGATATCTTCTGACGACAACCTGATTTCTTCAATCCTTTCAAGAGACTCTCTCATTACGCCGAATCTTGTTGGCGGCCAGGGCATTCGCCAGGTTTCCTTGATTTCGTAAACGCCTGTGTCAGTTACCCCATCTGCTTTCTTCAATACATCTAGTGTATCTTGCTGTTCCAGCTTTTCTGCTTCAACCACAATCGCCACCTCGAGCCCCCTGACCTTGTCAAGCGCTTCTTTGGCTTGCAAAAGCCCGTTCTCACTTATAAAGCCTGGGGCTGGCCCTCTTCTGCCTAAAATAATTTCTTCAAAGTGATTATCTGACAACTGAGGTTGAGGCGGCTCACGACGGTCGTCAGTGTTGTTTTTTTCAGCAGCAAACTCTGCAGCCTCTTTAATAGCTTGAGCAATAGCTTTAATTTCGTTTTTTATAAAATCCAAATCCGGGGTCTCCAGACTGGAAAAATTTCTGAAGTCATTAGAGTAAGCTTCAAAAATAATCATTAGTTTTTTCCATTCTGGATTGTCTTCGCTTATGCCAGCCTGGCTCAGAATTTCCACTTCAATCTCTTTCAAGCGCTCGTTGGTTGCGTCAATCCTGGCAAGCGCCCTGTTCTTTGTTAGCTGGAAGTTGATAAGGTTGTCAGGAAATTCCTCCCAGGTGTCAGCATCAAACCACCTGGCAACAGAGCCTCTGGTTAAAGTTTTAAGGGCGCTCATAGCATCCTGGATGGTACTGCCAATGGTTGTTGCAAAAGCGCGCACAGCACTAATGAGCTCTAAAATAGTCCTAAGGGTTTGGAGTGTTTTCCCGATATTAACGATAACAGTCAAAATCTCGTTAAGTTTGGTGAGCCAGCCGATTGGCAGAATGAGGCTGAGAAGATCCATGGCATTGAAATTAAAACTGTAAGTGCCAAAAGCAAACTGGCAAACAGTGCGGCAGTTTCGCAGGAAAAGGCATTCTTTTAAAGGATCGGTTTTCAAATAAATCTGCTTGGCAAAATAGGTTAATCTGGCTGCTGTTCTTTCAATTCTTCTTAACTCAGCGCAGGCTTGCTGGACTTTTCTTCTGTGTTCTAAAACCTTTTCCCCCTTGCAAGCATCACACGTTGTTTCTGTAGCATCTGCACCCTCGCATTCTTCAATGCAAAATTTTTCAACATCTTCTTCAGTAATTGCGTTCTCGCCTGTGGGTATCCTCCATCTGCAAATCTCCAAGCCTTCAGGCTTGGCTACCTTATCTGCTCTTTCTTCATCAAGCCTGCCAAAAGGATTGGGAAGAGTCAGGGTACCCAGAAAACCGAGGTCAATTTCTATATCCCCTGCTGAATCGGTTCTAAAAGAAAATCGGCTGAAAGGATTATCGTCAAGCCACCAACACCGTATGCCTAAATCTCCTAGCTTACAGCAGTCTATGCCAAAAAAACTAATCCTATCAGCCCCCTTACATGTTAATCCTGCTCCGCTAATGCTAAACTCTGGAATCGCCCTTACCATTCCCTCTATTATTTGCTGAATCTTTCTTAAAAGACTCTTAGCACTCTCCACCACATCAAAAGCCTGGGCTTTTTTGGGAGCTGGAAAAAACTGCAAAAGTAAAGAAACAACAATTAGGGCAATAATAGGGACTTTGATGTATTTTCTATTAAAGATTGCCATCTTATATGAATTAAAAATTAAGAATTAAGAATTAAAAATTTAATTAAGAATTAAGAATTATTTTTTTCCTTTTAAGGACAACAGAATTGAACTCAATATTTTTGAAAGCTCATCTGCTTCTGTTAACAAACTATTAGCCTGTTCTTGATCTGCTTTTTCTGTATCTCGTAAAAGGCCGAGCCAATATCTGGTTTCATTGGAAGATTTAAAAGCATAGGTGAGAAAATTAATGAAGTCTCTTTTTGAGCTCGCGCCCTGGGCTTCTACAATGTTTGCACCAATACTTGTTCCACTGCGAAGAAGTTGATTGCCAATAATAAAGCAAGTGTTGCCCCTGGGTAATCCTTCGGTAAAGTTCACCAATTGGATTGAAAAGTTGTAAGCTCTTTTCTTAAGCGCTTTCTTGAATTCTTCTTTATTTGAATACCTCACAACAATTTTTAATTTTTAATTAAATTCTTAATTATTAATTTTCAATTCTTAATTTATAAGCTATGGTTCAAGTCCTGGCGCTACTTCATTGGCTGGGGAGCCGCTGGTTAAAGCATCGGTTAAGCCAGTGATTAAAAAGTAGCTTATTTTGTCAACAATGCAATCAATAACTGTTTGGCAGCACTCTCCATCTATGTTAGGTGGCTCACCCCGACAGCACTTTTTAAGCGTTTGGCCTGTGGCTTCGTCTTCTTCTTCTATGTATTTTTCATCTGAAACGCAGTCGTTTTTAGTTTGTCCCATGCCCAGCAAGCGACATCTCAGGCACTCTTCCCCTTCTTCTGCTTTTTTGCAGAACAATGACTTGCCCAAATCACAACATTCCTGGTTTTCTTTAATGTACACCCTTGGTGGTGTACATTCTGGGTTGCGGAAAGTAATCTTCAGCTCATCTCCTTCAAGAGTAATAAAATAAACATTACCGTTGGGATCAGTTACGGTCCAGCTAGCTTCACTGGTAGAGACAACAATTGCTTTTTCTTGTAAGAAATAAAAGCCTTTTTCCATAATAGCGTTTAAAAGGTCGCCAGAAACCCTGCCCTCATTCAAAGGATCTACATACCATTCCATTAAATGTTCGGGCTTAATGCTCCATTCTTTATATCCCATTACCTCACAACCGCCTGTAATATTCATAAACAACCTCTTTCTGAATCTATCCATCCATTGCTGGTTAGTAACTTTGGCAATATAAGCAAGGATAGCTTCTGGGGTTTCAATCATAAGGTCAAACCCGTCTTGAATAATCTTTTGGATTTTATTAAGGCCTTTTTTTAGTTTCGGCTCAACTTCTTCATCATAAAAATCCAAAGCAGTTTTCAGGTCTTTATCCAGCCCCAAACCAGCACCCAGTATATCAATAAAGGTACGACCAAGAATAAAGTGCTTATCCTCCAAATATTCAGAGATGGGCTCTGCAAGAATATCCCTGGTTTCCTGGTCAAGGTCAAGCAAGTCAAGCAGGGTTTTGTCGTGTTTTTGTAACAAAAGACTCAAGAGTTCGGCTGGCGTTTTCTTTAACTCATCCTGAACCTTGTTAAACAGCCTTATTTCTTCTTCAACCTTGAATATTTGAGCCAAAGATTTTTGCAAAAGCCCCATGCATTTGGTGTGGCAATTTGGATCACTTTCACCAGAGCAGACATTATCGCATATTATGCCAAAAACCTGGTTGATAATTGCCTCATTGTTAAGGAATGGCCATTTCTCAAGAATCATCTGGCCTAATGTTTTGCTGACAGGCCCACCGCCAAGCAAAACAGCCAAATTCTGCATGTATTTACCCAAAGCTTCCAAATCTGCCCCTTGAACGCAGCGGGTCTGTTGAGCGCCTGCTCCTTCTCTCTCACAACATTCCTTCTTAACGCGCAGTTCATCAGCTATGGGAGAGGATTTTAATGCCCGGCACACGGGCAACATCCAAGAACTGCCTGTTTGCTGCAGCTTTACTCCTCCATCATACAAAGCATTGACCGCGGTTTTGTTGAACATATAGTTCAAAAGCTCTCTTAACTTTTCAGGTTTTTCTTCAGGCGCCCAGTAATCCTGTTTTTCGTCCCTGAGCAGAACAAACATATTGTAATAGCCATTAGTGTATTCAACCAGTTTTTTATCAATACCAACAGCAACACCTAAAGTAGAATCTAAATTCACACAAATCTTGTAGGCTGTTTTATAAGCCTCAACTTCTGCTGAACTCAATTGGTCATAGGGAGCAGGACGAGGAGAAGGCCTGATGTTCTGGTCAAATTCATCTCTAACCCTTTGGCAGCCTGCTTGCAAAACGCCCCAGATTGTTTTGGCTAAAAAGTTCTTTTTCTCGCCCTGTCCTTTTTCTCTTAAAATTGACCTGCCTTCAAAGTCAATGGGTTTTACCACGCCCAAAGGAACATCTGTTAAAAGGTCATAGAGCTTTCTTTGTTCAAGAAAGTAGGATAAAAACACCTGGAAGGCTTCCTCTACTTCGTCTGGCTTGTCAGGGAATCTGTCAAGATTGAGGGTTGCTTTAATGTCGTCCCGCAAGGTCATTGGCGGCTCATTATCTCTGAGGACTGTTTTTTTAACAGCCCATTCATTCCAAAGCCCCCGCCTTCTGGCTATAGCGTCAATCTCTGGTCTTAATTTCGCAAAAATAACCCAAAACCATTGATAAATAGATGTTTCTTTTTCTATTTGTTCAGCCAATTCTTCAGGAACTGGCTCAACATTGGTTGGAGGATAAGGTATGTCAGGACAGGTTGCTGATGGCAAGTTAAAGTATCCTTCATCTGGAGAGAATCCCCACTTAACTTTAAGCTTGCACCTGATAGGATAGTATAGGAAAGAGAAACCTAAGCTCTGCTCAAAAAAGGCATTGCAGCTTTCACAGCCAAGCTTTGCCTCTTCAACCTCTCTTGCTCTGCAGTCTTTTTCATATGTACCACCTGTTGTGCAATCAAGGTCTGGGTCTGAAATCTTTCTGCCCAAACACTCAGTGTGGCATTTATCTTTAAAAGCCATCTCATTGGCTTCGCATCTTTTGCAGTCCTTAGGACCTCCGCTTATGCCGCATTCCTTGCCCCAAACAAAGAAACACTCTCTTTGCAGTATGCCAGTGATAAGAGCGCCTAATTTTTGACTGAGCCAGGGAAATATATCCAGAACCGACTTCTGGCAAAAAGTGTCAATAAATGGGCAAGCAACTTTTTCCAAATCTGTTAGTTTGGTTTCATCAAAGGTGCCGTCCGGGTTTTGAGCAGCACTGCATCTTTGCCAAGTGGTAGCCCCCCCTTCAGCAAGGGGCAATTCACCGCAAAGAAGTTTTTTGGGTGTAGCTTGAATAAGTTCTGCAAGGTTGGGAATGCCAAACTCTTCGAAAAGAAGTTCAGCTAAGTTTTTGTTCAAAGCCTGCTGCCATTTATCTGGCAAAAACTTCATAAGTTCTGTTTTCAGGGCTTCTTGAATGTCTTCTGGCAGTTTTTCACGCAGAGGAGCATTAAGATTTCTGGCTAAACTACAGGCTCTTTCTGCTGTTTCAGCTGGAACATTATACTCTGCTGTTAACCAGCTATATGTATCAAGCTGAACAAACGCCTGGGGCTGGCCTTCTTCTACTTTCTTTCTGCCAGCCTTGCACAATTCCTCCAGCAAGGCGTTGAGATTATCAATCAGATTTCTTTCCAAAACCCTCTTTAAAAAGGCGGGCAGAACATCCTTGATGGTGGCTGACAGCAAACTGCGAAAGCCCTCTCTGAAATCCTTAGCTTGCTTCAAGTAGGGGTAGATATAGGGCATAATCTTGTCCTGTGTCCAAACCCTTACATACTCAACTGCTGTTTGAATGGAAATCTCAACAACAGCTGCCAAGAACTGGCCAGGCAATGCCTTGAACTGACTTACCATCACATTTTTAAATTCACCGCCCCACTCCTTAAGCATATCTGTGTAGGTATCAAGGTCGGTTACTGCTTCAACCACCTGCCTGTCTCTTTCTTTTTCAACAACATCAGCCACGCTATCCCACATAGGGCCTTCGCAAGCTACCCTTATGTCAGCCAAGGTCTGGTCGGGAGCTGCAGACTTGGCTAATTCTTCTTTGCAGTGCTCAACAAAATCTTGTTTTGAAGTAATGCCTCTTTTTTTCTCTACTAACTTGCACTCGCCATCGGGTGCTGAAGAATCGCACTTTGAAGTTGCCTCCCTACACTGATTTTCCTGGTCAAGATCCCCTCCGCCTGGCCCCAAAGCAGCAGGACAATCTTTGTCCTCACAACAAGGGGTTCCAGTGCCTTGAAGCACCACCTCCTCATAAGTAGCGTACTTGTCAAGAAAGTCTTCAACAGCTAAAGCGTCAGTTTCTTTAAGTGTTTTGAGCACCTCTTCAGCGTATTTTTTAGAGCCGAATTTCTCTTCTATCCAGCCGGTAATTTTGCCGGTGAGCCAGGCGACCCATTCATCAATTTGTTTGTTGACTATTTCTTCGTATTTGTCAAAGTAGTCGGTAAGCCACTGGTCAACCTTACCCAACTGGTTGCCAACAGCATTAGGCAACAAGGTAATAAGCTGGGTCTGTAAAAGCTTAATGATTTCAGGAAATTCCTCCTGGATAACGTTTTCAGCAATGCCGCCAGCCCCTCTCTGCAAAAGTTCAAGCAGGCTTTTATCTAAGTAAAACTCCCTGAGGTCTTTATCAAAAATAACCTCTTCCACTTTGCTTTTAAGCAGTTTTTCAATGGAGTCTGGCAATAAAGCCTGGACATCTGTTGTGACAAATTTAATCAACTGTCTTGAAATAAAATCAGCTGGTATATCGTTTTCGCATTTGCTTTGCCACTCTCCAACCTTTTCTTGGGTGATGTCTGCACCGCAGGCGCACCGACCACAACCCAAAGGCTCACCAGCTGAACAAGCAGCGCAGGCGCTCATTCTGCTGACCCCTGCTGGCCCACCGCAATAGTCAATCAGGCACTTCATCACCGCTGCTGAAACAGCTGCTTTCTCACGAAGCCTGTCTTTTGTTTCTTCTTCCATGCCTTTAATAATCTCCTCTCTTATTTTGCCAGAGTCAATATTAACAAGGGCTGTCTGCCCCAAGCCTTCGCTTATTCCCAGACTCATCACCATATCAAAGAGCTCTTCCATTTCCTGCTTGGTAAATATTGTTTCAAGCTCCACATTGCCAAAAGCCCCTCTGAAGCATTCAGCAATCAGGGCTTGGAACTCTTGAGGGGTTAAACCAGCAATAACCAAATACAGGCTTGAGGCTTCAGCCTCTTGTTTTATTTTCTCGTTATGCTTTAAGGTTTGGCGGAGAAAAATGCCGATTTCATCTGTGATGGGAATATAGAAAGTGAAATAACTTGAGCTTTCCCTAGTCTCTAAAACCTTTTCTTTAGTGGCTAACCAGTTCGGGTATGTTTGAACTAGAAATTCAACATTAAACAAACTATCGTCTGCTGGCTCATCTTCAAAATCATCAGGGCTGTCTTGTGCTAAAATGTTCTGCGAGGAAGCATCCTCCTTAGTGAACCTTCTCTGAGCTAATATATCTTTCAAAAACACAAGCCCTTTTTCAAAATCTCTTTTAATCTGCTCAAGCTCGGTTTGAAAAAGGAAATCATCGCCATGCTGCATAATATAGGCAGCCTTGATAACATTTAAGGCTTTGTCGTGCAAGGTAAGCTGAACCCCAGCCACCTTTGTTTTTAAAGCCCGAACCTTGCTGACAATCCCGAGTATCTCATCCCTTCTATAGCTGATGATTTCATCAATCATTTTTGGGGTAGCACCAAAAGGAACCAAGTTGCCATTTTTATCTCTTAACCCTTTTTGTCGCAAGCAGGAAGGACTGCACCCGCACTGGCTGCAGAAATTCTTACAAGCCCAACAGTCGCTTGGCTGACCGCAGGCTGCTGTGTTTTCATCTAAATCACAGCCCGAGCAGGTATCGTGAGTTCCTCCTGCAGCTATACAGGCCTTACACGATTCTATCCGTTCCCTATGACAGCCCCTTATTTCTTTAACGCATGTATCAAGGTCTGTGATATTTATATCTTTGCCTCCAATGATTATCTCATCTTTTCCGCTCAGGCACCCGCATTCTGCGCCTCTCAGCTTCATCTCAAAATAATAATGAACATAGGAATTGCCGCACTTACAGCATTCCCAAAAAGAATTATGCAGAATTTCGGTTTTTTCAATTAGCGCCTCTGCTAAAATCTTGGCTTCTTGAAAAGACACTTCAAAACGGGGATATTCTGGAAAAGCGGGGCCTGCGATGAAATCGCCGACAAACTCCTCACTTAAAGTAGCGTTGCCCTGAAGAAACTGGAGGGAATCCATTACCAGCTCACCAGGAATCACTTCTAAAAACCCTGCTTTTTTGGGCTCTTCAGGCTCTCTCTCGCCCGGGGCTAAGGCTATTTTTGCTTCTTCAAGGTCTATTTTAAAAAGCAAAAGCTGGGGATTGATAGTGTAAAGAATCAAAAAAGAACAGAGCAAAATTAAAAGACCTAAAAGGCCTCGTCTGATATATTCTCTGGCTTTAACCAGGGTGGTAGGCTTTTGAGAAGCTATAATATGCAAAATCCCGCCAAAGATTATAACCACCACGCAAGCTCCAGCAACAATGTAAAAGAAAAGATTGACAAAATATTTGATGTAAAAGCTGAGCGGCTGGTCCTCTTTTAAAACCCCAATGCCAGGCAGACTGGGATATTCATACTCCAAAGCTAACACAACGCCTGCTTGAAATAAAATGCCAACAGCCAACAAAGCTAAGAGAAGCTTTTTGCTATTTGTGAGCCGCATTAAAACAGTAACTAAGACATGCCCCTTCTTGGTGGGGCGTAGCCTTCTTTAATCATTTTCTTTTTGGCTTCTTTAATTTTTTTCACTTCTTCTGGCGAGCTTGTTATAAACTGGTCTTCAGCGTAAGAAGCAATAACCTTTAAAGCCACTCTTTTTTGTCCAGCGATAAAGATGCCTTCCCCAACATCGCATTGAAGAAGAGTATTCTTTTCACCCTCGGTCAGATTAAAGGTTTTTTGGACAACATCAATGGTGGCTGGGCTTTGCTTCATTAAAAGCTGCAAAGAAGAGTTGGTAATAATAGGCTTGCCGTAGGCTGACCCCATAAAGTCTGAAACATCCTGAGTGATGGTTGAAACGCCCAGCCAGTATTTCCTTGCTCTTTTGCAAATACCAAACAAGAAAGAAGCCCCGTCCTCTGTCTGCATCAACCACCAGGCTTCATCAACCAGCAGAATCCTCTTTTTCATCACCGACCTGATTTGATTCCAGATGTATCTCAAGATAATAAAGGTTGCCATAGGACGAAGCTCATCTTCCATGTCGCGGATTCCGAATATAATAAGATTCTGGTCTAAAGAAACATTTGAAGGGCTGTTAAAAAAAGCAGCATAACTCCCCTTGGTAAACTTTCTCACCCTTTTGAGTAAAGACTCTGTCCCCTCCATACCAGAAAGCACTGCTTCAAAATCAGACATTATAGGGATTTTGTCTTTCCAGGTTGAAGGGTCACTGTCCGGGGTAATGTCCTTGGCAGCATACGTTTCAGTTAAGGCTCTATCAATTATGGCGTCCTCTGTTGGGGTCAGCCCCCCGAGCATTATTCTTAAAAGTCCGACCAGGTTAATAACATTCGTTCTTATAACGTCTTCTGGTGTTCTGTCTTCAACGGGTGGTAAGTCAAAAGGGTTTAAGTGGTGAGGAGAGGTTAAAGATATTTTAAAGAAAGCCCCACCAACAGCATCAGACAGGAACTCATACTCGTTCTCCGGGTCTATGACAATGACGCCGATGTCTTGCATCAGATAACGAAGCACTTCCAGCTTGCAGAAATACGACTTGCCAGCTCCACTCTTAGCGAAGGCGACCATGTTCGCGTTCTCTAAGCTGAACCTATCAAACAAAACCATTGAGCTGTTGTGCATATTCAAGCCATAAAGGATCCCCTCGTTGGCGCTCAGGTCTGGAGAAACAAAGGGAAACATGCTAGAGAGAGGGGCAGTGTTCATAGGGGTGTGAACCAGTATTTGGTCCAGCCCATAGGGAAGGGTTGAGAAAAACCCCTTTTTCTCTCTCATTAGAGTTGGTTTAACATAGATTAATCTTGCCTCAAAAATTGACCTGATAAGGCTTTCAACCGCTCTTAATTCTTTGTCATCATCACCATAAACAGTAAGGTAAAGCCCTAAGCGAAAAACCCTTTCTCTGGCTGTTTGAAGCTCGTCTCTTAGCTGCTCAATATCTTTGTAGGCTGTCTCCAAAGCTGGGTCTCTGATTAGTCCCTTTTCCTGCCTCTCCCCGAGTTCAGCTTGGATTTCAGTGAGTTTTTTGCGCAGCCTTTTCAAAACAGCCCCGGTGTCAACGGGGTGGATGTGCAAACTGATATCAAGAGAATAATTCAGGTTAACAACAGGGGAAAGCCAGCCAGCAGAGAGATACCTTGGGTAAGAGAAAACAAAGAACGACTTGCAGAACCTCTCGCCCAGCTTAATGTAGTTCTGCTTTACCTCAATGGAAGAGGGGGCAATAATGTCCTCTACCTTGATCTCTGCTGGTTGGATTTCCAGCTTTTCAATAATTTTTCCTTTTTTGAAAAAAGAGGGAAGTTTCATGATTACTTCATAAACTCTGGTAAAATCTCGGGGTAATAGCCAACCTCTGATTCTTTTGGATGGTGCCAGCCCCAAAGGAGTTCGATGAGCTCGGGAGTGGTCAGAGGCACAACCCCCAACCCAGATCTTCTCAAGCCAATGCCCACAAATTCCATCCGCTGGTAAAGCTGATCTCTACATCTTTGGAATACCTCTTCAGTCAAAGCCATGCTCACGCCTTTTTTAAAGGGGGTTGTAGATTTTATACCCCGCATTTCGCCTATGGTATAGGGCACAACAACAAAAAACTGTTTTGTCATGATGGTTCCTTTAGCCACCAGTTTTTCCACAAACTTTCGGTACTCAATGGTCTGGATTTTTAACAGCTCATTCTTTTGCCCTCGTTCAAGCTCTTTTAACTTCTCAAAATAGCCGGTGATGTTGAGTCTTCTTGATTGAATGATGATTTGACAGGAAAAGTCTAAGGAATTCAAAAAATTCTGGAACTGAAAAATGATGGCGTCTTGTTCTTCTGCTGACTTCAATTCAAAGTTTACCGAAGACACCATCAAGATCCCTCTCAAGGCTTTGTTCTTCAGCACAATTACCCCTTCCCTAATCTGGTCAAATTGTAAAAAAGATTGGGCAGCTAGTCTCATTTTGGTCCAAGCTCTATTTTTGACTTGATTTGCCCCAGTCTGCTCTTTGGAGCAAGTCTTAAGGGAGCTTCCTCTTTCTTTTTTTCTTTTTTTCTTTTTCTTACAACCTTTATGGGTTTTAACCCTTCTTTCTTCTGCCAAAGATATTTTCTCTTGGAAAAAAGGAAGCTAAAGGAGGTCGTTAAGATTTCATAAACTTTCTGGCCCTCAATCTTCAGGAAGTTAAGCACCATAAATAAAGCCAGCACAAAGAAAACCACCACAAAGAAGATAATCTTTGGAAGTACATACCAAAGAAGAAATAACACCACCCCCAAAGCCCCCAAAACAGCCAAGCTTTTAAATGTTAAACCAAAGGCAATGGTTGATTCTCTTTCTAAATACTTTGGAACCCTGAACTGCGTACTCCTTCACCCTCGCTCCCCCTTACCTGTAAGCAAGTGAGGGGTTCGCTCGGGCATCGAATTAAAAATTAAGAATTAAAAGTTAAAAATTTAATTAAGAATTTCTTTTAAGAGGTTGTAATTTTTAATTTTAAATTTAATTCTTAATTGTTAATTTTTAATTCTTAATTAATCCTTGTTTCAATACTAAAAGCCCTAATAACTCTTATTATATCCTACCACAAATCAACCGGAACAGAAACTAGGCTGGTTTTATTACCACCCTTCTCTCTAGCCCCTCGCCCCTGCTTTCTGTTGTAACATCTTCCCTCCCTGCAAGTTCTGTGTGGATAATCCGCCTTTCATAAGCTGACATGGGAAAGAGAGGCCGCTCCCTCTTTTCCAGAGCCACCCTGTTGGCCAATTCTTGGGCCAGCTCTTTCAGGTATTTGGTCTTGTTCTTTTTGTATTGGTTTATGTCAAGGTCAAGATAAACCTGTTCCTCTAGTTTCTTGCGCAGCATCTTCCCCAAGACTTTTTGGATTTCAATAAGCGTTTTTCCTTTCTCTCCGATTATAATCTGGGGCTCTTTCGCCAGCAGGTTAAACGACAAGGTATTGTCTATTAACTCCTGAGAATCAATCTCTACTTCAAAGCCCATCTTTTCAAAAAACTCCTTGATTATTTTTTCTGCTTGTTTTTGACTTTTTTTATCCATAAAGAGAGTTATCTCAAGTAAAGGTTTTTACTTTTGAGACGTAGTTTCCCTGGAACTAGGCTCGGAACTAAGCTCGCTTTTTGCCAGCCCCTTGGTGGACTTGCCCTGCTTCGAAGGGTTTTGAGCTTTGAATTTTACTAAATAATGTTCTCCAATTGCAAAGGCGGTGCTAACCACCCAATAAAGCCCGATAATCGCCCCAAACCTCCAAACAAGAAAAACAGTCAGAAGGGGCAAGAAATACAACATCTGCTTTTGCATCATTGAAGAAATGTCTTTTTTGCCTGATTTCCTCTTACCCTGCTGCATCTTCATTGAAATCTTCGACTGAAAAAACTGTAAAGCCCCAGCCAGTATTGCTAAAATTAAATTAGGTTCAGCCAAATTAATAATTCCCAAAAAAGTCGGGATGAATTCGCCGGGATTAGGCACCGGGCCATAAAGATAAGTGCTTAAAATTTCTGGCCCAAATCCCCTCAAGAAGACCTGGTAAAGGGCAATAAGAATGGGCAACTGCAAGAGGATAGGAAAGCAGCCAGACATAGGACTAATCTTCTCTTTCTTGTACAACTCCATTATTGCTTTTGTTTGTTGGGCTTTGTCATTCTTATACTTTTGCTGAAGCTCTTTAATCTTCGGCTGCAACAAGCCCAATGCTTTTTGAGAAACAATTGCCTTTCTGGAGAAAGGATGAAGAATTAGCCTGATAATTAGGGTCAAAAGAATCACCGCCACTCCAAAATCATGCCCTGGAAAATAGACATATATGAGTATCAAAAGGTTAAAGAGTGGCTGATATAATATTATGGTAAAAAATCTAATGAGAGGGTTCACAACAATAAATTAATAATTAAGAATTAAAAGTTAAGAATTACATCAACAATCGAAAACTTTTAACTTTTAATTAAATTCTTAATTATTAATTTTTAATTCTTAATTACGGCAAATCTACTCCTCCCTCACTCCAGGGAGCGCATCGCAATATTCTCCAGCAAGACAAAACAATCCCCTTCAATATTCCATGTTCTCTGATTGCCAAAATACTGTATTCAGAACAAGAGGGATAAAACTTACAGCGCGGTCCCAGCAAAGGAGAGATTAAAAGTTGATAAAGCCTAACAGCTTTTAAAAATATTTTTTGGGTTATTTTCTGCGTCATTAAGATTAAAGATTTAAGATTTACCGATGAGCAGCCCGGCTTTTTCTAATAAGCTCTTTGCTGCTATTTCAACCTCCCGGAAGTTTTTTTCTTCGATTCCTTTCTTGGTAAAAAAGATTAAGTCATAACCAGACCTTAGCCTTGGCAAACTGCTTCTTGCTAAACCTTTTAATCTTCGCTTAACCCTGTTTCTTATGGTTGCTCGCTTGGAAATCTTTTGGCTGACCACAAAGCCTATTCTTGTTACTGCTAAATCGTTCTTCCTGAATTTTAAAATCAAAAAAGCTTTACTTACTGTCCTTCCTTGCTTCATCACTTCTTGGAAGTCTTTCTCTTTTTTAAGACGATGAGCCTTTGGCAGCATTTCACATAATTTCCAATTTCCAAGAACCAATTTCCAATGAATTTTCAATGTCTAAATTTCCAATTTTCAAACCGTTTACACTGAACAAAGTAAAGTGTTTGAAAATTAAATAATTGAAAATTAGAATTTCATTGAAAATTGAAAATTGTAAATTGAAAATTTACCGAGGCTTTCTAAACTGAAATTCTCTTCCTTTTTTTTCTTCTTCTCTGAGCAACAATCCTTCTGCCACTTTTTGTCCTCATTCTTTTTAAAAAACCGTGGACCCTCTTCCGCTTTTTCTTTTTTGGTTTATAAGTAACGCTCATGTTGGAAATCGTTAATGAACCCGACCAAATTTGTATAGCAAATTTGGTATAGGGTGAATTTACGAGTTCTTACACCCTCCGAAACGAAGTAAAGGAGGGTGGTCGGGTAATTCTTGTATTCCATGTATCCGCCTACACTGCGTTTCGGCGGATAAAGCCTTCGTAAGCTCCTCTTCACCCAAAGCCTCGGGTGAAGGGTCGCTAACGGATTCTTTAGTATACCAGATTAATAATAAAATACCAAAAGAAATTTTCGCTTCTTCGATTACCTGCCAGGCTTGCTGTTTTGAGCTAAGAGAAAAGCTGGTGTCGCTGAAAAACTTTTGTATTTTTTTCAGATTAGGTAAAGAAAGAAAAAAATGTAATATCTGGAAAAAAAGTTTTAATAACTTCTTTAGATTTTACACAGGTTATCCTCAAGTTTCCCACAAAGAGCAATTTTTTATTGATTTTAAAGCAGGCTTGTAATATGATATTGATAGGTTGATAATATAGTATTAAACTAGCTAAATTTTTCCCAAGAAAAATTTTAAAAAACTTCTACTATGAGCAACGAAGAACTCTGGCAATCAGTTTTAGCCCAGCTACAATTTGTTGTATCCAGAGCTAACTTTGCTACCTGGTTTTGCAGCACTAAAATTATCTCTAATAAAAACGGGGTAATTTCAATCTCTGTGCCAAATTCTTTTTCAAAAGAATGGCTGAGCTCTAAATACCAGTCCCTTATTTTGAAAATCTTGAGGTCGCTAGATAAAAATATCCGCCTGGTTGACTTTATTGTAAAAACTCAAAACGTACCAGCACCCAAACCAAAGACAAAGCACCAAGAAACTGTTTCAGAGCCCCAGCTCCAATTCCAGGAGTTCAAGGTTAACCAAAAAACCAACCTAAACTCTCGCTATACTTTCGATAATTTCGTGGTTGGCGGCTTTAATGAATTAGCTCATGCAGCCGCTTGGGCGGTTTCTGAGAAGCCAGGGGTTGTTTACAATCCTTTGTTTATTTATGGAGGAGTTGGCCTGGGAAAAACACATCTTCTCCAGGCAACAGGCAACCGCGTTGCTGGCTTGTTTCCCCAGAAAAGCGTGGTTAAATATACGACCTCAGAAAGATTTATTTCAAAAATTGTTGAATCAATCAGAAATCAAGAAATTGAAAACCTAAAAAAAGAGCTCTGTAAAATTGACGTGCTGATTATGGATGATGTCCAATTCTTTGCTGGGAAAGAGAAAACCCAAGAGGAGTTCTTCCATATTTTCAATACTCTTTACCAGGCCCAAAAACAGATTATTCTCTCCTCCGACCGTCCTCCCAATGCAATTCCAGCTATTGAAGAAAGATTGAGGTCAAGGTTTGAAGGTGGAATGATGGCGGACATTGGGGCACCTGATATTGAAACACGAATTGCGATTTTAAAATCTAAGTGCAGCGAAAAAGACATTAAGCTTGGCTCTGAAATACTGGAGTATATTGCAACAAACATCCAAAGGAATATCAGGGATATGGAGGGAGCCTTAAATCGCTTAATTGTTTTCCAGAAACTCAACCAAAAAAGCCCAGAATTGACTGTGGTAAAAAAACTTTTAAGAAATTTAATTGCCTCGCCCAAGAAGGCTACAAATTCTAAGAAAATTATTCAGGTTGTAGCTTCTTTTTATGACCTAAATCGAGAAGACCTTTTCTTGCCCACAAGAAGAAAAGAAATCGTCAGGCCAAGACAAATAGCTATGTATCTCCTAAGACAGGAATTACAAGAGTCTTATCCTTCAATCGGTCGAAAGTTTGAAGGCAAAGACCACACAACGGCTATCTACGCTTACGAAAAAATCTCCAAACAAATAGAAGAGGACGATTCTTTGCTCACTGAGATTAATTTAATACGTCAAAGGCTGTATGATAAGATCTAACTATCTGTGGAAAACGAGCTGAAAAATATTTATTATTCTGTGAAGAAAAACACATCAAAACTTTAAAACTCTCCCCTCTCCAGAATTTTCCAAAACTTCCTCCAACAACCCTCCACATATTTTTAACAAAAGCAATAAAGGATTCTTGTTAAAAAACCAAACCAAAAGATTATTTTCCCCAGTTTCTTTGTATCTCAACAACAACAACAACAATAATAATTAGTTATTAAAGTTATTATTAAGGAAAGCGAATTTTTTCACATATATCCCAAGGAAGAATATTTGTGAAACGTTCGCGGACCCCAAAAATATGAAAGTCGAATTACTTACAGAAAACCTTAAAAAAGCGATTAACAATTGCGAGAAGATTACCCGAAAGACATTGAACCTTCCAGTGTTGCAAAATGTTCTAATGGAAACCAAGGGAAATTTTTTAGAGCTGAATACAACAAATCTAGAAACTACAATTCGTTGGTGGATATTAGCTAAAATTGAAAAGAAGGGAAAATTAGTAGTTCCAGCCACCTTTTTAGCTAACTTAGTTAATTTGATAAATGAGGAGAAAATAGGGCTGAGTGAGGAGAACGGTAACTTGGTTTTAACCACTAAAAATCAAAGAACCAGAATTCAGGGACAGAAACCAGAAGACTTTCCAGTAATTCCAAAAATAGAAAGAGAAGTTTCTTGGCAGATCCCTATCCACAAGGTTGCTGAGGGGCTGGGCCAGGTTATTGATGTTACCTCTTCTTCACAGGTGAGGCCAGAAATCTCAGGGGTCTATTTTTACCTCAAAAAGAAAATATTAAAGATGGTTGGCACTGACAGTTTTAGGTTAGCAGAGAAGACAATTGACCTGGAGGACACAGGACAAAAAGAAGGCTCTTTTATTCTCCCTCAGTCTTCTGCGAGAGAGTTGTTTAATATCTTAAGTCAAGAAGAGGGCAAGGCTAATATTTTTTTAAACCAGAACCAGGTGCTTTTTGAACTTCTAAAAGAAGAGACCTCTCATCCTCAAATAAATCTGCTATCTCGTTTAATTGAAGGAGAATACCCTAATTACCAAGAAATTATTCCCAAAAAGCATACAACCAAGATTCAGGTTGAGAAAGAAAGTTTTGAAAACCAAATCAAAAAAGCAGGGCTTTTTAGCGGCAAGGTTTTAGAGGTTAAAATAACAGCCCTACCTAAAGACAATAAGTTAAAAGTGTTTTCCCAGAGCATAGAGACGGGTCAGAGCGAATCTGAATTGTCATCTAAGATAGAAGGAGAGAGGGTTGAAATTTCCTTCAATTACAGATTTTTACTTGATGGCTTCAATAACATAAAAAGCTCAGAGGTTGTCTTTGAGCTTAATGGAGAAGAGGGAGCTGGAGTTTTAAAGCCGGTTGGCGATGAAAGCTATATTTATATCTTGATGCCGATCAAGGCGAGCTAATTTTGCTAAAATCCCAGCCACCTTGAAACAGCAGCCTCCCAATTTTCGTATTGGGCATCGTTTCCAGGGCTAGTCGGACGTGGGCCCTGGGGATTTTTTTTGTCTACAAAATGCAGAATAGAATGGCTTCCTAAAGCCTGCTGTCCGTCCAAAATCGGGTTGCCGGTCGTGGTTTCATCTGGTTTTTTAAACTCTTGTTTTGGAAAATTTGGCAGGGCGTAAAGCATAAAGGTATGCCAAATTGGAGAGGACAAGAAAACCCCAGGCTTTTTTGCCATGGGTTCGTTATTGTTGTTGCCAACCCAAACCCCAACTGCCAAAGAGGGCGTGTAGCCAAGAGTCCAGGCGTCCTTATAATTTTGGGTGGTGCCGGTTTTAGCAGCAACCTCAAAGCCTGGAAAGTAAAGGGGGGAGCTTAGGCCAAACATTGGGGCGCGAGCAGCATTATCTGACAGGATATTGTTTATTTGCCTTACAATTTGCGATGACAAGACCTTAATCGTATCCTTTTTTATTTCTTCACGCACATTGCCCTTGGGATCTTTTATTTCTTTGATGATATTTAAAGGGGTTTTTATCCCATCGTTTGCAAAAACTCCAAAGGCTGATACCATTTCCAGGAGCTTCACTTCCCCGCCCCCCAATACTAAGGCAAGTCCATAACGTTGTCTGTCTTTCAGGGTTTGGATTCCAAAATCCTCAGCCAAGTCTAATGTTTCGTTAATCCCAGCTAGATGCAAAATCTTGACCGAGGGCACATTCCTGGATTGAGCCAAGGCGCTTCTTAGGCTTACAATACCTTTAAATCTTGCGTCGTAGTTTTGCGGATGATAGCATTTTGCCTTGTATTTGTCGTATTCTTGGGTGGCGCTTGGGGAGCAGTTAGGATTGAATTCAGTAGGCACGTCCCAAAGCAATGTATTGGGGGTAAATCCCTTATCAAGAGCTGCTGCATAAGCAAAGGGCTTAAAGGCGCTTCCGGGCTGGCGGGGGCTTATTGTAACATTAACCTCAGGGTCAAACAAGCAGTCAACTCCAGGGTCGCACCCCTCGGGAGAGGAGCTGCTAAAGTAGTCTTTTGAGCCGACCATAACCAAAAGCTCCCCTGTTTTTGGGTTGACAGCTATCAGCCCCCCGTTGTTGGCATTGTAGGCCTCCACCTGCTTGAGCCCTTCCCTCAAAAGCTCTTCTGCTTTTTCCTGCATTTCTATATCCAGGGTTGTTATAACGCGAAGTCCCGCCCTTTCCAAAAAGCTTTTGCCGTATTTCTGCTCCAAATAATCCTTAACAAACATAACAAAATGGGGCGCTACGATTGGATTGAGGTTTTGAGAAAACTGAATCTCTTCTTTTTTCGCTTCTTCCGCCTGTTCTTTAGTGATGAAATTTGCTTTCGTCATCTCTTCTAAAATAAATTCTTTTCTTGTCATGAGCCTGTCTAGGTTTGGACCGTAAGGCCAATAGAGCGAGGGGGCTCTAATTAAAGCTGCCAGGGTGGCGGATTCTGCCAGAGAAATTTCCGAGACCGGCTTCTTAAAGAAGGCCTGCGAGGCAGATTCAACTCCATATAGGTTTGAACCAAAAGGAATAAGGTTAAAGTACCACTCTAAAATTTGGTCTTTTGGATACCTGCGTTCTAGCTCAAGGGTTAAAATAATTTCTCTGGTTTTTCTTTTTAGGGTTTTCTTTCTTGTTAGGAAGTAAGAACGAATCAGCTGCTGAGAGATCGTTGAAGCCCCCTGGGCGGGCTGGCGTATCTTTAAATCATAGAGGATTGCTCTGGCGATTGCTTTCAGATCCAGCCCGCGATGCTCAAAGAACTTTCTGTCTTCAGCTGTAATCGCAGCCCATTTTAAATAGTTCGGGATTTCCTCCAGAGAAACAAGCGTTCTTTTTTCTTCTCCCGCAATTTCGTACAGAAGCACCTTTCCTTCTCGATCATAGAGCTTTGTTGACTGGGGAACAATGCCCTCAGCGAATTTCTCGGGCCTGGGCAAGTCCTTCAGAAAAAATATAAAAGTTCCTACCCCCAAAAGCACAATACAAAAAATTCCAGCTAAAAAAGCCTTGAGAAGAAATCTCAATACCTTTCTCTTTTTTTTGTATGTTATTCTTTGACGTTGTCTCTTTGGCATGTGATAGATTACTCTCCTATATTACTCTAATTTTCTTCATATTTCAAAACCGAGCACATATTTAATGTGCTCGGTTTTTGTTCTTAGAAATCGTTAGATTATTTCTTCATCCTCATCTTCATCCTCGTCTTCATCACCGCCTACGTCAGCCCCCTCTTCTTCCTCTTCCTCTTCTTCCTCTTCCTCGGGCATCTCTTCCTCCTCTGGGGCCATGTCTTCATCTTCGTCTTGAGATAATAGCTTGGTTAAAATCTGCTCTTCAAGTTGCATGGAATTCACCCCGTTTTACCCTGTCCAACTAAGGCTGACAGGGTAAAGAAAGCTTTTGCTCTATCGGAGCTTTTTCCCCTTAAGGTTAAGGTAGGGAAAAAGTATGACCTTTTTCTTCGTATTACTCAAAATTGTACATTTTCCAAAGAGGTTGTCAACCCCCACACCATAAGTTCGTTTGGTGTGGGGGTCAAGCCTTCACCTTCCGATTTTTAATAGAGCAGCACACAGCCACAGCCAAAGCATCTGCTGCATCATCAGGTCTTGGGGTTTCTTTCAGCCCTAAAATTTCTTTTATCATCTTTTGGATTTGTTTTTTGTCTGCCCTGCCATACCCGCAGATACCCATTTTTACTTCCAGGGGCGTTAACTGCTGAACTTTAATTTTCTTTTTAGCAGCAGCCAGAAGTATCACTCCTCTTGCTTCTGAAACAGGCATAGCGGTTTTCAGGTTTTTGAAAAAAAACACAGCCTCAACAGCCATTAGTTTTGGTTTGTGTATTGTGAGAAGTTTATTGAGCTGATTGTTCAGCTGTCTCAAACGTTGCTCTGGGGAAAGCTTGGGGCTGGTTGCGATTATACCGTAATCAAGGCACCTTAAGCCCCTTTTTGTTTTTCTGATAATGCCATAGCCTGTAGTTGCTGTGCCTGGGTCTATTCCTGTGATAATCACGTAATTTACAATTTACAATTTTCAATTTCCAATGAAACCTCAATTTTCAATTATTTAATTTTCAAACACCTCACTTCGTTCGGTGTAAACACTTCGCTCCGTTAATGTGAACGGTTTGAAAATTTGGTCATTGAAAATTCATTGGAAATTGGTTCTTGGAAATTGGAATTTCTCCAATTTAGCTAGCTAAATTGGAGTATATTTCCTGTATTGCCTCGTTCTCGTCTAAATCTTCAAAAAGCTTCTCGCATTTTTTTCTTTGTTCCTCTGAAACCTCAACCTCTTCTTTGGCGGCCCAGCCCAAAGTGGAAGACTCAATGTTAACCCCTTGGTTTTTAAGGCTTTCTTTAACCTTTTCCAAATCTTCAATAGAGGTTGTTATCTCCAGAAAATCTTCATCTTCTATTTTCCGCCACTGCATATCTTCAGCCCCAGTCTCAATTACTTTCAGCTCTAATTCTTCTTTTGACATTTGAGCTTCACCTGTCTGTTCAGCAGGTAGGGATGGGTTTATCAGGATTATTCCTTTTTGCTCAAAAGCCCACTTTACAGAGCCTTCATCAGCCAGCTTAGCATTGTGGCTTTGGAGAATTTTTTTTACCTCAGCCAAGGTTCTGTTTTTATTATCAGTGATGCCTTCAAGAATTATATTAATCCCCCCAGGACCAATAGCTTCGTACATTACTTCTTCAAGCTGTTCTCCCTCAAGCTCGCCAGCCCCCCGCTTAATAGCTTTCTCAATATTATCCTTTGGCATATTAAAACGTTTCGCTTCTTCAAGTGCCTGTTTTAGCTTGGGGTTCATCTCCGGATTGCTCCCCTCTCTTGCTGCAACCGAAATCATGCGCGAGAGCTTGGAAAAAATCTTTCCCCTTTTTTCATCCTCTGCCCCTTTTTTTCTTTTCACTGTTGCCCAGTGACTATGGCCTGACATAATTAGATTTATGATTAAAGATTCCCGCCTTCGCCAGGGCTTCGGCGGGCAAGTAAGATTAAAGTTTTACGAACACGTTTCAATATTAAAGGAAAATTTGCTAAAAATCAACTTGACTTTTGGAAAGACTGTTGTTATTAAATAGGTAGCAGGCTATAGGAGCTTATTGCTTATATGGTTATGGGATAGAGAGGAGGTTTGGGTGATATGGTTAAAACCAGAGGTTTTTCACTGATTGAGCTTATGATCGTGGTTGCCATCATTGCTTTCCTGGCCGCTATAGCTATTCGTTCCTTTCTGATGTTTCAGAACGAGGCAAGAGAGTCAGAGATGAAGATGAATCTACAGAAGATCCGGGATTGCCAAGAGAGGTACAAGGCAGAGCATGGGGTTTATAGGGAACTGCCCTGGTGTCCTTCTGAGGTCCCTGGCGTTTCCTCAATCTCTTGGCCAAAAGACACTGAAGCTCGTAGAAAATGGGACAGCATTGGTTTTAGCCCCAATGAGGTCTATTACCAGTATCGGGTTGAGGCTTACAGCAAGGGTTGTATAGTCTATGCTCGTGGGGATGTTGATGGAGACGGGGAGCAGGTTATTTGGAGCCTTTCTTTCCAAGACCAAGTTCCGGAAAGCAACTTTCCGGGGGAATACTGATGCTCATTTTGCAAGGGTCGGTGATGGTTCATTCACCGACCGCAATTTTTTTTATTGTATCGAATTTCTTCCCATTCTTTAAGGAGCAAATAAATATTGCCTTGTTTGTAAGATTGGCTATAATAGTATAATAGTTATAATAATATAATAACAAACTAATCAAAACCTATGAAAGAAATATTTCAAAGCCCAATCCAGCCTTCCAAAGGTTCTTCATCACAACAGCCGCCCCCAAGACCTCCTCTGCCAAGCTCTTCCCTTGAGCCAACGGCCCCTCAGCCTTCCTTAAGATTGCCCAAGGTAGGTGAGCTATTCAAGGGAGCATGGAGGTTATACAGAGAAAGAGCAAAAGTTTTTTTAGCTATTTCGGCAATCTCTTTGGTTCCCTCGCTCATTTTTTTGGGCGCAGGGACCTTGTCAAGGGAGATAGGGGGTGTGTGGGCTTGGTTTTTCTCAGCAATCCTAGCCATTATTTTGTTCGTTATAATCGGTTTTTGGGTGCAAGTCTCTTTGATTTCCGCTGTTAGCGACAAAAGCCTTGGCATAAAAGAAGCCTTTAAGAAAGGCTGGCCCAAACTGCTTCCTTTTATTTGGGTTTCAATACTAAGCACAGTGATCATTATGGGCGGCAGCGTCTTGTTGATTATTCCAGGTATTATTTTCAGTGTTTGGCTTACCTTCGCTGGATTCGTTCTGATTCAGGAAGGAAAAAGAGGAATGAATGCCCTTTCAAGAAGCAGACACCTGGTAAAAGAATATTGGTGGGGGGTTTTTGGCAGATTGTTGCTGCTGGGCATAGTGATAGGGGTGATTTCTATAGTTTGCACAGCAATTCTAATGTTCATTTTTGGTTATCTTCTTGAGTCAGGGGTAGCCCTGGAGATAGCCAATAATGTTTTGAGCACTATTGTTGGAGTAATTGTAGCTCCGTTTACCTTAGCTTTTACTTTTTTAATTTACAGAGGACTTGTTGTCATCAAAAGCCAGGAAGTTTTTGAGCCTAAAAGGAAAACAAAGATAACGCTTCTTGTTGTTGGAATTATTGGGATTCTTTTGATTATTGCTGTTGTGGCTGCTTTTTTAGCTCCTTTCAGGGAGATAATTGAGAGAAGAGAGGATATTCGCTTAGAGTTGTCTTTGACTTTGATAAGATTAGAGATTAGGAGTCTTTATGCTGAGCAAGACACATACAAGGGCATTGATTGCGCTACCACAGATACCCTGGAGGACTTTTGTGCTAAGGTTGAAAGCTATGTTGGTATGAGGCCTGTTATTGAAACTAGCGAGGATGATTTTTGCTTGTATGTAAAAATTGCAGAGGATAGTTATTACTGTGGAAACCGTTTGCGTTTTATAGCAGAAACAAATGAAGATCCCAGCCAGTCAGGATATTGCGACGGAATTACATTTACCTGCCCTCCCCCAGTTGAGTATTCTGATTAGTTGAGCTAATCAAAGAAGCGAGTTGGCAAAAAGCCCTGGAGAGATCCAGGACTTTTGCTTTAAAACAGATTTTTCCTTCAGTCCTATTGAGATTTTTTCTTGATAATTAAAACGATTACAGCAGACAGAATAGCCAGAGAAACAGCTGTTAAAAAGGTTAAAAAACGTTTTGAGGGTTTAGGCATTTCCTTGCTTACATCAGCTGTGGTTTTTTCTTCTAAATCAAAGCCCTTTTTGCTTGCTTCTTTTCCAGCAGAACTGGTTTGCTGGCTTGGTTGATCAAGGGATTGAGCTTCTGTCTGTTCTTTTTCTTGCGCTGTCTCCCCTTTTTGGGGCTGGCTAATAAGGTTTTCTGTTCCAGGTGTTGGGGTTGTGCTCCATTGCCAATTTGAAACACCCTGCTTTGTTAAGGGTTCTTTCTCTGGCAATCTGTTATAAGACTGACCCCGGGAGGCTTTTGGATATTCTATTGAATGGGCAATTTCTCCTCCAGGGCTTAAAAGCTCCAAGATATCACCACTGTTTTGAAGAGTAATACTGGTTTCTGTCCTGGGACAGAGAAGAAATCCAAAAGCAGCAATGCTTGTATTCTGGGGAAAGGTATATGTTTTGAAGGCTCCAACCCTGTCTCTGAGCTGCCAATTTGATAGGTCAACCTCAAACCCATTGACATTGAAGAGCTCAATCCACTCATTTTCAGCATCAGGACCCTCAGGAGAGGGCATAACCTCATTAATAAACACATTCTCAGTTGCCCGAGGCCCGTCCTCGGGCAGTGAAGGTTTGTCCTCGGGCAGCGTTTCTTCTGGCATTGTTGTTTCTGAAGTTACCCGAGGCCCATCTTCGGGCAATTGGCTGTTTTGTTGTTTGGGGGTGCCGCCTGGCTCTTGGCTCGTCTGCCACTCATTAGGGTCAGACATAGGTCTGACCCTCTCCATTGTTTGTTTGGTTGCGTTGTTGCCAGCTAGCCAGCCAGAGGAACAGTCAATTTCATCAATAATCTCTCCTTGTTCGTTGATAAGCCTTAGGTATTCTCCTTGATTGCTCAAGGCGCCCTTGTAAATTAGATCAGCTGAGATACTAGGTAGCGTTTCGTCGTTCGTTCTCTCTAAAAGAAAAAATCCCCCAGCAGGGATAGTACCTGAAATCTTGATGTCTGGAGTGTCGTCTGTGGCCTGCAGCCTCCAGCCATCAAGGCCCACAGGGAAGTCCGAGTTATTATACAATTCAATCCACTCATCATAAGAGGAAGCTTCAGTGCCCATCCAGGCAATCTCGTTGATGAAAAGCGCTTGCTCTCCAGCAAAAGCCCGACAGAGAGGGAGTAGCAAAAATAGAAGCGAAAGAGTTCCTAAAAAACAAGCCTTTGGTTTTAGAGCCCTTTTTCTCATTCTGATTTTTTTCGTTTTAAAAAGAGTCTTAAAAACAAATAGCCCATTCCTAAGACTAAACACCAAAAAACAAAATCCACAGCCATAATTGACCAATGCCATTTTGGTGAGAATGTTGGCAGATGATCTCTGCCAAAGTCGAAGGCTGCTGTTGTGTGGATCCAATAAGGCAGAGGGAGCCCCCTCTTTGTTATTGAAGCATCAAGTGTAAGGGGTTTTCTTGCGTAAAACCAGCTCCCTCCTGTTATTAGCACAGCTAAGAAAAAAATAGTTAAAATAGGCAAAAGCCTTGTTTTCTTCATGGTTTTCAAAAAAGAGGTTTTTGAGAACCCTTGGGTTTTGTTTTGAGATGCTGAAAAGCGTGCTTGGTAGCTACCCTGCCCCGAGGGGTTCTGGCAACAAAGCCGATTCTTATCAGGTAGGGCTCGTAGATGTCAAGAATTGTTTCTTCTTCTTCAGCGGTCGCTGCAGCCAGAGTTTGAAGGCCTACCGGGCCACCGTCAAACTTCTTGACAATTGCTTCTAAAACCATTCTGTCATTTGAGGTTAAGCCTAGTTCATCGATTTCTAAGGCGCCAAGCGCCTCTTGAGCTATTGATGGGGTAATTTTACCCTTTCCCTTGACCTGGGCAAAGTCTCTTACCCTTTTTAAAAGGTGGTTGGCGGTTCTTGGGGTAAAGCGGGAGCATTTTGCTATTATTTTTAAAGCTTGCTTGTCTGCTGCGATTTTTAGAATTCTTGATGACCTCTCAAGGATTTTTTCAATATCTTCAACACTATAAAAGTTAAGCCCAAAGACTGCTCCGAATCTTGACCGGAGAGGGCTTGAGATAGAAGCTAAACGGGTTGTAGCTCCAATCAGGGTGAATCTGGGAATTTTCAGCTCCATTGTTCTTGCCATGGCTCCCTTGCCCAAAATCAGGTTCAGCTTAAAATCTTCCATTGCTGGGTACAAATATTCTTCTATGACGCGGGATAGCCTGTGTATTTCATCGCAAAAAAGAATGCCCCCTTCTTGAAGGTTTGTTAAAATGGCAGCCAAATCACCAGCCCGTTCAATCGCAGGACCTGAGGTTGTTTTAATATCAGCAGCCATTTCCTTTGCCACTAAATAAGAGATGCTTGTTTTGCCAAGGCCGGGATTTCCATAAAAAAGCAAGTGCTCAGCAGTTTCTTCTCTCTGTTTGGCTGCCTCAATGATAATTTTGACATTTTCTTTAACCTTGTCTTGTCCTACATAGTCTTTCCATGTCCTAGGCCGGAGGGTTAGGTCTAGGGCATCTTCTTTTTCCAAATTGTCTTGTATTTTTTTAAGCCCCATATAAGTTTGTCCTTAGGACATTTTAAACAATCCCTAAAAGAGAAAGGACTTGACATTTTTTTAAAAATATACTACAATGTAAGGGTTAGCCTAAAGCCAAACAAGGAATCTCTTTTTGTATAGCCAATCTGGCTCAGGCGAGGTTGTGCCCGAAAAGGGATTCTGGCCTCAAAAGCTCTTTTAAGGTGGCTTTTGGCTAACTTTTACCCGCTCAAATTTTGTCCTAGAATATTGTAACTATACTTTAGTCAATCGCTAACCTTTGGGTATTATAGGGTTGCTGGAGATTTTAGGACAAAATTTGAGCGGGTTTTGTTTACATTCTTTATCTTCCAACCACCCTCTCCACTTCTTCAATAGTGGTGATGCCTTTGATAACCTTGATTAGGGCATCTTCTTTCATGCTAACCATGCCTCTTAGCCTTGCTTTTTTCCGTAATTCAGCAATAGAAGGAGATTTCACAACAAAGTTTTCCATTTCGTCATCAACCAGAAAAAATTCAAACACGCCCGTTCTGCCCCGAAATCCAGTAAAGTTGCAGTATTTGCAGCCTTTGGTCTTGGGAATTTTTAATTTTTTGCCCAACACAGGAAGTTTTATGCTTGTTTTTGCTTTCTTAGGCAGGGCCTTCAAGCCTTGCTTAAGTCGGGCTAAGTCTTTTGGAGAAACAGTTGTGAGCTTGGAACATTTTTCACAGACTCTTCTAACCAGCCTCTGAGCAACCGCCAACCTGATGGCTGGAGCAATATTTACAGGCTTTTCTCCCAGGGCTTGGAGCCTGGCAATGGTGCCTGCTGCATCATTGGTGTGGAGGGTGGTTAGAACCAGATGGCCTGTCAGGGCGGCCTGAATGGCGATTTTCGCTGTTTCCAGGTCTCTGATTTCGCCCACTAATATTACATCAGGGTCTTGCCGGACAATTGATTGAAGCCCTGTGGCAAAATCATAGCTCTTTTTTGGATTAACTTGGCTTTGAGAGATTCCTTCTAAATGATATTCAATGGGGTCTTCAATAGTTATTATCTTGAGTTCTTCCCTTTTGATCCTGTTTAAAATTGAATACAAGGTTGTGGTTTTACCAGAGCCAGTGGGGCCGGTTATAATAACCATGCCGTTGGGCTGGGAGATTTCTTTTTTGAAAACCTCTATTATATCTTCTCGAATGCCAAGCTTCTCTATTTCGATTAAGTTTTTCGGATCCAAAATTCTTAAAACAATGGCCTCTCCATATTCCGAGGGCAGGGTTGAGCTTCTTATCTCTATTGTTTTTTGACCAAGCTCTACGCTGAACCTGCCGTCTTGAGCCTGCTCGGTAATATTCAACTTAATACCCGACAAAAGCTTGATTCTGGAAAGAAGGCTTTCGTAGATTTTTGGGTCAGTGAGGGCAATGTCGTGGAGCATTCCGTCAACCCTTAACCTGAATTTGGTTTTTTCCTCTCCAGGCTCTATGTGAACATCAGATGCTTCAAGATTTATTGCCCCCACCAAAACAATCTCCAAAAGCTGGGTTGTTTCTTTAGCCAAGCCCACCTTAAGCTCTTTTTGCAAAGCAGCAATATTCTTTATCGATGAGGTAAGCTGTTTTAGGCGGGCTGGCTCAATCGTTATTTGGCCAATAATCTTTTGCACGTTAAGCTCTTTAAGCTATAATTTCTAATACTTTGTCCTTTACTTTTTCAGGGTCTGTTTCTTTTGTTTTGAACAATACCCCATTGCCTTTTTGGCCTCCTTCAAAATTCTCTAATATTTTTTCAAGCTTTTTTTGACTCGGGGAATAAAACACCCCTCTAACAGACAAAGGAGAAGATTCCACCTCCCAAAGCACTAAAAAGTTCTGGAACGGAAAAATGCCAGAACTTAATTTTTTCAAAGCAAATCTTAGGCTCAAAGCAGATGAGTTAGTTTTCTCAAAATCTCTTTTTTCCAAAAGGGCCCAAGCAAGGCTTTGTTTTCTTTCAATATGTATTTTGTTGATTAGAGTGCCAAAGATTCGAAGCGAGCCCCTTTCGAGCATTCCGTACAAACGGAGGCTTGTTTCCTTCAGGTTAGCTCCCTTTTCAAGCAAGCAGCTCACCTTTTGAAAGGTTTGAGAATTGATTCTTGGGCTTTGGAAGCTTGAGGTGCCGTATATAATTCCAGCAAGCAAAGCATCGGCTGTTTTTCTGTCAACAATATCTTCATTGATTAAACAAAGGAGCTCTAAAACTATTTCTGAAAGGGTGGGCGAACTTATTTCAACTAAATTTGCTTCACCAAAATTCTCATTCTCCAATTGATTGTCTATGTTTATTAAACCAGCTGAGCTGTTAGTTAAAATATTTTCTATTTTTTTAAGTTCTTTAACCCCAACAGTTATAAAAAGGCTTTCAAGAGATATGGGCTCTAAAGCTTGCAGGACAACATCCTCCTTTTTTAAGGCATTGCCATTTGTTTTAAGAAAAAGGTTTAAGCCATTTTCTGTTTTTTCATAAAAAAGATTGGCCAGCTTTGCACCAGCTTCTCTGACCGTGATTAAAAAATCTGCTCGGAAGGGATAGACAGCCTCTTTCTCGGTCAAGAATTTAAACCTTTCTGGGTAGTTCTCAGCTAACAGGTTTACATTCTTTCCCAGTTTTTTTAAACTTAAAAAGAGGGCAATAGAGGCTGGAAAGCTGTCCCTTTGAAAATCTGGCGGAGGAACAATAGTAATGTTGGTTGCCCTTTCGATTAGTTGTTTTGCTTTTTCTAATTCTTCTGGCATACTCATAATGTTACATTATTCAAAGTTAGCCAAAAATTCTTCCAATGTCAATGAAATCCGATTAAATTATGCAATACTTAACGTCTTCAGCAAAGCAAACAAGGGCTTTAGGCAGGAAATTAGCCAAGAAAATTTTAAAGAATAGCAAGAAAAATAGGGACAGTAAGGATTCGGACAAATACCGAAACAATGCTGTTGTTATTGCTTTAGAAGGTGATTTGGGCGGAGGAAAAACAACCTTTCTGCAAGGCTTTGCTGAGGGCTTGGGAATCAAGGAGAAGATACTGAGCCCAACTTTTGTCATCGTAAAGAACTACAAACTACAAACTACAAACTACCAACTGTTTTATCATATTGATTGCTACAGAATAGAAAAGCCACAGGAAATTTTGGCCATCGGATTTAGAGAGATTATATCCGACCCCAAGAACATTGTAGCTGTTGAATGGGCAGACAGGGTCAAGAAAATTCTACCAAGCAATTGCTTGGTTGTAAAATTTGATTTTATAAACCAGACGAAAAGAAGAATTACGGTTAAAAATTTTTAGTCTTGCAATTCACACCTCTTAATCTCTAACGGGGTTGACCCCCACACCATAACTTCGTTTGGTGTGGGGGTTGACATAATCCTTTGGAAGAATAAAATAGAGATTGAGGGGAGGTGGAAGGATGTAAGGAACTCGATGAAAGGAGCTTTGGGTATCCCTGAGCAACATCCGCTCAGCCAAGGGGTTTCTGGAATTGGGGTCCATCCTCTCCTCGCCCTGTTAGAGAAAGAAAGCTTTTTGTCTAACAGGGCGAGAAAAAAAGCAGGTTATCATGCCTGTTTTTTTGGTTGTTTTTGGAGCAACTTGAGAGTAAAATTATAAAATGACAGCTGGACCCAAAAAACTTTTAATTATAGACAGCAATGCCTTAATCCATCGGGCTTATCATGCCCTACCTCCTCTGAAAACAAAGAAGGGAGAGTTGGTTAATGCTGTTTATGGTTTTTGTTTGGTTTTTTTGAAAGCTATTCGCGAATTACGACCTGATTTTGTGGCAGCTGCCTTTGACCTGCCAGGACCCACTTTCCGCCATAAGGAATTTAAGGAATACAAGGCAAAAAGAGTTAAAGCGCCTGATGAGCTTTATCAACAGATTGACGGTGTGAAAAGGGTACTTAGAGCTTTCAATGTTCCTGTTTTTGAAAAACAGGGCTTTGAGGCCGATGATTTGATAGGCACTATTGCTTGTTCAGCTGCTAACCAGCAGGTTTTGCCAAAAATAGAGAGCATTATTTTAAGCGGTGATTTGGACACTTTGCAATTGGTCGGTCCCCAAACAAAGGTTTATACAATGAGAAGAGGTATAAAAGATACGGTGCTATACGACGCAGAAAAAGTTAAAGAAAGATATGGAGGCTTGGAGCCTTCTCAGCTCTTGGATTTCAAGGCATTGAGGGGGGATGTTTCAGATAATATTCCAGGGGTTAGTGGCATTGGAGAGAAAACAGCTATTCAGCTGCTTCAGGATTTTGGCAGCTTAGACAAGCTCTATGATGAAATTGAAAAGCCTTCTTTTGATATTGCAAAGGCTAAGGAGAAGAATATTAAGAAAAGCGTCTTGGAAAAGCTGAAGCAATACAAAGAGCAAGCCCTTCTTTCAAAACGTTTAGCCGAAATCCAGTGCGATGTTCCTATTGGGTTTAAGCTGAAGAATTGTGAATTTAGGAGCCCTGACAAAAAGGAAATTATCAAGACTTTTCAAGGCTTTGAATTCTACGCCCTGTTAAACAGACTACCTGGGCTTAAACCTGGCTCTGACCTAGCTTTGGCTTTAAAGCAGAAAGATAAGGTGGAGCAGGAAATAGATAAATTGCAAGAACAAGGGGTTTTGTCAGCAAAGATTGTTAAAATTGAAAAGTCTTTAGTGCCGATTGTTGAAAAGATGAATCAGTATGGAATCAAAATAGACGAGAGATGCTTGAAGAATCTTTCAACCGGGCTGGGGCAGAAGATTACAGCCCTTGAGAAAAAGATCTACAAGTTAGCTGGCACTGATTTCAATTTAAATTCTCCCCAGCAGCTGGCAGAGATTCTTTTTTCTAAGCTTCATCTTTCACTTGAGGGGTTGAAGAAAACACCGGGAGGCGCTGTTTCAACAGGGGCTGCTGAACTCGCAAAGCTAAAAGAGGGTCATCCTATTGTCGGGCTGATTTTGCAATACAGAAAAATTTTCAAGCTGAAGTCAGGCTTTGTTGATGCTTTGCCAAAGATGGTTAGCCCCAAAGATGGCAGGATTCATCCTCACTTTCACCAGTTGGGCACAGAAACAGGCAGGATGAGCTGTTCAGAGCCTAACCTCCAAAACATTCCTATTAAGGGCGAATTGGGCAGAGAGATTAGAAAGTGCTTTGTCCCAGATAAGGGATTTCAATTTGTTTCTGCTGATTATTCACAGATGGAATTAAGAATTGCTGCCTCCATTGCTGAAGATAGAAAGATGCTCGGATTTTTTAAAGAAGGAAAAGATATCCACACAATGACAGCAACTGAAATTTTTGGAGTACCAGAAAAAAAAGTAACAAAAGAACAAAGGAGGCTGGCTAAAACCTTGAACTTTGGGGTTTTATACGGGATGGGTCCTCACAGTTTTTCAGAAAGGACGGGTGTTTCCTTCAAACAAGCCCAAGAATTTATCAAAAAGTACTTTGAAGACTTTAAGGGCATTGCTGAATATACGGAAGAATCTGTGGCTTCAATAAAAGAAGAGGGGTTCAGTGAGACATTGTTTGGCAGGAAAAGATTTTTGCCAGAGATCAATTCAAGAGATGCAAGATTAAGGGCAGCAGCTGAGAGAATGGCGCGCAACTTTCCAATTCAGGGAACAGCAGCCGATATTATGAAAATGGCAATGGTTAAGATTGACTCTGAAATGAGAAAAACATTCGGGGAGGCATTAAGACAGAACGTAAGAATGATTTTGCAGGTTCACGATGAATTGCTTTTTGAGGTTAAAGCAGATAAAACAAAGGAAGTTTCTTCGAAGATAAAAGAAATTATGGAGAACATTGTAAAATTGAAAGCTTCTTTAAGGGTTGATTTGAGCCAGGGAAAAAATTGGGGAGATCTGGAAATGCTTTAACCTAGAAGTTAATCAAAAACGAACCAACGAAAAAGCCTCCTGCAGAAGCAGAAAGGCTTTGAACGTATCGAAGAACTGCCCCATTAAGGTAGTCACTACAGCACTTTACATTTCGTGCAGGGCCAATGTTTGTTAGTGATTTCTCTAAGTGGTTATACTCACAGAATACAAAAAAGTGGTTATTGCTATCATATAAAATCTCAATGATTTTTGTTGGGCTTTCGGGGTTGGGGCTAGGTAGAATGTGTTTCCCTAATTCTTCCTCCGTAGATATCCAGATAATATCTCCGAGGCTATTGAAGCAGACGATCTCTCTTATCTCCAGGTCGTTGAAAGCTGCTACCTTTAAGCTCTTCCGGTTGCCCAGTAAGTTATCAATTATAACCGCTCCCCACATAAGGCCGATAATCACTACCAGTCCAATTTTCCACCTCATTGAAGCTCTCCTTTTTTAGGCATTTGAACAAAGAACCGAATAAACTCTGAAGAAACTATTTTTATGATAGCATGTCCGGTTAAAGAAGTAAATAGTTCCCGGTTGATTTCCAAGAGAGCTAAAAGTATAATTAAAATAAAGAGCAGTGCGATCTGTTTCAAGAAGAAAATGGTGAAAGTATAAAAAGGTCGAGAGCAAATATACTCAGTAATTTTATGCATTATTGCTGTCTGTATAGCCGAGGAATTCAGCTGTAGGGCTTGTGGTAATGTATTAAGCTTTCCATAAAAAATGAATAAAAAAATTATCATCGCATTAATAGTTATTGTTTTAGCAGGAGGAAGCATTTGGTATCTTGTCAGGCGGATTTCTCCTGAAGAGTCTCTTGGGCCAGTAGTTCTTCCTCCGACTGAAGAATCAAAAGAACCAGTTGCAAGCGTGGGTTGGTCTGTTGTAGAAAACGAAGAGCAGGCAGTGCAAGAGGCGGTCGCCATGGTTTTAGAAGAGCTGGAGAGAAGCCCTGATTTTGCTTTTTTGTACTGCGCTTCTGGATATGACGAAGAAAAAATATGGGTCGAAGTTAAACGACTTTTGCCGGACACTAAGATTATCGGAGGAAACAGCGGTTACGGAGTAATGACCCCTGGGGGCTATTTTTGGTATCCGGCCGCCTCTCAATCATTAGGTATTCTGGGGGTGGCAACCCCTGGAATAGTTTGGGGGGTAGGCAGTGTGACCCTTGATGGCATTTCTTCAAGGGAAGCCGTAAAACAAGCTCTTGCACAAGCAATAGAAGATGCAGGGCAAGGAGAAATGGTTATGCCTGATATAGTAATTAATATACCATCTTTTGATATGGAGCACGATGAAGTTTTGAAGGGTATTTCAGATTTGCTTGGTAAAGACGTCCCTGTATTTGGAGCGTACTCCGTGGACAGAGGCATAGGGGGAGATTGGAGGGTATTTGGAGGCGATAAAGTTTTTCATGATGGTATAGTCGTAGCAGTAGTTTATACTGATTTGAATATTGGTTTATTCCGGGAACATGGCTTTGAAATAACCGAGAAGGGCGGTATGGTAACAAAGGCAGAGGGAAAAAGGCTGATTGAAATTGACGGTAGGCCTGCGGCTGAAGTTTACAATGAACTGATAGGGGGACTTCTGGATGAAGAAATAAAAGATCCAGAGAAGGCCAACGTATCAAAGGCGCGTTTAACAAGCACGCTTAACCCTCTTGCCAGAATATTAAATGTTCCTGGAGCAGAGACATTTTACGTTCCTAATTTGTTGGTTAAAATATTACCTGATCTTTCAATGGCTTTGGATTCTCCCCTACAAGAAGGTGATGAATTAAAGATTTTAAGAGGCGACTGGGAGATACTATTGAATAGGCTACGTTCTGCCCCCCGGAAAGCGATGGATAATTCTGGCATAGAAAAAGATAAGATTATTTTTGCATTAGATAGTTATTGTTGCGCAACTCACTATGTTATTCCAGAGAGTGAAAGGCCGAAATCGCCACAGATATTGAAAGAAACCATCGGCAATGCTCCTTTTCTCGTTATCTGTGCTTGTGGTATCCAGATACCCGAACCCATAATAGGAAATCTCTATACCAGCCTTGGTAATGGAATATTAATGTTTGGTTCAAGGTGAGCTGAATTAAATTTTAATCAGGTCGTCTAAATCTTCAACGGTTTGGACCGTATACTTAGTTTGCCAAGAGAGTTTTGGCAGGTCAGAAATGTTCCGGGGAGTTTTTTGGAAAATCTGGAAATTGGGCGTTTTATGCAGTATTTTAGCTATTTGTTTAGCGTTTTTAGTATTGGTAAATTATTATCTTAACACAGAGGCGACAGAGATGCTCCAGCGGAACCGTCTCTTAGTCCAAGTAATTACTCACGAGGCTGAAAGCGGTTATATAAAAGGACTTTGGCCATACAAGACATTGAAAATGATAAGCGATGCTGAGGACATTTTGCTTCTTTGGGTTGTTAAGCCTAGCGGGCAGATCTTTTGGGCCAACGAACCAGAAATGATAGGCAGGATTATTCAGGACCCATTTTTAGGCTTAGAAGAAGAAAAAATCCGAAATAGTTCTTTTCAGGGAGAGAGAATTAAGTTGATAGGCCAGCCCTTGAATATTGAACTTAGAGAAAAACCATGGACTTTGTTGCTGGGTGTTTCTTTTCAGCAATTAAGAAATGCTCAATGGGAGATTATTCTTCTGAGCATGGCCTCGTTAGTATTAATTGTTATTGTGATTAGTTTCGTGGTTTTTTATTTCTCAAGAAGAATAACAGCGCCGTTAAAAATGCTCATCAAAGACCTGGGCATTCTCGGCAAGGAAGACTTCAGCCATAGGGTTAAAATAAAAACCGGAGATGAGATTGAAGAAGTAGGTAAGGCTATTAACATAATGGCAGAAGAAAGAGAAGTGGCTTGCCGCGGCTTGGAAGAATCCAAAGAGACTCTCGCAATAAAAGTCCAATCCCGGACCAAAGAGCTACAAGATCTGACCGCCAGCCTAGAGGAGAAAGTTAAAGAAAGAACAGAAGAGCTTCAAGAAAGAGTTGACGAACTAGAAGAGTTTCATAGATTAACTGTTGGAAGAGAGCTGAAAATGATAGATCTAAAGAAAGAGGTTGAAAGACTAAGAGAAGAAATAAGGGGAAAAGCAAGCAAGCCTCGCAAAAAATAGAACCCTTCAAAGGGGTAAAACCTGGCAAAGGTCGAGCATTAAATTAAGAGAAACTAAAGATACAAATGCCAACAAACGAGGAAATCGAAAAAATCTTAAAGAAAAAAGGAGATGTCCGTGGTGTAGTCTTTCAAACAGATGCTGATTATATTTTAAAGCAGGCAGAAGCAGAGGGGCTCAGTAAGGTGGAAGAAAAGCTGAAGGAGTGGGGCGTGAACTTTATTTACAGAGACATAAAGCCGATGGCCTGGTATCCTGTTGCCTGGCGTGTCCTTTCTCTTTTGGCAGCAAAAGAATCCTTTGGATGGGGCGATGAGGATATAAAAAAGATGGGAGAAAATGCCCCCAAGGTATCAATAATAGTAAAGCTGTTTTTTAAGCTTTTTCCTGATATTGAAAAGTTTGCAGAACAGGTGCCTAAATACTGGAGGAAGCACTACACATCCGGTGAGCTTGAGGTTGTAAAATTGCATAAAGAGAGCAAAAGCATGCTTCTGCGCTTGAAGGACTTTTCTTTTCATCCCATCTTGTGCAAGCACTATTTTGCAGGATACTTTGCCAAAACAGTACAACTGACAAGACCTAAAGGCTCAGTAGTTACTTGCACTGAAATGAAGTGTTCAATGCTGGACAATACTCCCTTTGAGGAGTATAAAATCGAGTGGACAAAGTAGCGGAGCAATTAGTAAGCCCCGTTAGAAATTTACAAATTTCTAACGGGGTGAGTAGTAAATATGTAAGTAGTAAGTAGTGTTCTTAAGACTATTTACTAGTTTTAATGTTGGCTGATGAATAATTTTGGTTAAAAAAGATTTTTTTGAAAAACGGGAAAAAGAGCTCATAGAAGACCTCCAGGACCTGGAATGGTATATTAAAAGCTTTTGGGAAATTTTGCCGATTCCTGTTTGTCTTACTAATCCCCTTTTTGTTATTCTTGAGACAGGCTCAGCCTTTGATCGTCTCTTTGGTTATAAAAAAGACGAACTTATTGGTAGTTTTCTTGATATTATCTTTCAGAAGAAACCAGAGTTTAAAGATTTTTCAGAAAAGCTTTTAAAAGAAAGGAAAATTCTGAATTTTGAAGTTTCATTGAGGGCTGAAGGAAAAGAAGAAATTACAGCCCTTGTTTCTGCTATTGTCAGGGAAGACGAGAAGGGCGAGACCGTAGGCTTTCTTTTTTCGTTTGTTGACGTCAGCCTGATAAAGGAAACAGAAAGCGAGCTTCGGGAAAAGATAGAGGAATTGGAAACAATGAACAGGTTGATGGTTGGGAGAGAAGTGAAAATGGCAGAGTTAAAAAAGGAACTTGAAGGGGCTCGCAACGCGTTAATGAAGCTTAAAAAGGGCTCAGGAGAAAGCCTGGGCACCGAGCAAGTTAAACAAATCTTTCATTAATTATGAAGGCAATTACCCAACGAGAAATAGACAGTATAATGCAAACAAAGGGAGAGGTGCGGGGAGCGGTTTTTCAAACCGATTCTCAATATGTTTTAGAAAAGAAAGGAAGGGAGGGGTTAAAACAAGTTGAGGAAGAAACAAAAAAAATGGGCCACCCTATTGACTATGGAAGTATAAAGTCGCTTGGATGGTATCCAGCTGGCTTAAGGGCAATTTCGCTTATAGCCATAGCCAGAATCTTTAACTGGGGAGAGAAAGAAATATTTGATATGGGAAACCTCGCCCCAAAGTTCTCTATCATAGTGAAGATGCTATTGAAGTATTTTGTTTCGCTCAAGAAATCAGTTTCTCAGATTCCAATCTATTGGGGCAAGCATTGGACAGCAGGTAAAATTTCAAACCCTGAATTGCACGAAGACAAGAAATGGATTGTTATTCGCATTGAAGGCATAAAACTTCATCCGATTTTTTGTGCCTATGAGGCAGGATATTTTTTGAGAATTGCCCAGTATGTAATCAAAAGCCCGAAGATTACTATCAAAGAAACAAAATGCATGCACCGAGGAGATTCCTCTCATGACTTTTTGTTTCAGTGGGAATGAAAAATTCCTTCACCTTTAACTAAACAGATTATAGGCGCTTTAGGTGGATAAAAGATAATGGTTGAGCAAAAAAAACCAATTCAAGAGGAGCTTGATAGCCTTCAGAGCGACCTTGAAGATTTGGAGTGGTATGTCAGAGAACTGGCTGCTTTTCTGCCAATTTCGGTTATTAGTGTTAATCCCTTAGGGATAGTTATTGACGTAAACAAGAGCTTTGAACGACTGAGCAGCTATAGTTTGATTGAGATGGTGGGGCAGCCTTTGCGGTCAATTTTTTTACAAAAAGAAGAGATTGATAAGCTCGAAAGAAAAATTCAGGAGAAAGAAGGCGCCATCGAAAGAGAGATGGTTTTGCTTAGCAAAGCGAAGGAGAAGATCCCAGTGGTTATTTGGGCTAGCCGAAGGAATGACAAGGAAGGAAATTACATAGGATATTTTGTGGGGCTTATTGACATTAGTGACTTTAAGAAGCTTGAAGAAAACTTAGAAAACAGGGTTCAGCAGAGGACTGCCGCTTTGGAGGATAGCACCAGAGAGCTTATTTCTTCAAGGAAAGCCCTGATGAATATCCTGGAGGATGTTGAGGCGGCAAGAGCTGAGGCGGAAAGAGAGAGAGACAGAACGTTAGCGATTATTGAAAACTTTAGCGACGCTCTTTTGGTGACAGAGAGAGAGGAGATTGCTATTTTAAATCCCAGGGCTCAGGAATTTTTCGGCTTAACAGAAGAAGAAGTAAAGGGAAAGAAGATCCTTGAGCTTGAAGGGCATCCAAAGATCAGCCCTCTAATAAAATTATTCAAAGAAAAAGGCACAACCCTTTTTAGAGAGGAGCTTCGTTTGCACGAAGATTTGATTTTGGAGGTTTCTACCATTCCTGTGGTTCGGGAGGGGCAAGAAAGGGGTATGATGGTTATTCTGCACGAAATTACTAGGGAGAAGATTATCGAAAGCATGAAAACAGAGTTTGTTTCTATTACCGCTCACCAATTAAGAACACCGCTTAGTGCTATTAAATGGATTTTGAGAATGTTCTTAGACGGAGACTTAGGACCGGTATCTGATACCCAGAGGAGGTTCTTAGAAAAAACATACACCAGCAATGAAAGAATGATAAAATTGATTAACGACCTGTTGAATGTAACCCGGATTGAGGAGGGAAGGTTCTTATACAGAATTCAGACAACAGATCTGGTTGCTTTAACAGAAAAAATGCTTTTTCCGTTCAGAGAGGTTGCCAAGAAAAAGAAGATTGAATTTGAGTTCGAAAAGCCGAGAGGGAGGCCTCCCAAGCTTCCCATTGACCAGGAAAAAATGGCCTTTGTTATTCAAAATGTGATAGACAACGCAGTGAATTATACAAAAACAGGAAAGATTAAGGTCTCTCTGGAATACTCGAAAGAAGAGAAGCAATTCTTATTCGAGGTTCGAGATTCAGGCATTGGCATACCAAAAAGCCAACACAAAAGAGTGTTCTCGAGATTTTTTAGAGCAGCCAACGCTATAAAAGCGGAAACAGAAGGAACAGGGCTGGGTCTTTTCATTGCCAAAAACATTATTGAAGCCCATGGAGGGAAAATTTGGTTTGAATCCGAGGAGAAAAAAGGCACTACCTTTTACTTCACAATACCTGTTAGGTCGGAAGAGGAATTTAAAAAGTTTCTTGTTGGGTTCTAAAAAGCCCAGTCATCCAAAAAGAAAGAATATCTTTTTTGCCGCTTGCCATTTTGTGCTATCAGGCAAAAGACTTCAATTTCTATAATTTCTATGATAAGATAAAGAAGGGGAGATGAAGTCTAAAAGCGCATTGGCTTGCTGGAAAAAATTTTAAAGGTCACCTAAAATAAACTTATGGCTAAAAAGGTTTTAATTATTGAAGACGAAGAGATAATGTACAGCCTGTTGCAAAGGAAATTAGCCAACCAAGGGTATGAGGTTGTTGTTGCCAATGATGGAGAAGAAGGATTGCTAATGATGGAAGAGAAAAAACCAGACCTGATTCTGTTGGATATAATAATGCCCAAAAAAGGAGGCTTTGAAGTGCTGGCAGATATGCAAAAAAACAAAGAGTTAAAGGAGATTCCAGTGATTGTTATTTCAAACTCTGGACAGCCCGTTGAGCTTGACAAAGCGAGAGAGTTGGGGGCAAAAGATTGGTTGATTAAGACTGAGTTCGATCCGCAAGAGGTGCTCGAAAAAGTTAAAAAACAGATAGGTTAATTAATTTATAATTCGCTCGCTAAAAGTCTAAAGAAATTTGACTGAGGCGAGTGGCGATTAAAACCCATAATATGAAAAAAATACTCATCATTGAAGACGATAGATTCTTAAGAGAACTTATTGCCAGGAAACTTGTCTCAGAGAAATTTGATATTCTGGAGGCAGTGGATGGAGAAAAAGGATTGAAGACGTTGAAAGAAAAAAAGCCAGACCTGGTGTTATTAGATTTAATCCTGCCAGGCATAGATGGCTTTGAGGTTTTAACACAGATGAAGAACGACCCTGCCTTAAGTTCCATTCCAGTAATTATTCTCTCTAACTTGGGGCAGAGAGAGGATGTTGAGCGAGGGTTGAAGCTGGGGGCTGTTGATTACTTGGTTAAAGCCCACTTTACTCCGAACGAGATTATCGGAAAGATAAAACAATCCCTTGGAGAGAAATAGTTTATTGGCTCTAAGCTCTGAGCCAGAGTGTCTGTTATGGAGCAGGGACAAAGGGGTTCTTAATCAAAAAATGAAAAGCCCCATTCTTTGTGGGAATATATTGAGCTTGCAAAATAAATGCCAGAGCTTCCTGAGGTAGAAACAACAATTCAAGGCTTAAGAAAAAAGGTTCTGGGCAGAGCCTTTTTTGATATTTGGACAGACGCTCCGAAGATTATTAAAAAACCCCTAAGCTTTGAGAAATTTAGAAGAGAAATTAAGGGCAGGAAAATCAAGAAAATATGGAGGAGGGGCAAAAATATCATTTTTGATTTGTCAGGGGGCTTTTCTCTTCTAGTTCATCAAAAGCTGACCGGGCATCTGCTTTATGGGCGATGGAAAAAAAACAAAAAGGGCCAGTGGCAGGCTGAGAAAGGAACCCCTTTAGAGAATGACCCCATGAATAGATTCTTGCACCTGATTTTTTTTCTTGACAATAAATCCCAAATTGCCCTTTCTGATTTGAGGAAGTTTGCCAAGGTAGAGCTTTGGCAGACAAAAGATTTAATTAATTCAAAGCAATTTAAGGAGTTAGGCCCGGACGCTTTATCAAAGAGCTTGACTTTAAACCAGTTTAAAGCAAGACTGAAAGACAAGGGAGGTAAAATCAAGCAAGTTTTGATGGATCAACGGATTATTGCTGGCATTGGCAATATTTATTCTGATGAGATTCTGTTTGCAGCTAACGTAAATCCTTTCGGTAAAACAAGCAAGTTAAGCAGCGAGGAGTTAAAAAAGATATACCTTGCAATGAAAAGGATTTTGAAAAAAGCGATTGAACTCAAAGGTACATCTGTTTCTGACTACCGCATTCCCACAGGAGAGAAGGGCAGGTTCGGTGAAGTGATAAAGGTTTATAGAAGAGCAAAAGAAAAATGCCTGCGATGCGGCGCTGAAATCAAAAGAATTAAGCTTGGTGGGAGGAGTGCTCATTTCTGTCCTAAATGCCAAACATAATCTAAAAATTTAAATCTAAAAAGTAAAAACTGCAATTAAGATCTAAAAACTGTGAGGCTAAAAATGATTTAACTTTTTAGATGTAGTTTTTAGATTTTCATTTTTAGATTTTAGATTATTTTTATGTTAATTTTTTTGTACGGAAAAGATACCTACCGTTTAATTCAAAAAGTGAAGGAGATTGAGGCGCAATACAGAAAAGTGCACAAAAGCGCTTTGAATTTGGAGAAGATTGATGTAGGGCAGAGCAGCTTTAAGGAATTCTGGGATCGCCTTTTTCAACGTTCAATGTTTGTTAAGAAAAAGCTGTTTTTCTTGGAAAATGTTTTTTCTCAAGAGCAATTTAAAAAAGACTTCTTGAAAAAGACGGGGGAGATTTCAGAATCTCAAGATGTTGTTGTGGTAATTGAAAAGGGAGAGGTCAAAAAAACAGATAAGCTTTTCAAAGCCTTGCAAAAAACTGCCAAGTGCCAGAATTTTGAAATCTTAACAGGCCAAAAAATAAAAAGATGGGCTGAGCGCGAATTTGCAAAGCATGAAACAGAGATAGAAGGCACTGCTTTAAATCAGCTCATTGCTTTTGTGGGCTTTGATCTTTGGCAGCTTTCAAACGAAATTAAAAAACTGGCAGCTTACAAAAAAACCCCAGCTTTTTCGAGATCACCCAAGGCAACTCCCATTATTAAAGAAAAAGATATTGAATTATTTATAAAGCCAAAGCTTGAAACTGAAATTTTCAAAACAATTGAAGCTTTAGCCAGAAAGGAGAAAAAAACAGCCCTCCACCTGCTCCAGAAACACTTGGATAAGGGAGAAAGCCCGCTTTATCTTTTAAAAATGATAACCTTTCAATTTCGCAATCTCTTGCTTGTTAAATCTCAAGTACCACAGTCTGGGGCCACTGTCTATTGGGCAACAGCAAATAATTTGAGTAAAAAGCTTGATATGCACCCCTTTGTTGTTAAAAAAACAATGCATCTTATAGCAAGGTTTTCCTTGGAAGAACTAAAAAAAATCTACCAGAAAATTTTTGAGGCAGACTTGAATATCAAAACCGGAAAGATAAACCCTGAACAAGGACTACGTATGCTGGTTGCTGAAATTTAAGGTTTAGCTTTGTTTATTAACTTAGTTATCCTTGATTTTTTGCGAGAAGCAGCATTTTTCTTTATGGTTCCTTTCTTGGCTGTTTTATCAAGCGCTTTGTATATTTGAGGAAGAAGCTTTTTCGCTTCCTCTGTTTTTTTCTCTTTAACCAAATTCCTTGCCTCTTTAATAAGGCTTTTTAATTTTCTTTTCCTTTGAATATTCCTTTTCTGCTTTTTCTTGCTCCCCCTCAATGCTTTTTTAGCTGACTTTGTGATAGGCATATAGATAAATGGTAGCAAATAAGAATAATTTTTACAAGACTTTCTTGACACTAAGCAATTGCAAGGATACACTGAAATATATAAGAAATAAATTATAACTATGCCAAAAATACCAGAATCTGAATTTAGGTGGATGACAGACGAGGAGTTGGAAGAAGCCAAAAGGAATCCCTCAGGACGGAAAAGCAGAGCTTCTGAATCTTCTGAGAGTGGCGCCTCAGGAGCAAAAAAGCAAGAAAGGGGAGAAGGCAAAGGAGAAGAAAAACCCTTCTTAACATCAGGGGAATACCAGAGAGTGGTGGCAGATATAAGGTCAGGACGTTTTGGAGAAAAAAAGCTTAATCGAGAAGAGGCAGACTTCATGGTAAAAATCGGAGGCCTTCTCCTTAGGGGGGAAATTGAGAAAGCAGCAGACCTTTTAGGTGTGTCAAGAGAGAGGCTTGAAAAAACCATTGATAAAGCAAGACTTTCCATTGAATTTGCTGAAGAGGAGTCAGAAAAAGAAGCTGGCAGAGAAAGAATTGAGGGCTTGTACCTTGAGGAAGAAGAGCACGTTGTTAGGGAAGCAGATATTAAAGATGAGTTTGATTATCTTTCTTGGGAGATTACAGCAGAACAGGTAGAAAAAAAGGTTTCTCGAGTGCTTCGGGGAAGCCTTGAAATTGAGAGCGATCTGAAAGGATCAATTAAAAAAGCCTTGGGGGAGGAAATAAAAGACAGGCAAAGAGGGCTTGATGAGGTGCAAGTTGCCTTTCTTAAGGATTGGTTCGACGAGCACAGGGATGACGAGAGGTTAGCTGAATTGGGCATTGACCCTGATTTAGACATTGCTGATGAGAAAAAAGCAACCCTGGCTGAACAGGCAGGGGCTTTTGATGAGCTTAGGCAAAAGCGTGAATTCAAAGACAGGCTTGAAGAAAGAGAGGAGGTGCTGCAAGATTTGAACAATGCCATAGGCTTGAAAAATTATCTTGGCGGAAGAAAGACCATAGCCATGGATGCTCAATTTGCTGTAATAGACGCTCTTAATACAAGAATAGACCGCATCAAAGAAAAGATTACAAGGGCAACAGACGATAAAGAGAAAGGTCACCTTGCGCAGGAGAAAAGCGACCTGATAGAGCTTAACAAGAAGTTGGTAGAAGGTATTACAGGTAGAGATTTAGTAGAGGAAGCTAAAAAAGAGGCTGCGGAAGGGCTGGGAGATTGGAAGGACATTATCCGGGAGGCTGCCCAAGAAAGGATTGAGGAGCAGCTTGGCTCAAAAGAGGAATATGCTGGCGAGAAACGGATAAGAAACAGCAAATTAATAGAAGAAGACATGTTTGGCAAAATTAATGCTCTTTCAGAAAAGAAATGGGAGGACTTTGCCAAAGAGCGGGGGCACGCACTTGACAATGACAAAGCCAAAATAGAATTTGCCAAAGAGCAAGTAGCTCAGATAACCAGCGCTTTTGCCAAGATCTTTGAAAGACGGGAGCCAGGTGTTGTTGTTTTAGAAGAAACAACCCTTCAGCTTATTAAAGATGGCCACAAACCAAGCGATTTTAAGTCAGGGCGTGGTGTGTGGCACGGGTTCGTAGTGGAGAATGAAGAAACCGGCGAGAAATTTAAAACAGAAAAAAAACGTAAACAATTCTTGAATGACTTGGCAGAAAAATATCGGAAAGATATAGAAGAGGAAAAAGAAAAATTGGCCAAAGAATGGGACAAAGAATACAATGCTTTAGTAATGAACGAAGGCGGTAGGACAGCCCAGTGGATGATTGAGGATAACCTGAAAATGAAGTTTGAAGATATAGCCCGTTCTCCAGAAAGAGCAGGCAAAACAATGCAAGAGGTGCATCAAAGAATAAAAGAAATACTCTGGGCTGAAGAAGTAGAGGGTGTTTTAGCCAAAACTGAAGAAGGAGAGAGAGATTTAAAGGAGCTTGAAGAATTTGCTGAAGAGAAAGGGGTTGAGGCTGATGAGTTCATTGCCAAAGTTTTCAATCGTAAAGGACCTTATGCTGAGATGCCAGCCAGATACGATGCCAATACCAGGGAATGGTTGGTTGATCGCCTTGAGGATGAGGGCATTACCTTTGAGGATGAAGAAAAAGCAATGAAAGCAATCAGTAGGTATGTTTCCCGTGACGACTGGGAAGGGGCAGTCAGGAGTAGAATGGGCTTTTTGGGATTTATGATAAAACTAATTGTTGAAGCTTACCGAGAAGCTACGGGCAAGGAAAAACCCCCTCCCCCAGGAAAGGGTGGAGGAGGTGGATCGCCCAAGGGAAAAAGACCAAGAAGAAAACCAAAAAAATAAAAGATTATGGTAAATCCATTTCTCACAAACACTTGCTTGCAAAACCTTACTAAAAGAGTAGAGCTTCCAAAAGAGAAGAAAGATATTTTGCTTAAAAAAATCCCCTATCTTAACGCAGAGGAAAGGATGAAGGTATTTGTTTTTCTGAAAAATGTTTATGTTTTAGACCTAGAAGAAAAAAGAGTAATGGAAAAACTCAAAGAACGTCAGCAACAAAACAAAGCTAAGAATCAAAGGAAATAAAAGTTGCTCAGGCAATAAGCTTTTTACTCTGAGCTGTTTCAGCTCTTTTTGTTTTGACTTGCCCTCCGTAGCTTTCTTTTCCGTTGTAGATTTGGCGAAGGAGGGGGTTTCAATTCCTTTATCAGGTCTCTGATTTCAGCTGCTCTTTCAAAGTCAAGGTTACTAGCTGCCTTTTTCATTTCTTTTTCTAACAATTTAACGTCTTTGAGTAAGGCAAACTCAGTTGCAACTTCCTTTTCTTTTTCTTTACCAAAAGCCCATTCTCTAATCGGCTTTATAATTGGCGAGGGGCTAATATTGTGCTTTTTGTTATAAGCTGTTTGGATTTTTCTTCTTCTTTCAACCTCTGCAATCGCCCTTTTGATTGAGGAGGTTTTTTTATCAGCATATAAAATAACATGGCCTTGTGGATGCCTGGCTGCCCTACCCATTGTTTGAATCAGGGTGGTTTCGTTTCTCAAGAACCCTTCTTTGTCAGCGTCTAAAATGCCAATAAGCCCCACCTCTGGTAAATCAAGCCCTTCTCTCAAAAGATTAATCCCAACAATAACATCGTACTCTCCTTCTCTTAGTTTTTTAAGAATGGTTGGTCTTTCCAGGGTTTTTATTTCAGAATGGAGGTAATGGCATTTGATACCTTGGTTTTGAAGATAATCAGCCAGCTCCTCCGCCAGTCTTTTTGTCAGAGTAATGGCTAAGGTCCTTTGGTTTTTTTCTATTCTTTTTTTAATTTCTTCAATTAAATCTTTTACTTGGTTTTCAGTTGGCCTTATTTCAAGAGAAGGTTCCAAAAGCCCGGTCGGCCTTATTAATTGCTCAACCAGCAAGTTTGGAGTTTGTGTCTTGTTTCTTGAGATTTTTTGTATTTCATAAGGTCCTGGGGTAGCTGAAACATAAATCACCTGTTCAGCTTTTTTCTCAAATTCTTTAAAGCTCAAAGGCCGGTTATCCAAGGCAGATTGTAGGCGGAAACCGTGCTCTATTAAAACATTTTTTCTAGCTCCGTCAGTATTGTACATAGCATGCAGTTGAGGAATAGTCATATGCGATTCATCTATGATAACCAGGTAGCCAGTGCCAAAGTAGTCAAGCAGGGTAAAGGGTGGGGAGCCTGGTTCTCTAAATTCCAAATGACGGGAGTAGTTTTCAACTCCATGGCAATAGCCTGCTTGTTTGAGCATTTCCAAGTCATAATTTGTTCTTTGTTCCAGTCTTTGGGCTTCCAAAAGCTTGTTTTGTTTTTTCAATTCTTTGAGCTTTTCTTGTAGCTCTCCTTTGATGTTTTCCAAGGCAATATCCAATTTCTTTTCAGGCGTTACCCAGAATTGAGCAGGAAATAGTTTGTAGTTTGTAAGCTGTTGTTTGCAATGTAATGACAGAGAAGACTCTGGCTCTAACAGCGAGATTTTTTCTATTTTATTGCCAAAGAATTCTATTCTTAAAACCTCTTCTCCTGTTACCAAATAAATTTCAATGATATCGCCCCGAACGCGAAAGGCACCTGGCTTAAAATCTATGTCGTTTCTTTTATATTGCAAAGAAACCAAGTGGGCAATAAAATCCTTTCTTTTTATTACCTGGTCTTGCTTGATTTCAAGCGAAACCTTTTGATAGTGCTTGGGCGAGCCAATATTATAAATACAAGAAACCGAAGCCACAATTATAATGTCCTTTCTGCTTAAGACATCTTGAGCAGCAGCATGCCTTAATCTGTCAATTTCTTGGTTTATTTTGGCGTCTTTTTCAATATAGGTGTCGGTTTGGGGAATATAGGCTTCAGGCTGGTAATAATCATAGTAACTAACAAAGTAATGCACCCCGTTTTTTGGGAAAAACTCTTTTAACTCCTGATAGGTTTGAGCAGCCAATGTTTTGTTGTGGCTTATCCAGAGAACCGGTCTTTGTGTTTTTTCAATGACATTTGCCAATGAAAACGTCTTTCCACTGCCCGTCACCCCCAAAAGCACGGAGTCCCGGACTCCGTTTCGTATATTCTTGGTGAGTTGAGCAATTGCCTGAGGCTGGTCGCCTGTTGGTTTGAACTTGGAATATAGCTTAAACATGTTAAAATAGATTTATGCCGAGTGCTATGTTTGGAAATTGGGTTATTGAAAATTGTTTAGAAATTAGAAATTTTAAAGTATGATTTCTTATTTATCAGGCAAAATCATTTTCAAAAAGGAAACCTTTTTGATACTTGAAGTCAACGGCGTTGGTTACGAGGTTTTTGTTTCCTCTTCTTCTATGGAAAATATACCAGAAGCAGGCCAAAATCTCAAACTCTTTTGTCATTTAGATGTTGGTGAAAGAAGCTTGAAGCTGTTTGGTTTTAAAACATTTGAGGAGTTGGAGTTTTTTAGGCTGGTGCGCAATATCTCAGGAGTAGGACCCAGGGCTGCCCTTGAAATTTCCTCAATTGGTTCTCCAAGTAAAATAAAAAAAGAAATTGAAAAAGGCAATGAGAAAATTTTTGAAGGGGTACCAGGCATTGGCAAAAAGAAAGCCCAGAAAATTATTTTAGAGGTTGCTGGCAAGCTTAAAACCCAAGAGTCCTCTTCAAAGAAAGGAAAAGATGCTTTTGCAAACGACGAGGCGTTTTTAGCCTTGGTTAATCTTGGCTTTCCAAAAGAGCAGGCTAAAAAAGCCTTATCTGAAATACCAAAAAACATTAAAACCACCCACGAAAGAATAAAAAAAGCCTTGCAGATCTTAGGCAAGTAAATGTAATATCCCTATAGCCGGTCCTGGCGACCGGCTATTTTTATTTCAGCTTAATTGTGGTACAAATAATTAATATGTCAGAGAATTTTCTTAAGAAACTTATTCCTTCGTTTTTAGTTGGCTTTTATCATTTTGCCTGGGCTTTTTTAGGTGCTTTGATTTACAGGTTTCCTTCACGAAGACTCAAGGTTATTGGCGTAACCGGTACTCACGGCAAAACAACCGTGGTTGATTTGGCAACCCAAATTTTAGAACAAGCTGGTTTTAAAACAGCTTGTTCTTGTTCAATAAAGTTTAGAATTGCTGAGAAAGAGAAAGAAAACAGGCTTAAGATGACAATGCCAGGCAGAGGTTTGTTGCAGAAGTTTTTAAGAGAAGCAGTGAATAAGGGCTGTAAATACGCTGTTTTAGAGGTTACCTCAGAGGGCGTGCTCCAGCACAGACACAGGTTTATTAGATTTGATACAATGGTTTTCACCAACTTGTTTAAAGAGCATATTGAGCATCACGGCAGTTTTGAAAATTACAAAAAAGCAAAATCAGCATACTTTAAGAAGTGTAAAGGCATGCATATTATTAATATAGATGATGAAAATGCCGAGTATTTTTTGAATTTTCCCAGCCGACAAAAGTTTTGTTTCGGTTTGGACGAATTGAAAATTGAAAAATTGAAAATTGATTGGAAATTGAAAATTGAAAATTGGAAATTCATTAAAGCCACTCAAGCGCAAGAAACGGAAAGTGGGGTTAATTTTAAAATTGACGAAATGCTTTTTTCTTTAAAACTATTAGGCGGCTTTAATGTATATAATGCGCTGGCAGCAATAAGTGTGGCTTTGTCGCAGGGGGTTTCTCTTGAAATTTGTAAAAAGGCGCTGGAGAGAGCAAAAGGGATACCAGGCAGAATGGAAGAGGTTATCTTAGAACCATTCCGAGTAGTAGTAGATTATGCCTTCACCCCCGACGCCCTTCAACAAGTTTATCAGACTTTAATAAATAATAGCCAGAATCTAACAACCAACAACCAACAACTAATAACTGAACGCAAACTCGTTTGCGTTTTAGGGGCATGTGGGGGCGGAAGGGACAAGTGGAAAAGGCCCATTCTTGGGGAGATTGCAGCCAAGCATTGCAGGGAAGTTATTATTACTAATGAAGACCCTTATGACGAAAACCCCATGGAAATCATCAACCAGATAGCCAAAGGCGTTGTCGAAGGAACTCGGTTCCTTCGACGCCAGGTGTTTAAGGTTTTGGATAGGCGGGAGGCTATTAGAAAGGCACTGGAGTTAGCTAAGCCCGGTGACACAGTGATTATCACTGGCAAGGGGTGTGAGCCCTGGATTTGTGTTGAAAAGGGCAAAAAAATCCCTTGGGACGACCGGAAGGTTGTTCGTGAAGAATTCCAGAAATTAAAATTAAATTAGAGGAACATATGCAAAAAAGAATCTTTGAAAGCTGTAAGTTTGATTTAAAAAGTTTTTGTTTGAAACTTACAGCTTTTGTCCTGCTTTTTGGGCTGTGTTTTGGGCTATTTTTTGCTGCCTCAGAGGTGGTTAAGGCGCAAGACAATGAGGGAGAAATTTGTTGTAAAAATAATGATTGCGGTAGTTTAAGCTGCAAGTGCGCTAGCGACAACTGTGTTTTAGAAATGGCTGCTGGTGAAAAAACTGTTAAACAAGGCAGGGCAGGTTTTTGTATGCCTTCTGAGAGAAGGGTTATTTGTCCTGTTATTACTGTTTTTGGAGTAATTGAAAATTTCCTTAACTGGGTTTTCGTTCCAGGCATAGCTGTTTGTTCTCTAATGCTTGTTGTTGTTGGCTTTTTTTATGTTACATCAAGAGGCACTCTTGGCCAAACTACCCTAGCTCGCAAGATGCTTAAATGGACATTAATTGCCTTGGGGGCTGTTATTTTAAGTAAGGTCATTTTTAATCTATTGATGAGTATTTTTGTTCCCTATTACTGAGATTATTGAGAATATCTAAGTGTGGATAACTTTCTTTACCCCCTATTTTCAGGGTGTATAATGAAACAATGCTTACTAAAGGTTTTTTTAGCTTTTGTTTTTAGCTATCAAAATATTTAAATTTTTCAAAATTTAAATATTTTAAGCTATTTTATTGATCAAAATATGCCCAAAAAAATATTTAAATTCTTGCCTTTGGCTCTTTTTGTCATAGGCGCTTTTTTAATCCTTGCGCCTTCTCTCGCTTCTTCAGCAGACTGCGTTGAGTATGGGGATGTTTGTTATCAAAGTTCGGATTGCTGTGCTGGATTGACCTGTTTCCTCCCTGAGGGACAGGACAGCGGGGGTTGTCAGTGTGAGGGCAGAACGTGTTATTATGCAGAGTTTGATGAAGCAAGCGGAAAGTGTACCTATACTCCCTTAGAGGGGGCGCCTTGTAGCTTGGGCGATGACAAAGTAGGACAATGTATTGATGTTGCAGGAACAATGGAATGCAGAGAGGCTTGCCAAGAAAAAGAGTGTTATAGCGTGGCTCGTGATGAAGATGGCGATTGTGCTTATACTGCCTTGTCAGCTGGCACAACCTGTGATTTAGGGGGCGGTAAAGAAGGACAATGTGTTGATGTTAGAGGCGCAATGGAGTGCAGGGAGTATTGTCAAGAAAGAGATTGCTTCACAGTGGGTCGCGATGAAGATGGAAACTGCACTTATCAAGAAGCAGCTGAAGGTACTCCTTGTGATTTAGATGGAGATGGCGTACCTGGTGATGGCACGTGCCAGAGAGGCTTTGATGAAAAGCTTTGGTGTGTTTCTTCAGAAGGTCCGCCTTCAGACTGTGATGTTTGTGACCACAGAGTAGAGCTTCAAAAGTGCGTGGGGGGAGTAATTTATAAATGCAAAATAGGCATAGCTTGGGACTGTTGGGAGAAAGACAGCGAATGTCCTGACGACAAGGCTTGTTGTAACCCTAGTGGGCAATGGTGCGACCTGTGCGGGCTTGAAGATTGCGACTATGCTGGAGGGGATTTGCAGAAATGTGAGGCTGGCTCTGGAGGCAGTAATGCTAAGGTTTATCGATGTTCGGGCGATAACAAATGGCGCTTGGCTAGAGATTGTCCGACCCCAAACTGCGATGGAAATGATTGCTACTATGCGCCTCAAGATGCTGTTGTCCAGTCGTTAACCTGTCCTGAAACAACCTGTTATCCTGGAGAAACAGCTGAGGTTAAGCTAAGCTATTCTGTTTACAAAGAAACCTATATTTCCAAGTCCATTGTGGCTGTAAAATATGTTTTAACAGGGCTTTGGTCAGAGAACAAAACAGAAAGCCCTGGAGAGTATTCAGTAACGGTTCCAATTGACTGCGATGATTTGGTAGGCTTGCGGTCAATAGAGAATAATTTGATAGCTAAAGTGGAAGACGATGAAGAAGGGTGCACCTTTAAATACTCTTCAGCTCCTGCAATGGTTGATTTGAATAATGAGGGTGCACCGCCTAATGTTACTTGGCAGTGGAAGCATGTTAGGGGTGAGGTTACAGAATATCGTTTGTACAACCAAGCACGACAACTCATAGTTTCTCTTTCTCCCCAGGACGTCTGCGCTGGTGGCATAGGCAGTGATTGCGCTTGGCAAGAAACCGGTATAGGGGTAGGGGCTCGTCCCAATACTCCTTATGTCAGGATGATGCAAGTTTGCAATGCTAATGGCTGCAATCCTAGAGACGCAGCTACCATGCCTATACCTGGTTGTCCTACGGACAGAGCGGCCTATCAATATATGGATATGACAGCCACCCCTATTGAGCCTGTTAAGAAGGCAGAATGTACTAATATTACTAAAACCAGTATCACTGTTAATGCTTTAGCTGATTCTTCTGATGGTTCTTTCTCTAATTTGTACAGATGTGATTCAGGAATTTTATTCAAGGGAGGGATTCATGAGGCTGTGACTGAAAAGCAAGCCTCCTGGACTTTTAACAATCTTGAGCCTGGCAAAAGTTATCAGTTTTCAGTAGGACCTTCTTATAACGCAGTCAGAGACCCTAGTGGTTCTGCTGTTGTTGCAGAATGTTCTACTCTTTCACGCACCTGTGATGCCTGCGGCGATGGCTTTTTTAGCAATGTCTGTGATGAGTATGAATGTTTGAACGAGCTTGGCAAGGGCACGGGTGGTTGTGTGTTTATTGACCGGACTTGGCCCCTTCCTAATTTATGTCTGGAAATAGTCGATGTTCCTTTTCAGGTACAGGAAGCAGCAACCGGAGAGCCAGTAGCTGGTGTTTTGGTTAAGGTAGTTGAAGGAAGTGATTTGGACAAAGAAAAAGGTTCTTGTGTTACTGATGGAGCTGGAGCCTGCTCTGTTAAGCTAGCTGAAACTCAAAGATACACTGCCTTTGTCCAGGAGGATAATTATGAATGCCAGGGCACTGCTTGTGTGGTTGGCTTCACTGCTTTGCCTGGTCAAACAGTTTATTTAAAGCCAAAAGAGATTATAGCACCAACAGAAACTCTAACAGGTTTCCTGGTTGCTATCAGGTCATCTTATGGCATAGAAAGAATTCCTAATGTTAATGTCCAGGTTTTTACAGCAGCAGGCGATTTTGTCACTGGCTGCCAGGGAAATAATGGCTACTGCAGTGTAATTTTAGTGCCTGAAACCGATTATATAGTTCAAGCAGAAGCGCATGGTTATCTTTGCACAGACTGTCCCAAGCCTTTCCGAACAAGCGGTAGCTATATGACAGTTGATGTCAATATGCGCCAAGATCCTGATGCTTGCCAATATAATGCTTGCTCAGAAGAAGAGCGCGTACAAGTACAATTTAGAACCTATGAAAAAGTGGATGATGTCAGCCAACCAGTGGTTGGGGCAGAAGTTAAGGTATTTTTTGCTGCTGCCTTGGGAGGAGAAGCAGCATCCTGTGTGAGCCGACCCTATACTTCAAAGAATGGAGCTTGCGAAGTTCAATTATGTCCTTATTGTAAATATTATGCAAAGGGTTCAGCTGAAGGCTATATTGATTACGGGGGGTATCGTGCCTTTGACACGTTTCCCAATATGCGAGATACCATTTGGCTGAAATTAACCAGGGTTGAAGATAAAGAGCCAGTGGATTGCCCTGATGGATACACTTGCTTAAGTGTTGAGAAGGCAAGAGCAGAATGCGGTTTAGAGGTTGATGTTTTTCCTTTAGAAAAGGATTTTAGCTGTACAACCGATTGTAAAAATCAATGTGCTCACTTAAAAGAAGAAAGCAGGAGTGATTACTATGATTGTAAAGAAAAATGTGTAGATAAGTGCCATGCAGCAGAAAGGGAGCAGTATTGTTTAGATTATAACGGTCTTCCCCAGTATTATTGTTTTGCCTGCCTGCCTGATATCAGCCTGACAAAAGTTAGCTTTGAGGTAATTGATATTGAAAAAAATACTCCAGTGCCCAATGCAATCGTCAAGCTTTGCCGGGAAGAAGATTATTTAGGGCCTGGCAGTTGCACTGCTGCTGTCCGCCAAACCGGCCCTGGAGGAGAGCCTTGTTCAATAGTTGTGACAGATGGCAGGAGATATGCAGTAGAGGTAGCCAATTATTTAATGGAAGACGGCTCTTCAGTTAAAATATTTACTGCTCAGGGAGAGACCCAAACAATTACCTTAAATGTTGTACCCAAAGAAAAACCGCCGGAATTACCCTCAGGTATTTATTGCGGTGAGCAATATGGTCCTGATTATAAATGTATCAGCAACCCAATTCCCTTTAGTGATACTGTTTGTCCCGATGGGCTTGATATTAAAATATTAACTAATGACCAATACTGTCTTGAAGGCACCATCAAGGCTCATTACTGTGTGAAATGTTTAGGGCCCGGAGCTCCATCTTTAATTAACTGCTCTCACCAATATGGAACTGATTATCAGTGCGTTGTTAATCCTATTCCTTTAAGCGATGCCGTTTGTCCCGGCGGCCTTGATATTCAGATATTAACCCAGGACTATTACTGTTTTGGGGAGGATAGACGCGGATCTTATTGCGCTAAATGCCTGGGCGCTGAGCCGGAAGTTAATGAAGGCGATATTGGTGTTGGAGGAGGTACTGTCAATAGTGCAGACGGAAATATAAAAGTGATTTTTCCATCAAATGCTGTTGCAGAAGACGTTGTTGTTGTTATGACAAAACGGACAGCCAGCCAGTCAGAATTAAATGCTGCCTCGGCTGTTGGCAAGTTCATAGTCAACGGCGTGGTTTATGACCTAAAAGCAATTGCTGGTTCTCAAAGAGTCTTTTCCTTTCTTCAGCCCGTTACCGTTTCAATTACGTATGCTGAAAATCCCTTAATTGATGAAGACAGCTTGGTTTTTGCTAAGTTTAATGAATCCACAAGCCAATGGAATGTTCTGCCAGCCACCATTGATAAGAATAATAACACTGTTACTGTTCAGACAACTTCTTTTTCAGGGCATGCTTTGTTATTCGGTGCTGCTGCTGCCCTTGATGAACCAGGTACACCGGGCAAAAAAGGAGAGGTATGTTGTGGCTCAAACATCAGCTCAGTTAAGCCAAATATGGGTTGTGATATCAGTGCAGGGTTGCAGTGCGCTTGCGATCCAGACGACGATTGTGAGATAGGTATGCTGGACAATGAAACAAGGGTAAGAACAAGGGGTAGGGCAGGAGTTTGTGCTGAAGACGGGCAGACAGTGATTTGTCCTCCAATTCCTGTGCCTGGCATCTGGGAGATTGTTGATCGGGTTGTTAAGTGGATTTTCTATATTGCAGCTGTTATTGCACCAATAATGATTATCTTAGGCGCTATCTTGCTGATGACTTCAGCGGGTATTCCAGAAAAAGCCCGTCGGGGCAAGCTCACTGTTGTTTGGGCGATTGTTGGTTTTGCCATTGTTTTAATCGCCAGGGTCGTTGTTAGTTTAGTTATTAATATTGTCGCTTAATAAAAGAAACAAGAAAGAGCCCGAACTATAAGGTGGAGATTTCTTTTCTCTCTTGGGTGTTTTGGTGAAAACAGGAGAAAGACTAAAAGCTTTCCCCTGTTTTCGTTTTTTGCTCATCCCTTAGCTTTACGTTAGAAGATATTTAGATTAAAATAGCTAAAGAAAGATTTTTAAAGAGTATGAAAGATAAGCTTCTTCATCCCCATTTTGTACAACAAAAGGATTTGCCCTTAATACCAATGGCTCATACCTTTACTGAAGGCTCTATTTGGCTAGCTAAGGGCATGGCTCAACAGGTAGCCACGTTTGATTTAACAATTAGGAAGTTCAACCGCCGCAACTATATGCTTTTTTGTGGCTTGGAGGAGATACTCAATTATTTATCGAACCTAAGCTTTTCTGAGTCAGACGTCAAATACCTAATGAAATTAGGCATTATTAGCCAAGAATTTGCCCGCTATCTCAGGAAGTTTGGTTTCGGAGGCACGGTCTACGCAATGGAAGAGGGCACTCCTTTTTTTCCGGGAGAGCCAATGGTCAGGGTAACTGCTCCCATTATTGACGCTGCTTTAGTTGAGGCCGCTTTAATTAATATTGCTGCTTCCAACGTCCCTTTTTTGACTAAGGCGGTGCGTTCGGTATTGGCCAGCCAAGGCAAGTTCTCTATGGCTACTGGTCCCTTACGTTCCCATTCTTTTGAATCGGGCATGAAAGCCAGCCGTGCTGCTTATCTAGCGGGTATGTCTGTTGCTGTTACTCCTTTGGTGCCTAAGAAATACCAGATGAAAATACGTCGCAGGCCGCATACCACTACTCAGCATTTTTTCATTAAGTCTTTTCCTTCAGAAATAGAAGCAATGGAGGCAGCGGCTCAGTTCGCTCCTGATAGCGCTTCTTTTATGGTAGACACCTATGATACTGAGCAGGGCATTAAAAATGCTATCAAGGTAGCTAAAAAATTAGCCAAGGAAAAACACAGGCTCTACTCCATTTTTATTGACAGCGGAGATATTGCCCATTGGGCCAGGTATGCGAGGAAAGAATTGGACAAAAATAAGCTGGATTATGTAAAGATTTTTGTTGCTACAAACATGGATGAATACAAGATTGATAGGTTAGCTAAGGAAAATGTGCCTTGCGATAATGTAGCTTTAGCCACAGAGTATATGACCTTATCAGACTCACCGAAACTAGAGGTAGTATATAAGGTAGCGGAACTAAGGGATAGAGACAAGATTACCTATGTTGCTAAATTGGCAGCGGGCAAGATGAGTTTGCCTGGCAGAAAGCAGGTTTTTAGGGTTTATAGAAAAGGCGGGAAGTTAGAAAAGGACATTATCGGCTTGGAAGAAGAGGCACTGGGAGAACCACTTTTAAAGAAAATGATGGAAAGGGGCAAGTTGGTTTACAAACAACCCTCCTTAGATGAAATTAAAGACTATCTTAAGGAACAGGTTAAGAAAATTCCAGCAAGAATGTTAGAACTAGACAAGGATTACCCCTACCAAGTGAAAATTAGCGACAGAGTAAATGAATTATTACAGCAGGTGAAGAAGACCCATCTAAAACATTTAAGATAACCTCTTTTTATGGGGATTAGTTTTTAAGCTTCAGCTTTTGTTTTTTGAGCCCACTATTTAAATGTTGGGTCTTAGACATATATGATTTCCAAAAAAGATTTCAGGAAAATTCACCCTGTTAAACCCACCGAAGGTGGGGCTGTAAAGCCGCAGTTTAACAAGGTAAATGATTATTTATGGGAGATTCCAAAAGACTTCCGGGCTGATATGCGGGTGCCAGCCCGTATTTATGCTTCAGAAAAGATGCTTGAAGAAATTTTCCGGGATAGGTCAATACCCCAGCTGATAAACAGCACTACCCTGCCCGGAATTGTGAAATACGCTATAGCTATGCCTGACTGTCATGAAGGCTACAGCGTGCCTATTGGATTTGTGGGAGCTGTAAGAATTTCCGATGGGGTTGTTTCACCTGGCGCGGCGGGTTTTGATTTGAATTGCGGGATGAAATTGTTGAAATCTAATTGCAAAGAAGCGGATATCAAGCCTTATTTAGAAAAACTAGCTGATGGAATTCAAGAAAAAGTTCCTTCAGGCTTGGGCAGGGGCAGGCAGGTAAAGCTGTCCGTTGAGCAGATAGATAAGATTTTAAAAAAAGGGGCAGAGCATTTGGTGGAGAAAGGATATGGAGAGAAAGAAGATATTGAGAATTGCGAAGGAGGAGGAAAGCTAGGCTGGGCTGATGCTTCTGCTGTTTCCGACAGGGCAAAGGAGAGGGGCAGAGACCAGGTAGGCACTCTCGGGTCAGGCAATCACTTCACAGAGGTTCAAAAAGTTGAAGAAATATCTGACAAAAATATAGCAGAAACTTTCGGATTGTTTAAAGACCAGGTTGTAATTATGATTCATACTGGCTCAAGGGGGCTTGGGCATCAGGTTTGCACTGATTATTTAAAAACAATGATTCCAGCGATGCAGAGATATAAAATTAAAGTGCCAGACAGAGAGTTTGCTTGCTGTCCTTTTAACTCGAAAGAAGGGCAGAGATATTTTGCCGCAATGGCAGCAGCCGCCAACTATGCTTGGGCTAACCGCCAGATGATAGCTTATTTTATCCGTAAGGCATGGAAAGAAGCGTTGGGAGAAAAAGCAGCTTCTTTGACTGCTTTATATGATGTTGCTCACAATATTATTAAAAAAGAAAAATATGTTATTGATGGTGAAGAAACCGAGGTTGCGGTTCACCGCAAAGGAGCAACAAGGGCTTTCCCGCCCAAACATCCTGAAATTCCAGCAAAATATAGGGAAGCAGGCCAGCCTATCTTGATTCCAGGAAGCATGGGTACTGCCTCTTATGTTTTAGTCGGCACAGAGCAGGGAGAAGAATCTTTTTTCTCAACCTCTCATGGGGCGGGTCGAACAATGTCGCGAAAGGCTGCCACCCGAACAATCTCTGGCAAAGAGGTTATAAACGATCTTAGGAAAAAAGGAATCATTGTTAAATGCCGGTCTTGGCGGGGCATTGCTGAAGAAGCACCCTTGGCTTACAAGAACATTGATGAAGTTGTTGAGGTGGTTCACAATGCCGGGCTCAGCAAAAAAGTAGCTAAACTTGTACCTTTGGCAGTGATCAAGGGTGAGTAAGGGGTTGACCAGACAGCAAAATAAGGGTAATATATAACATACTATGAGAAGCAATCTAAATGCTTTTTTGTTTTACCTATATGCCAGCAAGAAAACGGCTCAGCAAGAGCCGGAGAAAATTTATTCGCAAAGAAAAAGCTCGGATTCGACGGGAAATTTTAGATCTGGAAAAACAAGAAGCAGAAATTGAAAAACTTTACCTTCACAATAAAGATAAGGGTAAACAAAAAAAATGACAATAAAAGAAATATTCAACTTAGCAATTCAAATAGGCATAGAGGCTGATTTCAGGAGCAAAGAAGGGGTTAAGAAGTTTTTGGCTCGCAAGAAAAAGAATTATGAAAAATTGGATGAAAAAGCCAAAAAAGACTTTGACAAAGAATCTCTAGAAAATCCTTATTTGGATTCAAGAATTCTTCATATTGCTGACAATAAAGACGTCAAGAAGGTTTTGGTTGGTATTGATATTGAGCCAGCTGAGATTTTATTGGCAAAAGAGCTTGGAGAAATTGATCTGGTAATCTCTCATCATCCTTTGGGCAAGGGATTGGCCCACCTGGCTGATGTGATGGCTTTGCAGTCTGATGTTTTGGGTCAATATGGTGTGCCAATAAATATTGCTGAAAGATTAATGAATGAAAGAATATCAGAGGTAGCTAGGGGCGTTAATGCAGCTAATCATCAAAGAACAGTAGATACAGCCAAATTGCTTGGGTTTAACCTGGTATGCGTGCACACTCCCTTTGATAACTTGGCAGCAAAATTCTTACAGGATAAGATTGATGAGAGTGAAGATGTAGAAAGGCTTGAGGATTTAATGAGGATCTTAAGGAATATTCCCGAGTACAGGAAAGCGGCTGAAATTGGGGCAGGTCCTAAGATTTTTGTTGGCAAAGAAGAAAATAGGTGCGGTAAGATTGTGATGACTGAAATTACTGGTGGCACCTCGCCCACCCCTAAGATTTATGAGAAAATGGCGCAAGCTGGCATAGGCACTATTGTTGCTATGCATATGAAAGAGGAACACAAAAAAGAGGCGGAGGCAGCTAATATTAATGTTGTAATTGCAGGCCATATGTCTTCTGATTCTTTAGGCATTAATCTTTTCTTGGACGAACTTGCGAAAAAGGGCATTGAAATTATCCCCTGTTCTGGTTTGTTTAGAGTGGAAAGATGAGCTAGTAAGCCCCGTTAGAAATTTACAAATTTCTAACAGGGTAAACACGTAAGCATATAGAGTGCAGCTGGCTTAAGAGCCAGTTTTTTGTTAGGATAAAAGCACAGCACAAGAGAGCATAAGAAAACATATGCGTCCCCACACCATAACGAGCTTTAAATTATGTTCTTTGTCTATATATTAAAAAGTGAAAAGGATGGTAACTTATATATTGGATGCACAAGCGACCTTCGTAAAAGATTTAAAGAACATAATTTAGGACTTGTTGAATCGACGAGGTTGAGAAAGTCATTGCATCTTATTTATTATGAAGCTTACAGGGCAAAACAAGATGCTTTTCATCGAGAGCATAATCTTAAACTGCGAGCGAAAGCTTTGAGACAGCTTAAGAATAGAATTAAACTTAGCCTCGAAGCATAAGCTCGTTTGGTGTGGGGATGCGAACAGGTATTGCTACAGTTCCATTGGATTGGGGGAGGTGTCCTAAGTGGCTTTTTGAGAGGATGAAAAGGTTGTCGCGGGGCATAATGCTGGCTATTGCTGAGGAATTTGGACCAGAAGAGGTTTTGAAGCGGCTTTCTGACCCCACTTGGTTTCAAAGCCTAGGGTGTGTGATTGGCTTTGACTGGAATTCCAGCGGCCTAACTACTACCACCTTGGGGGCTGTAAAAGAAGGAATCAGGGGGTTGGAAAGCCAGCTTGGGATTTTTGTTTGTGGTGGCAAAGGGGCTACTTCCCGCAAAACCCCTCAGCACATTCAAGAATGGGGAGGGTTTTTACATTGGCCATTGGATAAAATTGACAAGCTTGTTTATGCAAGTAAAATTTCAGCTAAGGTAGATTCAAGTTTAGTTCAAGACGGATTTCAGATCTATCACCACAATTTAATTTTCAGCAAATCAGGACAGTGGACAGTAGTTCAACAGGGCATGCGACAAGACATTCAAAAAGCAAGACGTTATCATTGGTTCTCCCCTGCTATTAAAGAATTTGTTGAAGAACCTCACTCTGGCATTGCTTCACAAGCTAGGGTTAAGCCTTTGAATTTAACTGCTAGGGAAAGCAGACAGAACAAAGACGTTTCAACAGAATTGGTCAGAGAGGAGCCTAAAACATTTTTAAAAGATATGAGATTGATTTCTGAAAAGACAAATGCTTTAATAAAGCAGAAAAGAATGCCAGGATTCGCTGAAATGGAGCTGAACAATGTTGAGTTTTATTCGCACAAAGTGCTTGAAGAGAAATTTGATTTAAAAAGATTAGAAAAAACAATCTTTTTTGCTAAAGCACAGGAGCCCCAGAACTTTGAACAGCTTTTGGCTCTAAAGGGTATTGGGCCAAAAACCATTCGGGCTTTGAGCTTGGTAAGCGAGTTAATATATGGGGCAAAACCATCTTATGAAGACCCAGCAAGATATTCGTTTACAGTTGGTGGCAAGGATGGCACACCCTTTTTTGTGAGCCAAGATGAATATGATAGACTTTTGGATGTTGTGGAAAAAGGCATTCAAAAAAGCAAGATTTCAATACGAGAGAAAACAGAAGCTCAAAAAAGATTTAGCCGTGCTTATTTAAAAAATTAATTAAAATTCGTCTGACTTGTGCAGAGAACCGGAGGCTTCTCTGTGCTGGACGGACGCAAGCTTTATGAAAAATTTTTTATTTACTTCCGAATCAGTGGCTGAAGGCCATCCTGACAAGGTTTCAGATGCTATTGCAGATACTGTGCTAGACGATGTTTTAAAAGACGACAAGTATGGCAGAGTGGCTTGCGAGGTGCTGGTTGGTAATGGATATGTTATTGTTGGTGGTGAAATTACCACTCAAACCTGGGTTGATGTTAATAACCTAGTGAGAGATGTGATAAAAGACATTGGCTATGATAAACCAGAATATGGTTTTGATTACAGGACAGTTGGCATATTCAACACTATTCATGGCCAGTCAGCAGATATTGCCAAGGGAGTGAAAACCACGGGCACTAAAGAACAGGGGGCTGGGGATCAAGGTATGATGACTGGTTTTGCTTGCAGAGAAACACCTGAGCTAATGCCTCTGCCCATCATGCTAGCCCACAAGTTGGTAAGAAAGTTAGCAAGGGTAAGGAGAAAAGGAATAATGGATTATTTAAGACCAGATGGGAAATCGCAGGTGACCCTAGAATACGAGAACGAAAAACCCAAAAGAATAGACTCTGTTGTTATGTGTGCCCAGCACGATCCTGATGTTTCTTTAGAAAAGATTCAGCAAGACATAAAGGAAAATGTGATTAAGCCGGTTTGTGGAGATTATCTAGACGAAAAAACAAAATTCTACATTAACAATACTGGCAGGTTTGTTATTGGGGGTCCAGTGGCTGATACTGGCGCCACGGGCCGTAAAATTGTTGTTGATACCTATGGAGGAGCTGTGCCTGTTGGTGGTGGGGCTATGTCCGGGAAAGATCCCACCAAGGTTGACAGAGCAGGGGCCTATATGGCTCGCTACATTGCTAAGAACATTGTGGCAGCTGATTTGGCTGAAAAGTGCTTGATGCGGTTTTCTTATGTGATTGGCGGTACAGAGCCTTTGGAAATTAGCGTTGATACTTTTGGCACTGGCAAAATTCCAGAGCACAAGTTAGTTGAAATTATCCCCCAGGTCTTTGATTTATCACCAGGGGGCATTATCCAGCAGTTAGACCTTTTGCGTCCTATTTACCGAAAAACCGCCTGTTACGGCCACTTTGGCAGAGAAGAGCCAGAGTTCACCTGGGAAAAGAAAGACAAGGCAGAAGAATTACTTGCTAAATTATCAAATTAGACACCACTCTCTTTTTATGGAGCAAGACAATAACAGATTATTCTTTGGGTATTTTCTTTTTGTTGCCATTTTAATTGCAATTGGTTTTTGCATAGCAACCAGCTTGTTCTCAAGTATCCCTATCGTTGATATTCCCTACCAGCCAGCCATGATCTTGGAGCCCAAACTTGTTTCTGAGGAAACAAACGCTTCTTCAAGTAAGGAAACAGAGAATTTCATACCCTATTATTTGGAAGATTTTTCTAAAATAAAGGATGATTTTTTGCTCACTCAAACCGATTTTCTGGAAATAAATCTTGAACAAATGGAAATGCGGCTTTATAAAAAGGGCAGTGTGGAAAAAGAGGCAAAAATTCTGCTCAAGGGCGACCCTCAAGACTGGGGAGGTACAGCAGCTGGTCTTTATGAAATTGAGGCTGGTTATACAAGCAGTTTCTCGGTTGTAGCTAATGTTTATTTGCCCTATGCTTTGAAATTCTACGGCAAGTACTATATCCACGGAGAACCTTATTATCCGGGCGGAGGAAAGTTTGTGTCTGGTAATTCAGGCGGATGTTTGCGCATAAAAGATGAAGACGCCAAAGATATTTATGAGATGACAGAAATTGCAATGCCTGTTTTGGTAATTGATAAACTAAACGATGCTTATCAATATGCAACCTCAACCCCAACTCCGTTCCCACAGCTTTCAGCCACTAGTTGCTTGGTTGCTGATTTGGATTCAGGTTTTGTTCTTGCTGAAAAAGAGCCCAAAAAACAATTACAGATTGCCTCCTTGACCAAGCTGATGACAGCTGTTGTGGTGGCAGAGAACGTGGACTTGAGAAAATCTATTTTGATTACTGAAAAGATGCTTGCAGCTTATGGAGCAACCAAAGGCTTGGCAAAAGGTAAAAGATTCAGGGTGGTTGAATTGTTTTATCCTCTTTTGATTGAATCTTCTAATGATGCAGCTGAAGCCCTTAGTTATTTCTTGGGCAGGGCAAATACTCTCAAGCTGATGCAGGAAAAAGCCAAAGCGATTTTAATGCAAAACACTCTCTTTGCTGATCCTTCAGGCTACAACCCAAAGAACATTTCAACAGCCCAAGATTTATTTTATTTAGCAAGATACATCCTCAATAATCGTCCTCCCCTTTTGGAAATTACTAAAGGAAATAAAGTTGATAGCTTTGGATCAATAGATTTTGATCTTGAGGAATTATGGAACAAGAATATCTTTATTAATGATGAAACATTTGTTGGCGGGAAAACAGGTTTTATCAAAACCTCCCGCGACACCGCCCTCTTTATATTTCGCTTAAAGGATAAAGATGCAAAAGAAAGGAACATAGCAATTATTCTTTTGGGTTCTCAAAATAGCAAGCTGGATACCCAAAGGATTTACATTTGGCTCCAAAAGAATTATTTTCCCCAGCAACAAACAGCAGGTAGCTTATGATCTTGCTTTGTATAAGGAATAGAGGCTAAAATAGAGAATGAACCCCCACACCAAACGAAGTTGTGGTGTGGGGGTGAAAAAGTATTCATCAAAAAGGGCAGGTAAAGGAAAAACTGCTTACCGAATCTCCAGCCCTTTTAGATATAAATCAGTTTTAAAGACCAGGCTTTTATGCCAGAAAACAAAGAAAAAGAAAAGCAAAAACTAAATAATTCTTCTAATATAACAACGTTGAAACAGGGGGTTTCTTTTTCTCATCCCTTGAGATTTTTTGGCTTTGAGGCTTTTTTGTTCTCCCTGGGGCTGGGGTTGGGGATTCTCGCAGCTTTGAGGCTGAAAGAAATTTTTGAGCTTCGGGAAATCCCTTATCCTCCTCCCTCAGTTCCTGTTTGGCAGTTTCTTTTCTATTTCTTCATAGCCACTGTTGCAATTCTGGCTGTAGTTTATTTTTTTCGCTTCAAAAAAGGCAAGAAGATATTTTTGAAGGTCATTTTTTTCTTAGCCATTGCTTTTGGCAACCTTTTCTTCTTTGAGCTGTGGTTGGGCGACTATTTCGCCTTTCCCTTGGTTGCTATTTTGATTATTGCTCTGTTGGCAAAACCATCGTTAATAGTTCACAACATAGCCTTTATTTGCGCAACAGCGGGCATCGGGGCAGGTTTGGGCTTGCGATTGCAGCCAGAGGCTGTAGCTTTGCTGTTGGTGCTTCTTTCTATTTACGATTTTATTGCTGTTTACAAAACAAAACATATGGTTAAAATAGCAAAGGAGATGATGGGGTCTGGCGCAATACTAGGTTTTGTTATTCCTCAAAAAATTTCTGACTTCACAGCTAATATAAAGAAGGTTAGACCTGGTGGCAGATTTCTGATTCTGGGCGGAGGCGATGTGGTTTTCCCCTTGATTTTCGCTGCCTCTTTAATCTCAGCGGGGCTGGTTGACGCTATAATCGTAGCTGGCTTCTCTTTGCTTGGTCTTTTTGCTGGCTTTTTAATCTTCTTTTTTCAAAAAGAACGAAAACCTATGCCAGCCCTCCCCCCTATTGCCTTGTTCTCTATCATCGGATTTATCATCACAAAGCTTTTGTAGCTGATATGTTCAAAAATGATGATTACTCGAAGTTTTCGCATAAGCGTTTAATAATAACAAGCGCGACTTTGGCAATAATTATTTTAGCCGTTTATTTCAAATTTTTGCCTGATTTAATTAAGCTTATTCCAGAAGCCTCTTCTTTCCAGCCAGGGCAAATCAAAAGTCGTTTTAGTGCCGTAATAATCGCTTATTTTATTGTGGTGCCCTTGCTGAATCTTTACGTTTGGAAAAAAGAAAAGCAGTTCAGCAAGGAAGAAACAGACACTCGGAAGGCTTTTGATTTTAATCCTAATGACGCTGTTGCTAAAGAAAAACTGGAAAAGCTTGAAAAGAAGAGAAAACGTTTCTTCAATATCATTGAGCCCATTACAATAATTATATTTGGGGGAGTAACTGCTTTTGTTGCCTGGAGTTTTATGGTGCCTATTTTTGAACTAACCAAAATGTCTGCCCCAATTCCTTAATATGTCAGAAACAAAGCAAACAAAAAAAGAAAAAGTTTATAGAATCGGCTTTATGGGTTCAGCTTTCAGAGATAAGAAGATACCCGCTGACTTAGCTGAGAGCTCGCGGGAAATCGGCAGAGAGATTGCCAGAAACAATTGTATTTTGATTACAGGTTCTTGTATGGGCTTGCCCCATGAGGCAGTGCTTGGAGCTTCCAAAGAGGAAGGAATGATTTTAGGCTTTTCACCTGCTGCCAATCTTAAAGAACACATAGACCCGCCCCTTAGCTATCCTTACCCTTCAAAAGGTATGACCCTGATTTACACTGAAATGGGCAAAGAAGGAAGAACGCCTCTGCTCATTAGAAATTGCGATGCTGTTATCTTTGTCAGGGGGTCTGTTGGCACCTTTATCGAGTTTTCTCTGGCTTATCATATGGGAAAGATAGTTGGAGTTCTAGAGGGCACTGGCCGTGTTTCAGAACAAATACCAGAGATTTTCAAGAATATTGGAAAAGACACTGGAACTGTTTTGATTTTGGAGCGAGACCCAAAAACCTTGGTCAAAAAAGTAATTGAAGCCTTAGATTCAAAATGAAAATAAAACAAGAGCCAATCAGCTTTTCAAACCACCGAGGCGAAAAACTTTGGGGTTTTTTGCATTTACCAGAAGCTGAAGATAAGCTGCCAGCAGTAATCACGTGTCATGGGTTTTCAAAAACAAAATCCCAGAGAAAGTTTGTGGAGCTTTCAAGGAATTTGGCCCAAAACAGCATTGCTTGTCTCCGTTTTGATTTTTCAGGGCATGGGGATTCAGAAGGAAAATTTAGAAATCTAAGCATTGACAACCAAGCAGAAGAAATAAAGTCTGCTTATGATTTTTTAATTCAACAAGAGAAGATCAACAAAGAAAAAATCGCGATTTTAGGCCATAGCCTAGGTGCTTTGGCTGCTGTTTTGTTTCAAGCAAAGCATAAACTAGCTAAAACATTAATTTTGCTCTCCCCTGCCTTACACCAAAAACAGCTTATTAAAGAATGGTATACTGCTGAAGACATTGCCTTGTGGAAAAAGCAAGGCCATCTTGATACCCTCAAAGGCAGGATTGGTTCTGGATACTTGCAAGAATCAGAATCAATGGATTTATCAAAACTTGCTTCAAAACTCCAAGTTCCAACCCTGCTAATCCATGGTGAAAAAGATGAGGATGTTTCCTTGAAATATACCAAGGACCTGCTCCAAAAAATCAAGCGCGAATGCAAATTAGAAGTAGTTCAAGACGCTGACCATCATTTCGAAAGCTTCAGAGCAAAAACCAAACTATCTGAAGTTTCCTTGACCTGGTTGAAAAATCATCTTTGAGATAGTGTCTTAAGCCTTGGTTCTTTTGATTCACTAGGGAAAAGTTTAGAGGTATTGGGACAGAACATTCTTGGGCTGTTATGATGTATAACACAAATGGCCTATTGGTAGCTAGGCTAGCCAATAGGCCATTTTTATTTGAGGTTTTTTCCATACCTCAAATATTGTTAAGAAAAGCTGCTTTAGTGTCCAAGCCAAGCCAGGGAGCGGCTTCCTTGAGCAGTGGAAGATAGTTGCCAACGCGGCCGCTGCAATGGTGATCAAATGGATAATCCATTATGAATCGCCAGGCTTCTTCGGGATCAGCCATTTCAGTGTAGAAATGAGTGCCGGTTGTTAGTGTTCCCTTGCATATCTCACCGTTTAGGGCGGATAGTTGCAGCTTACCATCTTCATTCGGACGGATCTGAGCGAAGGTGATGGGATCTCCCAGATTGCCCCAGGGTCCAGTAACCAGTCCGGCTGCTGGAACCTTGAGTATCCAGCCTTCTTCTACCCTAGCTCCACTCTCGGGACATTCACGCATGCCAGCAGCAGAGAACGGTCCACAGTGCCACCATAGCGGCTTGCCTTTATCCCATCGGGTCAGGTCAGCAAAGATGTTGAGGTCTCGCTCCTCGCCTATGCCTAGACCATGAAGTAGGGCTGAGGCAATAACACCAGGCTTGTCAGTCTCGCACGGAGCCATAACGCCCATGGAATAGAGAATCCCATTTAACGGGCATATCAACACGCCTAGGGCTTCTAGTAATTCCTGCCAGCATCGGATGGAGACGCAGTTTGACTGTTTTTCCTTCAACTGTTCCACAATCCAGCCCAAAGCCAGGGTTAGCTTTGCAGACAGGTCAGGGAATCTCTCCTCAACGCCGGAGAAATCAAGGGTCTGTGAAAGTTCTCCATGCAGGCTGTTGAACCAATCCGGCGGATTTTCCAGCCCTTCCTGCACTGCCGTGATCAGGTTCCAGATGTCTATGCTTTCGGACCGAAAGCCAAATCTTTTGCGAAGATCATCCGGGTCTGCTTCTATTGCATAGAAAGTGGGTTCAGCAGCGCCAAACTGCAACAGACGGATATTGCGCATGGTGCGAATGCCAGAGCAAACCCGCACAAAGCTGTCCCAGGCGGCGCTGAACTTCTCGCTTCCAATGTCGCAGAAGGGAAAATACCCGGGATTCTTGCCCATGGTCACTCTCATGTGTTGCCGCATTGGGAGAATGCCGCACTCGTTGTCGCTCAGGCGCTGGCCATCGCTTTCAATGGGGGCATCTGGCCAGATGTAGGTGTTGACCGGTATTCTCAGTGCCTTGTATACGTCCGCTGCCAGCCTGGCAGCAGATTCCTCATCGCCGTAGTTTATCGGGATGATGATTAGGCCGTCGATCTTCTTTCCCAGGAAGTGGTTGACTGTGTCCTGGATCTGATCCAGCTCGCCTGCGTAGATAATTCCATCAGGAACACCAACCTCCTCTGCGGTCAGGATGTTGGCTCGTGCGTCTTGGGTAACCTCATCCAGAAGCTCGCCAAAGCGACCCCGGCCAAACTCCTCTTGAAATACACGCCTCATAGTGCCCACTACACCAATCTTGATCTTTTCAGCCCTTACCCGCTCTACCCCAGATAGCATCTTGGCTAAAACAGGATATAGCTCTGCGTATTTGATCATTTGTGTCCTCCTTAGTATCCTTGGTTGTTAGATAATCTTTCCTACCCTCCTTTCTTTGTAATGTACACTAAGTATATTAAAGGTTATTTAGGGCTTGTCAATATCTATTTAAAGTTTTTTACCATATAGGTATTTTTCAGGCGATAGCCTAGTTTCCGGTAATAGGCTCTGACTCCTATGCCTGAGATAACAGCGATGCTTCGACGATGCTCAGCACAAGTTTCTTTAGGGCTCATTTGGCGGACGATTTCTTCTGCTTCTTTGATGAGCTTCTTCCCCAACCCTCTATGCTGTGCAAGGCTTCCGGAGGCCCGTCCTCCGGAGATTTTTGCCATTTGGCCATAGGTGTGAATTTCGCGAATTATAGGCGTTTCTTTAAGGACAGGTAAAATCTCCGGATGTTGCGGAGGCCCGTCCTCGGGAGGCTGGCTTGACAGGCGGAGGCGGACCTGTCCACCGAAGTCTGCTGAAGGCAGACGGAGGCGGAGGAGGGCGTAAAGTTTTTCTCTTTTTTTGTTTTCAAAGGTTAAAAATATTTCTTTACCTCCTGAGGCTTCATAATCTTGGCGAAACAAATAAAGTTTTTCTTTAGGATTGTATTCCTTGCCAACCTCTCTGCATCTTATGCATTGGCATTTTAATCCCCTCTTTTTCATTTCTTTCTGCACTATCTCTCTCAGGTTTGAGGTTTGAACCCCTCCTTCAATAATGTCAGTTGAAGGGATATCCCTGATTATTCTTTCAATGCGACAGTATCGGGGAATATGTTTTTTCATTTCTATTAAAAGCTCAAGCAGTTTTTTCTCAGAATAGGGTTTGTACTTGTCCCCACACCAAAATCTTGATTTGTGGTGTGGGGATTTATACCATTTGTAAAGAAGAGCCTGTTTGACAAGGGCTAAGGGATAGATTTTTAAAAGGTCGGGCTTGAAGTCTGGGTTTGAAAAAAGTTCTTTGAACATGGCAATATCTTTTTTAAGGGTGCTACCTGGCAAATTGGGCATCATTTGATAGGAAACCTTAAAGCCAGCATTTTTTAAAAGCCTGGTTGCTTTTATGGTGGCATCAACACCATGTCCTCTTTGGTTGAGCTTTAAAACATCATCATAAATGGTTTGAACGCCAAGCTCCACCCTGGTTATGCCAAGCTCTCTCATTCTTTTTATTTCTTCAAGATTGATAAAATCAGGCCTTGTTTCTATGGTGATGCCAATCAAGCGACATTTGGCTTTTTCGTTTTGTTTTTGAAGCTTCAAGAGCCCGAGCTTCTCGGGAGAGACCCTGGCTCTCTTGGGTGAGAATTCATTGGCAGCCTTGAAGCATTCTTTAATAAACCATCTCTGGTATCTTTTGGGATAATATGACCAGGTTCCACCGATTATTCTTAACTCAATTTTATCTATGGGGTGGCCTATTTCTTTTAGAGCTTGGAGTCTTGATTGGACTTGCAAATAGGGGTGAAACTTGTTGAGGATTGCCCTTTGAACAGCTGGTTCTTTTTTGAGATAGCTTTTGGGAACGCCTTTTTGGGTGGGACAAAAGATGCATTTACCAGGACAAGGATAGGGCTTTGTTAGGACAGAAACATTGACTATGCCAGAAAGCGAACGAATAGGTTTTTTACGTAAGATGGTTTCAAGAATGGGAGATGGAGCAAGCCTTTTCTTTTTAATCATTTCGTGATAGATTTTAAGTAGGGCAACATTTGTTGGACAGGCAATCTGATACTTTTTTGCCATTCTTCTTTTGAAAGAATCCAAGCTGGAGCGGTTTTTAATACCGCTTTTTGCAAGCTCTTGAATAATTGATTCAATTGTTTCTGTTTTTTTCATGAAAAGAGAACAAGCTGAATATTTATTAAAAAAAACCAAAGAAGATTATAACAAGGCAGCTTTAGAATTTTCAAAGAGGAGACAACGAGTTTGGGAAGAAATGAGGTTTCTCTTTGATGATTATTTGATACCAGGAGAAAAAGTGTTAGACTTGGGCTGTGGCAACGGCAGGTTCTTTGAAGCTTTCAAGGATAAGGACATTGATTATTTCGGGGTTGATTTTTCACAGCGCTTAATTGAGATTGCCAAAGATAGATATGGGGGTAGAGGAGCTAAGTTCCAAGTGGCTGATGCTTTGAACCTGCCTTTCCCAAATAATTTCTTTGACAAGGTTTACAGCATTGCTGTTTTGCATCATATTCCCTCAAAGGCATTACGTCAACAGTTTTTAAAAGAGATAAGAAGGGTTTTGAAGCCAGAAGGGCTTTTGATTATCACGTGCTGGAATTTGTGGGGAAAGTCGTCAAAACGAAGGCAAATTTATAAGTTTATTCTATTAAAAATTCTTGGGCTCTCAAAAATGGATTTTAAAGATGTTTTCATCTCTTGGCTGAACATTCCTGATTATTACTTTCATTGTTTCACAAAAACAGAGTTAAACAAGTTAGTGAAAAGAGCTGGGTTTAAAATAAAAGACAGCGGTTTGATTGTTGTTCCCCAAGCAAAGCGACCCAACTCCAACTTCTATATTATAGCAGAGAAATAGTTATTGTACCGAAAGGATTTTAGATGATAATATAAAATACTAAAGGAGGGGTCGGGAGGAAAGAATTTCCTCCCGTGTTGGAAAACAGCGGGCCGCAGGCGAGCGCCAGAAACCGAGGGTTTCTGGGGAGCGGTGTTAGCCCGAGCATAGCGAGGGCGTGCCGCGACGCCCCCGTAGTTTAACGGATAAAACAGCGGCCTCCGGAGCCGCAAATGGAGGTTCAATTCCTCCCGAGGGCACAGACTAGATTAGAGACAACAATATGAAAAAATCCATTAAAAAAGCTGTTCTCAAAAAGATTTTTTTGGTGCTGACTAATCTTTCCCCAGAGAACTTGGTAAGGGCGGTTTCTTTAGGAGAGAAATTTCTGATTAGGAAAAAAGATGTCAAGGTGATAGCCGCTGCCATAAAGAAAGCTTTCCGGGAGAATCATCCAGCAACAAAGCTTGTTCTTGACACTTTCGCTTCTCTTTCTAAGAAATGCAAGGAGAAGTTTATTGAGAATTTCTTTGTGAACGCTGCCATTTTGGGCACTCAAGAAAAGAAAAGAATGGAAAAAAAGTTAGGCTTTGGCTTGCCTTGGTTGTTTGTGATTAGCCCAACAGCAAGATGCAATTTAAAATGCAAGGGCTGTTATGCTGGAGAATATTCTCAACAAGACGACCTTTGCTTTGAGGAGGTTGACAGGATTCTTAAAGAAGGCAAAGAGCTCGGTATATATTTTATAACCATTTCAGGGGGTGAGCCGTTTGTCTGGCCTCATTTGTTTAAGATGTTTGAGAAGCACAACGATATGTTTTTCCAGATTTACACGAATGGTACCTTGCTCACTGAAGAGGTGGCTGAAAAGTTAGCCAGATTTGGCAATGTGGCTTTGGGTATTTCGGTTGAAGGGTTCAAAGAAAAAACTGATCAAAGAAGGGGCAAGGGCATTTTTGAGAAGATTCTTTGGGGCATGGAGAATTTGAGAAAGAGCGGGGTTCTTTTTGGGTTTTCAGCAACCTGTACAAGGCATAATTCTGAAGAGTTGATGTCAGATGAGTTTATTGATTTTTA
>CAYGBM010000034.1:0-37411 GCA_964348225.1 uncultured Candidatus Saccharibacteria bacterium | reverse complement strand
TGGAAAATAGAGATATAGTTTACAAACTTCTCTTTATAGAAAGCAAGATAACGAGCCTGATAAACATCAATTACTTCTTTTACTTGCTCTGCTGAAAACTGGGCAAGCTGGCGCGTGTGATGAGAAGTAACAACCACCTCATGAAAGCCAATAGCATTCATTTTCTTGTGAATGCCACCCTCAGTGTGTTCGTCTAAGTCTTTGCCTGGAATAACCGCTGGGTATTTATTAGGGACAGCCACCGTTGTCCAGTTTTTCTTGAGAATTTTTGGCAAAGGCTCTATTTTTTTGCCCTTGTTATAAACCAAAGTTGGCCTTTCTTGGGTGGAAATATTACAAAAAGGACAATCAGCGCGAGGCAGTGTTTCTTTAAGCCTTTTCTCCTTTTTAAATGTCTCAGGTCTTTTTGCCCTGCCAGTTGCAATAACAACCCAGTCCTGCCCGACCAGGTCGTACCGCAGTTCAGATGGAAACTTTGCCTTTTTAGGAGTCATTAATATATTATAGCAAATCTAAAAACAAAATTACAAAGGTCAGGCCTTTGTAATCTGTTAAAGTTGCGTTAGGATTTGAGGACCGGTTTTGGTAACAGCAACCGTGTGTTCAAAATGGCACGATAGGCTGCCATCTTTTGTCTCAAAACCAAAGGTGTCAGGAGATTTTTTCAAGTGCCAGTCTCCTATTGTTGTCATTGGCTCTATGCAAAAAACCATTCCTTCCAAGAGCTTATGACCAGACCTTCTTTTACCATAGTTTGGAATTTTAGGGCTTTCATGTAGGTCTTTGCCTATACCATGGCCGCAAAGCTCCCTTACCACATTAAAACCCTGATATTCAACAAACCGTTGAATGGTATTTCCTATATCACCAAATGTGTTGCCCACCCTTGTTTTTTTTATACCCAGCTTCAAAGCTTTTTTAGTTACTCTAATCAAGCGCCCAGCTTCATAACCTAATTTAGAGCTTACAACCCCCTGGGGGTTGATAAATGTGGTTATGGCCATGTCGGTATAAAAGCCTTTGTATTTGATGCCCAGGTCTAAAGAAAGTAAATCACCCTGTCTCAACTTGTAATCAGAAGGAACAGCGTGAACAATTACATTATTCACTGAGGCACACAGTGTTGCTGGAAAACCCTCGTAGCCCTTAAAGGCTGGTTCTGCTCCATATTTTAAAACAAGGGTCTCAGCGACCCTGTCTAATTCCTTACCAGTTACTCCAGGGGCAACTTTGCTCTTCAGTTTTTCCATAATCTCAGCTAATATCTTGCCCCCTTCCCGCATTATCTTAATTTCCTTGGGTGATTTTATTGGAATCATCTTTTCAAAGCCTTTAGAATTCTATCAAAAACAGCAGCAACAGAGCCCTCTCCATTAACCCTCTTGATCTTCAACCCTCTTGATTTGTAATATTCTATCAAGGGCAGGGTTCTCCCTTTATACTGCCCGAGGCGAACTTTTATTGTTGCTGGGTCGTCCAAGCCCTTTCGTTTAAGCAGCATTGAGCCATCCAAAGGACACCTTTTAAGCCTTGCTGTTTCTTTTGAGTACAAAATGGGATGGCGCATCAACTGGCAAATTCTGCGATGAGAATTTCTGAAAATGGATTCTTGAGCTGAAACTTCAATTAAGACTATTTTAATGTTGTTTCTACCATACAACTTTCCAAGTAAAGGCATTATCTCTTTTCCTTCATAAAGGGTTCGGGGAGAGCCGGTCATCACCAAGCTCTCACCACTTTTGTGAAGCTCTTTGACTCTTTTCTTTGCCAAGTATGTAAAAAAAGGAGGGTCCCAAAGAATTCCCTTTTTCCAAAGCTCTTTTTGCTTTTCAAAAAAATATTTTTTGCCCCTGACCGTAATGAAATCCCCTTTTTTAGCTTGATTTATGGCTATTTCGCCAACCTTGCTTGATTCAAAGAAAGAAAAACCCAGCTTATCTGACAAAAGCTCAGCTTGAGTACCCTTGCCAGCTCCCGGCGGACCCATTAAAATAATAACCTTTTTTTTACTTTTCATACTTTTTCTTTGTTAAGCTAACGCCATGCTTCCTGAGGCAAGCTGTCCGAGGACTCAAAAATTAAAACTTTTCATACTCGCGCATTTCTATTTGAGCTTTCATCTGCCGCCATGTATCCAAAACCACACTTACCACAATCAGCAAGGCAGTGCCCCCGATTAAAAACCGGAATTGGGCGATATCTGTTGTGCCTTGAATAATTGACGGCAAAACAGCAATTACGCCCAAGAATATAGCCCCCAAAAAAAGAATTCTATAGAGAATCTTATGCAAGAATTGAGAAGTTGAGGTGCCCGGTCTAATACCTGGCACAAAACCGCCCATTTTCTGAAGGTTGTTGGCAATAGATTTTGGGTCAAAGGTTACTGCTGTGTAAAAGAAAGTGAAAAGAATAACCAAGCTGAAAAACAAGATTCCGTGAATCCATATGTTTTGCAAAAAGTTACTGACTGATTGAGCAATATTAGCTAAGGCGGAAGTGCCCCCTGAAAAAAAACCGGCTATCATGCTGGGAAACATCAAAATACTTAAAGCAAATATTATCGGAATAACCCCTGCTGGATTAATATTTATTGGCAGATAGGTAGATACACCCCCATACATCCTGTTTCCCCTGACTCTTTTGGCATAAGAAACAGGGATGTTTCTTCTGGCTTCTGTAATAAAAACAACACCAGCAATAATAATTATGGCTGTAGCAAAAAAGAAAATGTAAGATGGAAGCTGAGATGGATCCCAAGTTTGAATAAACTGAAAAATTTCACTTGGGGTGCTAGCCACAATCCCAGCAAATATCAAAAGAGAAACACCATTGCCAATTCCCTTTTCAGAAATAAGCTCTCCTAGCCACATTAAAAATAAAGAGCCAGCAATAATAGTAACTATTGCTGTAAGAAGTTGACCGGTAGCTAAAGTACCAATGGCGTCTCTTCTTTGTAGTAAACTCAACATTGCATAAGCTTGCAGGCCCGCTAGGGGAACGGTTAGCATTCTGCCATACTGATTGATTTTCTGCCTGCCCGCTTCCCCCTCTTCTTTGTACATCTTTTCAAGCTTAGGGAAAATCATTGTTAAAAGCTGAATGATAATAATAGAGGTAATATAGGGACCCAATCCTAGCATTATGATGGATATTTTGCTTAAGGTTCCCCCGACAAAAAGGTTTAAAAGGCCAAAAAACTGATCGCCACCAAAAAAGCCTCGCAGCCTCTCAGTATCCACCCCTAAAACAGGAATAGAAGCGGCTAGCCTAAAGACACCAAAAATACCCAAAACAAAAAGGATTTTGTTTCTTAGTTGTCTGTCTTTAAAAATGAGAATGATTTTTTGAAACCACTGCATATTCCTTCGCCCTATCGGGCTCAGTCAAATTAAAAGTTAAGAATTAAAAGTTAAAAATTCAATTAAGAATTAACAATTTCTTTAGAAGAATTATAATTTTTAATTTTTAATTCTCACTTCTCCGCCCGCCTTCTTAAGCTTCTCTCTCGCCCCCTCAGATACAGCGCAACCCTCAATAATTAATTTCTTCTTCAATTCTCCCTTGCCCAATATCTTAACTTGGGGTACCCTACCTTTTATTTTACGTATTATTCTCTTTTTAATCAAAGCCTGGGGAGTAATTTTTTCTCCTGTTTTAAAATTTTTTTCAAGCAAGGCGAGATTAACCTTTGTTTCATAACTATCCAAGGTTCCCTGGCGATAACCTCTAAGCTTTGGGTATCTTTTTATCAATTCCCGAACAACCGGTTGAAACTTCCTGCCTGCTCTTGCTTTTTGCCCTTTAACGCCCCTGCCAGAAAAAGTACCCCTTTGGCCTCCCCTACCGATTCTTTTTTTCGCACGTTTCTTGTGATTAGGTTTTAATTGGTGTAATTGCATGGAAGAAAATCTCTGAAGGATTTTACTTTTTAGTTGCCAGCTCCCTGGGGTTTTGAAGCAAGTCTCTGGGGCTGGTTTTTAGATTTTCGTTTTTAGTTTTTAATTTCTTTATAGCTAAAATCGTTGCCCTGGCTATATTCAACTTATTCCTTGATCTCGACAATAACTTTGACGATATATTCTTTATTCCAGCTAGCGTACAAATCACCCGCACCACACCACCAGCAACTAACCCCCTCCCCCTTCTTTGTGGTCTTAATAAAACTTTAGCTGGTCCTGACTTTGCCAAAACCTCATGGGGAATGGTTTCCTCAACCGACGGAACCTTGATAATGTTTTTCTTAGCTAACCTGGTGGCTTTTTCAACGGCTCTGGCAACATCTGCTCCCTTTGCAACCCCTACCCCAACCCTGTCCTTCCTGTCTCCAACCACAATAACAGCGCGAAACCTAAGCTGCTTGCCCCCGGCTGTTACCCTGGTTACCCTTGTCAAATCTAAAAGCTTGGAATCGTATTCATCTTTCTTTTTTGGTGTTTTTCTAATAGGTCTTCTCATGTTATTAATATTAATTACTAAAATTTTAAACCTCCTTCTCGAGCACCCTCAGCTAACGCTCTTATCCTGCCATGATACTTATTCCCACCTCTGTCAAAAACAACCTTGGTTATCTTCTTTTCTTTAGCCCTCGCAGCGATAAGTTTTCCAACTTCGTAAGAAACGGCAACCCTACCTGAAAGACCTTTCTTTTTTTCTTGCTTTTCTTTTAAATTCTTAGCTTTACCTTTTGAGCTTTTTATCTCCATATCACTGGCTCGCAACAAAGTCTTTGCTTTCTCATCATCAATCAATTGAGCATAGATATGTTGATTGCTGCGAAAAACACAAAGCCGAGGAACCTTAGTCGTTCCACTTACTTTTGCCCTAATACGTTTGTGTCTGCGATTACGTTTTGTTTGTTTATCCAACATAATCATTAGACGTTAGCGGTAACTGCTTTCTTGCCCTCTTTCCTTCTCACTCTCTCACCAAGATACCTAATTCCTTTCCCTTTATAGGGTTCGGGTTTACGGGTTGCTCTTATTTCTGCTGCAAACTCTCCGACTTTTTGCTTGTCAACACCAGAAACCGCAATAATATTTTTTTCAACAGAAACCTTTATTCCGTCGGGTATTTTCAATATCACCGGATGAGAAAAGCCAACATCCAGCTGAAGAGTTTTGTCGTCTTTCAAGGCGGCCTTGTAGCCAATTCCTCTTATCTCAAGCTTCTTCTCAAAGCCCTCGCTAACTCCTTTCACATGGTTCTGCAAAAGAGCTCTGGCCAGCCCCCACATAGCTGACATTCTCTTTGCCTCTTTTTTTGGAGAAAGTAAAATTTCATTTTCTTTTTTTTCAACCAAAATGCCTGAGGGAATCTCTTGAGATATTTCCCCTTTTGGCCCCTTTATTGTTACTCTATCAGCTTCTATTTTTATTTCCACCCCTTGGGGTATTTTAATTGGTTTTTTTCCTACACGTGACATAATGCTACCATATTTCAAACATTACCTCCCCGCCTAATTTCTTTTTTCTTACTTCTTTGTCAGTCATCAATCCTTTTGATGTTGAAATAACAGCCACCCCATAGCCACTTTTCACACTTTTTATTTCCTTGGCTTTTTTATAAATTCTCTGTCCTGGCTTGGAAATCCTTTTGAAACCGGAAATTCCAGGCATCTTGTCTTCCTTATATTTTAGATTTATCCTTATTATTTTTTTCCCTTTTCGTCCCCTTTTTTTAAAATCTGAAATAAACCCTTCGTTATGGAGGATTTCAACAACCCTGGCTTTAAGTTGGGAGCAAGGAACATCCACTACTGGCTTTAAAACCGCCTGAGCATTCTTTATTCTATTTAGCATATCGGTTATGGGGTCGGTCATAGATAATTAAAAATTAAGAATTAAAAATTAAAAATTTACCATGAAGACTTTTTGACACCTGGTATCTCACCCTTATGAGCTAACTCCCTAAAACATATTCTGCAAACTCCAAACTTTCTCATAAAACCTCTCCGTCTTCCACATCTAAAACAACGTTTTACAGTCCGAGTTTTAAATTTCGGTGTTTTCTTTGATTTTACAATTTGTGATTTCTTGGGCATCTTTCTTGTCTATTATTTAATGGGAAAACCCATTAATTTCAAGAGCTCTATGCTTTCTTCCCTATTTTTAGCGTCAGTTACTATTGTAACCTCTAAACCAAAAAGTCCCTTTTCTTTCTCAACCCTAAGTTCAGGGAATGAAGTGTAATCTCTGAAGCCAATGGTTAAGGTTCCCTCTTTAGAAAATCTAGCTTGGGGAATTCCCCTGAAATCTCTGGTTCGAGGAATAATAAGCCAAATCAGCTTTTCTAAAAACTCATACATCCTCTTCCCTCTCAACGTAACCTGAGCACCCACCGGCATTCCCTTTCTCAGCTTAAAGGAAGCTATCGACTTTCTGGCTTTTCTCAGAGCAGGCTTCTGCCCAGCGATTAAACTCAGAGAACCTACTATATGCTCTTGAATTTTCTTTCTTTCGCTCGAGGTTTTACCCCCTACCATTCCACCAAAACCACAGTTTACCACAACCTTTTTAATCTTAGGCACAGCCATAATGTTCTTTAAGCCAAGCTTCTTTTTCATCTCAGGTGCTACCTCTTTTTTGTATTTTTGTTGTAATCTAAGCATAATTTTTAACCTAAACCTCTGCTCCGCACCTCTTGCACATTCTGTATTTCTTTCCCCCCCTCCCTTCATATCTAACCTTTGTGGGCTTTCCGCATTTTGAACAAATCAATCTTAATTTAGAAATATCCAAAGGAAAGGGAACCTCCACTACCTGCCCCTTCTCCCCCTCTTTTTTAGGTCTTTTATGCACCTTTCGTATATTAGCCCCTTCAATCAAAAGCTGATTCTTTTTGGGAAAACCCCTAAGAACCTTGCTTTTCTTACCCTTATCTTTGCCTTTTATTATTAAAACTTGGTCTCCCTTGTGTATCTTCATACAACATCCTTTGCCAAAGTTATTATCTTCTCAAAGCCTTTTTCTCTTAATTCCCTTGGAACAGGTCCTATTATCCTGCCACCTTTTGGGTTCTTTCCCTCAGTTAAAATACAACAAGCATTATCGTCAAATTTTATATAAGAGCCATCCTTCCTTCTATAAGGCTGGGCTTGGCGAACAATCACTGCTTTAACAATCTGGTGAGTCTTTACATCTCTTCTTGGCTCTGCCTTTTTCACGCTACCAACAATAATATCTCCTAAACGTGCGTAGCGCCTTTTTGTGCCGCCCAAAACATTAAAACATTCAACCAGCTTAGCGCCCGTATTATCCGCTACATTTAATTTTGTCCCCGGTTGGATCATGTTAGAAATCGTTAATGAGCAAACACGAAGTGTTTGCGAGTTTACGAGTTCTTACACCCGCCGAAGCCCCGAAGGGCGGAGGCGGGTAGCTTCAATCCTTAATCACTCGCCACTTCTTATCCTTGCTAATGGGTCCGCATTCTTCAATCAAAACCTTATCTCCCACTTTAAAATTTCCATCCTCAATATGGGCCTTGTATTTTTTGTGGACCCTGTATCTTTTTTTGTATTTTGGATGCTCTTTAAATCTTTCCACTCTAACAACAACTGTCTTTTGCATTTTATTGGAAACAATTGTACCTTTTAATCTTTTTTTTGGCATAGTTTATACAATCTACTTTAACCAGATTTTTTACTCAGCAAAGTCATTATTCTGGCAATATCTTTCCTTGTCTCTCTAACTTCTCTAACATTCTTGACCTTTCCGGTGGCTAAAGCAAATCTAAGCTTTCGCAGCTTCTCTTTCTTCTCTTTCAAAAACTGCTCTAGTTGTTTTTTCTCCAGTTTTGAAAATTCTCTGATTTTTTCCTTTTGCTTTGCCATATTTCTAAATACTAAAACGACCGTTTTACAAACTTAGTTGCAACAGGCAACTTGTCCGAGGCTTTTCTAAAAGCATCTTTCGCCAATTTTTCTTCTACTCCATCTAACTCAAAAATAATCCGGCCCGGTGTTATAGGAAACACATAATGAGAAACACTTCCTTTCCCCCCGCCCATAGGCACTTCACTTCCCTTTGAAGTAATGGGTTTTGCAGGAAAAATCCTTATCCATAACTTTCCCTTTCTCTTTAAAGTCCGCGTGATAGCTCTTCTTGCTGCCTCAATTTGAGAGGCTTTTATCCATTTCTGTCCCATTGCTTTCAAACCAAAGCTACCAAAACACACCTCTGTTCCTTTCTTGGCTGTTCCCCTGGAGCGACCCTTATGCCATTTCCGATGTTTCATTTTCTTTGGCTGTAACATATATATATGTTAGGGTCAGACCTAGGTCTGACCCTAGAATTGCTCTCCTTTGTATATCCAAACCTTAACACCAATTACTCCGTAAGTACAATAAGCTTCGCTAAAGCCATAGTCAATTATGGCTCTAAAATTTTGGCGAGGCAACTTCCCCTCCTTCAACCATTCTGTTCTTGCAATTTCAATCCCGTTTAATCTTCCCGCCACCTCAATTTTAGCACCTTTTGCATCTTTCTGCTCCATCACCTTGCTTAAAGCCATTTTTAAAGCCCTTCTGTAAGGAACCATCTTCTCAAGCTGCCCGGCCACCCATTGACTAACAAGGCTGGCTGAAGACCAAGGGTTCTTAATCTCCAAAATCTCTATTTTTATATCTCTCTTTGGATATGAAGAATCTTTTTTCTTCCTTTTAAGCATTGCTTCTAAATTATTCTTTAATTCCTCAACTCCTTTTCCTCCTCTACCGATTATTAAAGCGGGTCTTGCTGTTTTGATAATAATCTTAAGTAAGGTCGGTCCTCTCTCAATTTCAATAGCGCCAACTGAAATCTGGGGTAGTTTCTTCTCTAAAAATTTTCTTATCCGAAAATCCTCCTCTAGATACTGAGGAAAACTTTTATGGTAAAAACCTCGCGACAGCCAATCTTTCGTTTCTTTGATCTTTAAAATTTTAGGATGAGTCTTTTGAGACATAATAGAAATTTTGTTAGCAACTAAGCACTCAAAGCCATGCTGGTCATCTAAATGACTTCCTCCGAAATACCTTTGGCAACCCTCCCTTTTTTACTTTAAGCCCCGATAAAATCTTTCTTTTTGGTTTTTTAATTCTTTTAAAGGGCTCAAGCTCAGGTCCTTTTTTCTCTTCAGCTTCCTTTGGAGCTTCTGCTTTCTTTTTTTCTTTTTTCTTGTCAGCTGCCTCAACCGCCTTTTCTGCTAACCTTTTCTGTTCCTCAAGCGAAAGAGCACCCATTTTAGCGGAAACATCTGCTTTTTTAGTTACGGTTCTGACAGAAGGAGCTTTCTTTCCTATGCCCTTGGCAGCTTTTGTTTTTTTACCCTCAAGCACTAAAGTGATATGTGAGGTTTTCTTTTGGATTTGAACTGCCCGGCCTCTTGCCCGAGCCCTCCATCTCTTAAGCTTAGGCCCTTCATCTACCGTAATCTTTGCAACAGAAAGTCCTGGCTCTTCCAGCTGAAAATCATTTTTCGCTGAACTAACAGCCGAATCTAAAAGCTTCTTCAAGGGCTGAGCTCCCTTTTTTAAGCTAAAATCTAAAATACTCTTAGCTTCTGATACCTCTTTTTCCCTAATCAAATCGGCTAAAAGCCGCATCTTTCTTGGCGCTATTCTCAAATATCTTAATTTTGCTGTAACCTGCATGTTAGAAATCGTTAATGAATGAATGCGAAGCATTCATGAGTTTACGAGTTCTTACACCCACAGAAGCCCCGAGGGGCGAAGGCGGGCTAACCTTCAGCCTTGACCACTTCTTTCTGCTTCTCTTTTGCCTCAATGCCTCTCTGCATCTTGCCTCCGTGTCTCAGAAACTTTGTGGTTGGAGAAAATTCACCCAATTTGTGGCCAACCATTTCTTCTGTTACATAAACTGGAATATGCTCTTTGCCATTGTGAACTCCAAATGTAAAACCAACCATCTCTGGTGTAATAGTGGAACCTCTGCTCCACGTTTTAATAATGGTTTTATCTCCTTTTTTAAGCTTGGAGATTTTCTTCAATAACTTTTCATCTATGTATGGTCCTTTTTTAAGTGATCTTGACATGTTAGAAATCGTTAATGAATGAATGCGAAGCATTCATGAATTTTTACTTTCGCTTTTTCTTTCTTCTTTGTACAATTAGTTTATCTGTCCATTTTTTCTTCCGGGTTTTAACACCTAATGCTGGTTTACCCCAAGGGGTTTTCGGATACTTCAAGCCAATGGGCGCTTTTCCCTCTCCACCCCCATGAGGATGGGCAACCGGCGTCATAGCTGAGCCCCTGACCTGCGGTCTTCTTCCCCTTAAACGCGATCTTCCTGCTTTGCCCAGTTGTTGAAATCTATGCTCGGGATTAGAAACTTCTCCAATTGAAGCAAAACATTCTGCCAAAACTTTTCTCATCTCACCTGATGGCATTTTTAAAAGAGTATACTTACCTTCTTGAGCCATCACCTGAGCTGCTGTGCCAGCTGACCTCACTATTTTCCCTCCCCTATCAGGCACAAGCTCAATATTATAAACCATTGTCCCAACAGGAACCCTTTTTATTCTTAATCTATTGCCAATTTTAAGAGGGGCTTTTTCTGCAAAAACTACTTTGTCGCCAACCTTCAAGCCCTGGGGAGCTAAAATGTACTTTTTCTCTCCATCTTTATAACTCAGAAGAGCCAAAAAAGCTGTACGATTCGGATCGTACTCTAAAGCCTCTACTGTTGCTGGCATATCCTTTTTTTCTTGGCCAAATTCTACAACCCTGTAGCGCCGCTTCGCCCCTCCTCCTCTGTGGCGAACAGTAATCCTGCCTGCCCTATTTCTGCCAGCTTTTTTCTTCAAAGGACGAAGCAACCTCTTTTCTGGCTTCTTTTTTGTTAAAACTTTTTTCATAATATCATCTAACGAATAATATAATAATGAAGATAGGCGCGAGGGCAAGTTGTCGAAGGGAGCGTCCCGCAGTCAAGCCCACCACGTACATCATAATTTAATTAAGATATGGAAGGCTTGACGAGGGACAGGCGCGGTCGGGAAATAACTTTTTATCACCACATGGACCGACGCCGTGCTCCCTGAGGCAACTTGCCCGAGCACTACTAAAATTATCTTGGCATTATATCTATTGTTTGGTCCTTTTTCAAGGAAACCACAGCCTTTTTATATCCTTTTTTCCAACCCACACTTCTTCCCAATCTCCTCTTTCTTCTTGGCACTTTAATGGTTCTCACCTTTATTACTTTAACACCATAAACCTCTTCAACCGCTTTTTTTATTTCTGATTTGTTGGCTGAATCTGCCACCTTAAAAACATATTGATTCTTGTCTTTCAATTCGGTTGCTTTCTCAGTAATCTGAGGGCCCTTCAAAATTAAAGGAGCCACTCTTACCTCTCTTTTTTTCACCTCCCCTGTTATTTTTCGCTCAGCAACAGATGGAGCGGTTTTGCCAGGAACAGACACTTCTTTTTTTGCCGCTTTCTCTTTAACCTTCTTTTCTTTCTTTAGCTTCACCTCTTTTGTTTCCTTCTTCTTTATTTCTTTATCTTTCTTTGGCTTTTTCTTTACTTCTTTCTTTTTCTTCTCCCCTTTCTTCATTTTACCGCCCTTTGCCTTTTTCTCAGGAGAAGTTTTTTTCTTTTTTTTAAGCGCATCTAATAAAGCCATAAATTGATTTCTAATTATTTTAATTACTGACTAAAAATATCTTTTATTATTTTTATATTCTCTTTGGGCATTATCAAGTATTTAAAGTTTAACAAATCAAGGCTGTTTAAATCTTTCACTTGCATTGTTTCAATCTGAGCAATGTTTCTGGCAGCTAAAATTACTTTTTTATCCATTGCTGGTAGAGCAATTAAAGCGCTTTCTGTTTTACAAGGAAGCTTTTTTAAAATCTCAAAAATCTCCCTGGTCTTACCTTTTTCAATTTGCAATTTATCTAATAAAACCAAAAGGTTGTTTTTAGCTTTGCCTGAAAGAACCATCAAAAGAGCTTTTCTTTTCATTTTCTTTGGGATTGTTTTTTTAATCTTTTTCTCTTTTCTGGGCCCAAAAGTTACTCCCCCTCCTCTCCACAAAGGCGACCTTATTGAACCATGCCTTGCTCTGCCAGTGCCCTTCTGTCTCCACGGCTTTCTGCCACCGCCTCTTTTCTCACTTCTTTCTTTTGTGTGCGAAGTCCCCTGCCTCCGATTAGCCATTTGAGAAACAACCACCTGATGCACTAAATCAGGGTTTATCTTCAACCCAAAAATCTCCTCTGGCAATTTTGCCTGACTAATTTTCTCACCTATCTTATTGTAAACATTGACATTCATAGTATATTATGTTATAATTTTAGTATAATGTCTGTATCGCTAGTAACTCAAATCAGAAAAGGAGAAGGAGATGCAAACCCGAAAAATATCGCCTCAGTTCCCTTACATCCTTGTTCTGGCGGCCATAGCTGCCGTCATCGCACTCGGAATGATAGCTTCGAGTCCTTTCCTCCTGCTGCCCATGTCTAGGAAAATTTATGACTCTCCACTAGTGTGGAGCGGCAGTCTGCTCTTTGGATGGGCCTCGGTCATGATTCTCCACATCCGAGGGGCTATAAAAACCAGCGAGAATCTCAGTAGGTAAGCTATCGATCCCTAGGAGGCGTCGTCATGTTGAGACGCCTCTGACTTATTTTATGCTCGTATTTCTACCAATGTTCCTCTTCTTCCAGGAACAGCGCCTTTTATGGCTATTATATTGTTCTTGGAATCTATTTTTGCAATTTTCAGGTTCTTTACTGTTATTCTGTCAGCACCCATTCTGCCTGGCATTTTTTTTCCTTTAAAAACCCTTTCAGGACCCGAGCTTCCAACAGAACCTATGGTTCTGTGCTCGTGTTTAACACCATGGGTTCTATCCCTGCCAGAAAAACCCCATCTTTTAACCCCTCCTTGAAAGCCTTTTCCTTTTGAAATGCCTGAAACCTTAACGTTATCGCCTTCAGCAAAAACAGAAACATCAATCTTTTTACCAACTTTATAGTTTTTCACTTCTGTTTCATCAATTCTAAATTCTTTTAAATAACGAAAACCCTTGCCATTTTTTGATTTAGTAATCTTTTGTTTCTTTAATTCTTCACACCCAATCTGCAAAGCCGTATACCCGTCCTTGTCTTTCCCTTTTACCTGGGTAACAAAACAAGGTCCTGCCTCAATCAAGGTTACAGGCACCACACTGCCTTTTTCATCAAACATCTGACTCATTTCCATTTTTTTACCTATTATGAACTTCATAATTGACATTTAAATATTTCTCATTACTATTAAAATTAGAGAAGCTATTAAAACAAGAAGGGAGTGATCAAACAGTGACAAAATCAGAAGAAAAATTATCTACGCCGTGGAAAATGACTGTCCTGGTCGTTCTCACCATAGTTCTATTCTTTGCTTCTGGGACTTTGGGTGTTTGGCTAGATATTACGCCGAAATCTCACAAATATATCGAGGCGACCGCCTACATATGTCTTGGCATATCCGTAGGACTCGCTTTGACGATCGGTTGGTGCCCTGAAAAACGGTGGAGAAAATGGTGGAAATATTGAATACTTCTCCCTCCTTCCATTGACGTTGCCCCAATCAGACCTTTAAGTCTTGGTGGCAACGTCATTCTTTTTTTATCTCAACTTTGCAAACAAAACACCGGGCAACTAACCCGGTATTTCAGTGATAGTTGCTCAGAAGTCAAAACGCATTATATTGTGAAAAAAGTTTCCATATTCGTAATTCCTCGAAATCCCTAAATATTATTAGGTAGTTTTAACTTCAATCTCAACGCCGGTTGGCAAGGTCAAATCTCTCAAAGCGTCTATAAACCTCTGGCTGGAGCTTGGAATCTCAATTAATCTCTTGTGCACCCTCATCTCAAACTGCTCTCTTGAATCTTTATGGACAAAGGTTGAACGATTTACAGTGTACCGATGAACCTCTGTTGGCAAGGGCACAGGGCCAACAATATCAACCCCAGCCCTCATTGCGATTTCCACAATCTGACGGCAGCTTGAGTCAATCACTTTGCTATCATAAGCACGAAGCTTTATCCTCAATTGAGGACGAGCTTCTTCTTTTGCCTCTTCTTTTTTCTTTTCTGCTGCTTTCACTGGCATTCTACAAGAAGATTTATTTAATATTTGCTCTTATTTAACGATTTTCGTTACCACTCCAGCGCCAACCGTTCTTCCTCCCTCTCTAATAGCAAACCTCTGCTTTTCTTCAAGGGCCACTGCTGTTATCAGTTTAATCTTAAGGTTAGTGGTATCGCCTGGCATTACCATTTCTGTGCCCTCTGGCAAGGTTACCTCTCCTGTAACATCACAAGTTCTGATATAGAACTGGGGTTTATAACCTGTAAAGAAAGGAGTATGTCTTCCCCCTTCTTCTTTGGTTAAAGCATACGCCTCTGCTTCAAATTCTGAGTGAGGAGTAACTGTGCCCGGCTTTGCCATAACCTGCCCTCTTTCAATATCTTCTTTTTTAAGCCCCCTCAACAGTATACCCACATTGTCTCCTGCTCTTCCTTCTTCCAATGTTTTGTTGAACATCTCAACGCTGGTGGCAACTGTTTTTTGGGTGGGTCTTACGCCTATAATTTCTACCTCCTCTCCCGGCTTAATCACCCCTCTTTCAACTCTACCAGTAGCCACAGTTCCTCTACCCTCAATAGAAAAAACATCTTCAACAGCCATCAAAAATGGTTGATCCAAGGCACGAGTGGGCTCTGGCACATATTCATCAACCTTGCTAATCAGCTCTATAACTGGCTTCATGTTCTCATCATCAGCAGAACCCGCTTCCAAAGCCTTCAAGGCAGAACCTCTAATGATAGGGGTTTCATCGCCTGGGAACTCATACTTTTTAAGCAATTCCCTTAATTCTGACTCAACCAGTTCTATCATCTCTGGGTCGTCTACCTGGTCCACTTTGTTCAAAAACACTACTATTGAAGGCAAACCAACCTGTCTTGCTAAAAGAATATGCTCTCTGGTTTGAGGCATAGGGCCATCGGCTGCTGAAACAACTAAAATAGCCCCGTCCATTTGAGCGGCGCCCGTAATCATATTTTTGATATAGTCAGCATGACCAGGACAGTCAATAAGAGCATAGTGCCTCTTTTCACTTTCAAACTCTGTGTGGCAGATATTAATGGTTAAACCTCGAGCTTTTTCCTCAGGGGCTGAATCTATCTCTTCAACCGACTTTTCAGAAGCCAAAAACCCCTTCATTTTGGTGTATTTCAAAATAGCCGCTGTCAAAGTGGTTTTACCATGGTCAACGTGACCAATGGTGCCAATATTTAAGTGTGGTTTTGTCCTTTCAAATTTAGCTTTCTCAGCCATAATAATCTTGAAACATTAAACGTGAAACATGAAACCTTCCCATCAGAAAGTTTTAGGTTTCAAATTTTAAGTTTCGGGTTATATTATTTATATTATAAAATTCAAAATAAAAGTCAAGTTAAAATGGTAAATCTTCAACAGCAAGATCGTCTTTGGCCACTTGCTCTAAGTCTTCTGAATCCTGCAGTAATTTCTCCCTTTCTTCAACAACCTCTTCTGGCCCTGAAACAGACTCGGTTTTTTCAAGCATAAGCTCATCTTCAACATTGCGAGCTGCCTTATTATCAACAGAAGCAAGCTTACTAACACCGGCTTGCTCCTGTTTAATACTCTCTGATGGCTGCTGATTGTCTGTTTTCTCACTTGAATTTCCACTTGAAATCTTTCGGTATTCTTTAAATGAAAGCAAAACAATCTTCGGTTCCCCGTTTTCTACTATTATATACCTTTCACCATCAGCAGGTGTAAATTCTTTAAAATCTCCAAAATTCATAAACTCATCAACTAATTAGCTCATTAACTCCTTTTACCTTCTATTATTTCCTGGGCAATGTTGTCTGGTGTTTTGTCGTAGCGGTCAAATTCCATTGTAAAGATTCCTCTGCCCTGAGTCAAGCTTCTTAGAGAGGTGGCATAGCCAAACATCTCAGCTAGAGGCACTTTGCCATCAATCACTTTAAGATTAACCCTGTCTTTAGTTTCTTCAATTGTTCCTCTTCTCCTGTTTAAATCACCAATAACATCACCAAAAAACTCTTCTGGCACCACAATCTCAATCCTCATAATCGGCTCAAGTAAAATTGGTTTGGCTTTCTTGCAAGCCTCTTGCAAGGCTATGGAGCCCGCAATCTTAAAAGCAACCTCAGAAGAATCAACCTCGTGAAAAGACCCATCATACAAAGTTGCCTCTAAATCAACCAAAGGATATCCTGCCAAAATTCCCTTATCCATTGCCTCTCTCACTCCCTTTTTAACAGCTGGAATAAACTCTTGAGGAATAATGCCTCCCTTGATTTGGTTAACAAAATCAAACCCTTGTCCCCTCTCTTTGGGTTTTACCCTCAATAAAACGTGCCCATACTGTCCTCTGCCGCCTGACTGGCGGATGTATTTTCCTTCAGCTGCAGCCTCCTGCAGGATTGTTTCTTTATAAGCTACTTGGGGCTTTCCTGAAGAACCCTCAACCTTGAACTCTCTTCTCATCCGCTCACACAAAACCTCAAGGTGGAGCTCGCCCATGCCAGAAATTATTGTTTCCCCTGTTTCTAAATCCTCTTTAACCCGGAAGGTGGGGTCTTCATCAGCTAATTTCTTTAAAGCCAAGGTCATCTTTTCTTGGTCAAGTTTTGTTTTGGGCTCAATACGAATGGAAATCACAGGCTCTGGGAAAACAACCTTTTCAAGCAAAATAGGAAAGGAAGAGTCGCAAAGCGTGTGCCCAGTACTTGTTTTTCTTAAGCCAACCGTGGCTGCAATATCTCCAGCAAAAATCTCATCTAACTCCTGCCTTGAATTAGCATGCATCCTTAGTATTCTACCAAGCCTTTGTTTTTCTCCGGTTGCTGGGTTTAAAACCGTTGAACCCTTCTTTAGTTGGCCTGAGTACACCCTAAAATAACTTAAGCTTCCAACATAGGGGTCAGAAGCAATTTTAAAAACCAAGGCTGAAAAAGGCTCTTCGTCTTCGGGCTTTCTCACAATCTCCCCTCCCATTCTTGGGTCGCTTCCTTGAACCGGAGGAATATCCTTGGGGTTGGGCAGATAGTAACAAACAGCGTCTAAGAGCGGTTGAATCCCCTTATTCTTTAAAGCAGCCCCGCAGAAAACAGGGATAATGTTAGAGCTCAAAACAGCCTTTCTTAAAACTTTTCTTAGCTCTTCGGGGGAAATCTCTTTTTTCTCTAAAAACTTCTCCAACAGGCTTTCATCTTCAGCAGCAATTGCCTCTAGCATTTTATCACGCCAGAAACTAGCTTGCTCTCTTAATCCCTGGGGAATTTCTTTTTCAACCACATTCTGCCCGAAATCGCCCTCAAAATATAGAGCCTTGTTCGTTATAAGGTCTATTACCCCTTCAAACTTGTCTTCCTCGCCAATAGGAAGTTGAACAGCAATTGCATTTTTGGTTAACCTTTCGTGAATGCTTTCTAAGCTTTTCTCAAAACTTGCCCCGGTCCTGTCCATTTTATTCACGAAACAGACCCTGGGCACTCCGTAAGTGTCAGCTTGATGCCAAACTGTTTCTGATTGAGCCTCAACCCCAGCCACTCCGTCAAAAACAACCACTGCTCCATCCAGAACCCTCAAAGACCTCTGCACCTCAGCTGTAAAATCAATGTGCCCCGGAGTATCAATAATATTTATCCAGTACTCATTTATCTTCTCTCTTACTAAGCCCGTTGGCACCCAAACACAGGTGGTGGCGGCTGAAGTAATAGTGATGCCTCTTTCTCTTTCCTGCTCCATCCAATCCATAATTGCTTCACCATCGTGAACCTCTCCAATCTTGTGGCTAATTCCCGTATAAAACAAAATCCGCTCAGTAACCGTGGTTTTACCAGCATCAATATGAGCGATAATGCCTATGTCCCTTGTTTTTTCAATTGGATAATTGCGCGGCATAAATACTCAGAAAACTTAATAGACCGACGCCGCTTCCCGGGGCAGTTTTTAACGGCTCCGCAGGAGCTCCGCCTAAACTGCCCGTCAAAGCCAATCAATTGGCTTTGACCCCTTCGGCAACTTACCCGAGCACCTATCGAGCAAGAAAAGCAAAAGCTCTGTTGGCTTCGGCCATGCGGTGAACATTGGTTTTCTTTTTTATTGCGTCTCCCTCATTGTTGGCTGCCAGCATCAACTCTTGCGCCAGCTTCTCTTGCATAGATTTCCCCTTTTTTCTTCTGGCAGCTTCAATAAGCCATCTCATAGCTAAGCTTTGGGCTCTTTTTTCTTTGACCTCTCTTGGAACTTGATAGGTAGCCCCTCCTATTCTTCGAGGCCTTACCTCCACCCTAGGGGCTGCTTGATTCAAGGCTTTTTCAAAAACATCGATCGGCTCTTTTTTCGTTTGAGCTTTAATTATATCAAAAGCTTGATAGACAATTCTCCGAGCAATTGTCTTTTTCCCCTTTCTCATCAAATGGTTAATAAATTTTGCAACCACCACATTATCATAGGTGGGGTCAGCCTCAATTTCTTGTTTTTTGAACTTCTTCATAATTATTTATCCCTTACGACGACGAATCCAAATATATGGGAGTTCAACTCCCATATATTTAAAATTGAATATTTATTTAGATTTCTCTCTTTTTGTTCCATACTTTGACCTACCTCTTTTTCTTCCTTCAACCCCTCCAGTATCTAAATGCCCTCTCACTATATGATATCTCACCCCTGGTAAATCCTTTACCCTTCCTCCTCTTAACAAAACCATGGAGTGCTCCTGCAACGTATGCCCTTCTCCTGGAATATAAGCAGTAACCTCTTTTCCGCTTGACAAACGGACTCTGGCAACCTTGCGCAAGGCTGAATTCGGTTTTTTAGGGGTTACTGTAAAAACCTTAAGACAAATCCCTCTTTTAAAAGGAGAAGGATAGGGAGAGGGCCTGTTCTTCAAAGCGTTAAAACCAAAAGACAGGGCTTTCATTTTAGCCTTTTTTTTGAGTTTTTTCCTCGGCTTTTTAGTTAATTGATGAATTGTTGGCATAAGTCAAGTGTAATCAAAAAACAAGCATTTTCAAGCCACTTTAGCAGATAAAAATAGTAGTGTCAACTCATCTCATCACCCATAAAGTGTTGCTTTAAAACAACCCAGACAATCCCGTAATCAATCTAAAAAGAGGTTGAGCTATGTAAGGGCTTCCAATATAGACCATAAAGAAAATGGCAATAAAAAGAGAGAAAAGCCCTCCTCTCAAAAGCGCTATTTTGTATCTTTCAAAACGCCCAGATAAAACAGCAAAAAGAATATGGGACCCGTCCAAGGGCGGAACAGGGATTAGATTAAAAACCCCGAGGAGAATATTCAACCAAACAAAAATTACAAAAAAATTCAAAAGCCCAGGATTGGCAAGATTAACAAACCTCATCAAAAGCCCAATGACAATAGCAACAAAGAAATTAGAGCCAGGCCCTGCTAAGCCAATTATAGCTGGGCCCCATTTCTTATTCCTTATGTTTAAAGGGTTAAAAGGAACCGGCTTTCCCCAGCCAAATCCAAGCATAAAAATAAAGATTGCTCCCAAAGGATCAAGGTGGCGCAATGGATTCACGCTTAACCTTCTCAATCTTCTCGGTGTGGGGTCGCCTAAAAAATCAGCTGCTTGAGCATGGGCATACTCGTGTATAGTCAAAGCAAAGGTAATAGACACCGCTGCCATCAAGTAAGCTATTGGGTTTTGAAAAAGTAATTGGATAATCATGTTAGAAATCCTCAATCTCCATTAACAGAATATTCATTATAACATCAAAATTTGCAAATTTCAAAGAATATAGTATTATACAAGAAAAGAAGAATATCCGCCTTCGCCCTTCGGCAAGCTCAGGGCTTCGGCGGATGTAAGAACTCGTAAATTCACGAATGCTTCGCATTCGCTCATTAACGATTTCTAACATGGCAAAAGTTTGTAAAATTTGCAACAAAGGCTCTCGGGTTTTTGGCGTAAGGAAAAAACTCAGAGGCAAATACAACCCAACCACCAAACGGAGAAAATACCCCAACCTCCAAAGGCTTCAAGTACCCAAAGATGTCAAACACAAAAAATTCAAAGCATTTGCTGGCAAGCGAATCCTAGCTTGCACCAAATGCATCAAAACCTTAAGCAAACCTAAATAACTTCGGGCCGTGGCCTAGTGGTTTAAGGCGCTATTCTGGGGGGATAGAGATCGCTGGTTCAAATCCAGTCGGCCCGACACGATTAAACTTTTTTTAATATGTCTTCAAAAAGAAAAGTTATCATTATAGTGTTAATTATTGCCATTGCGGGTGCTGCTGTGTGCTTTGCTTTGAATAAATGCCAGAGATGTTATTTGACTCATTTCTGGGGTATAGGTTATTGCGATCGCATATGCCTTACAACTAAAAGCTGTGGAGATATAACTTTAGAAGGATACCTTTCTTCTGCCTGCCCTTGGCAAGCTTATCCTTGGTTGGGAGAAATAGAATCTCCGTTTGATGGCAAGTGCTCGTTAGACGTGTGGTTGTTGGCCTCTAAGCCTGAGGATACTACAGGTATTGAGATCTGCTATAATAGAGATGGCACAGACCAACCCCTAACAACTACATGCTTTCTTGATGGTTTAACTTCATTTGATCCGTGGGGTGAAACACTTTATCAAGGGTCCTCAAAAGTAACTCTCATAGGCAGTTATGAAAAAATGGAAGTATGCTATCTCAGATCTAAGTGCCTTGAACCTGAATGTTTCGAATGCGCAGAACAAGATGTTTTTGTGCCCTGTGAAATCATAGAAGACTAATCTTAAATCAAGCCAACCAAAAACCGTCCTAGATCTATCGAAGGACGGTTTTTGGTTGCTATAAAAATGACATAATTTTACAATTTACCGACCCCAGAGGTCTGTAAACTATTTTTTTATTTTATGATAAATATGATAAAATAGTAAAATATGGCTGAGGATATGATTGCAAAACTGAAAAAGAGTAAGCTGGTTGGCAGGAGCGGGGGCTGTTTTCCTACCTGGCTGAAATGGGATTTGGTTAAAAAAGCCAAGGGCGATAGAAAGTATGTGATTTGCAATGCGTCTGAAGGTGAGCCTGGTGTTTTTAAAGATGAGTATATTTTGAAGAATTTTGCTGAAGAAGTTGTCAACGGAATTAGCGTGGCTTTAAAAACCATTGAAGGGGTTTCTGCTTACATCTATCTGAACAAAGATTACTACCAGCTTTTTAAAGAAAAACTTGGCAGACTAACCCATAATCTCCCTGTTGAACTTTTCCGCAAGCCTGAAGGTTATCTTTGTGGTGAAGAAACAGTGCTAATGAACATTATAGAAGGCAAAAGAGCAGAGCCAAGGGTAAAGCCCCCCTTCCCTACTGAACAAGGACTGTGGGGTAAGCCCACTTTAGTAAACAACGTTGAAACATTTTATTGGGTTAGCAAAATTGCCAAAGGTAAGTATAAGAATAATCGCTTTTATTGTGTTGCTGGTGATGTCAGAAATAAAGGAGTTTTTGAACTGCCAGAAAGTTTAACCATTTTACAAATTCTCAAAGAAACCAACAACCTTCCAAAATTCGAACCCACAACAAGTTCAAAGCCCAGTTTTTTTGTTCAAGCGGGCGGCGAGGCTTCAGGTGAAATACTTTTAGCAAATGAGCTCAATCAGCCTGTTAAAACAATCGGTGCAATAACAGTTTTCAAAAAGACTAAAACCAAACCAATGGTTTTGATGAAAAAATGGGCAAAGTTTTTTCTCCAAGAAAACTGCGACAGATGCACCCCCTGCCGAGAAGGCGTTTATCGAATTAGAGAAATCCTTGCAAAAATATCTCCAGGGAAAGCAGATAAAAAATTAGACAAAGGGTCAAAAGAATCATTAAACAGAATCTTTCTTGTTTTAGAAAAAACATCACTCTGCCCCTTGGGTAGGATACTGGTTGTGCCTTTTAAAACAGCAATTGAGAAACTACTATAGCAATGCAAATAACCATCAACAACAAAAAAGTAAAAGCTAAACAAGGGCAGACTATTCTTGAGGTAGCTAAAGAAAATGGAATTGAAATTCCAGCTCTTTGTTATCATTCAGACTTACCTATTGAGCCTAACTGCAGGATATGTGTTGTTGAAATCAAGGGAGAAAAATGCCCCCAGCCTGCTTGCTCAACCAAAGTAAAACCAGGCATGAAAATTAAAACTGAATCCCCCACCCTAAAAAAGTTAAGAAAAACAAACTTAGAACTTTTGTTCGCCCAGCATAAAGAAGAATGTGATGACTGCGTTTGGAACTACAACTGTGAGCTGCTCAACCTGGCAAAGAAATACAAGGTTGAAATAACCAAGTTTAAAGACCGCAAAACCGATTATCCCACTTATAAATTTGGTCCAGCTTTAATATTTGACAGCTCAAAATGTATTGACTGTCGCAACTGCATTGAGGTGTGCCACAAGCAAGGGGTGGATTATTTGGAGCTGAAAGAAAAAGATACCTTTTTCCAGGTTGTACCTTCAAAGAAAAAGGAGTGTATTTACTGCGGCCAGTGCTTGGTGCATTGCCCGGTGGGCGCTTTTGAGGGTGTGGGAGAATTCGAGGAAATCGAATCTGCCCTGGCTAAAGCTACAAAGGACAAGAAGGCTGTTTTGGTATTTCAAATAGCTCCGTCTATTAGAACAAGTATTGGCCAAGATTTTGGAATATCGCCTGGTGAAGCAATTACTGAAAAAATAGCAGCTGGCATTAAAAAGCTAGGGGCAGATAAGGTTTTTGACGTTTCAGTGGGTGCTGATTTTACAACGGCTGAGGAAGCAAAAGAAATGGTTGAAAAAATTAAGGGAGAAAAATATTTTACTATGTTTTCTTCCTGCTGCCCAGCCTGGGTAAGATTTGTTGAGGTTTATTACCCTGAGTTTCTCTCCAACTTAGCTACTGCCCGACCTCCCCACATTATCTCAGGGGGCTTAATAAAAACATATTGGGCAAGAAATCAAAATATACCTCCTGAAAAAATAATAGTTGTTTCAGTAATGCCCTGTGTTGCCAAAAAGTACGAAATAACCAGAAAAGAATTCTTGATTGACGAATTAAAGCCAGTGGATTATGTTCTAACAACAAGGGAGCTCAGCCGGCTTTTCTTGAAGCACAAAATAAATTTAAGAACGATACGACCAAGAAAATTGGATAACCCCCTGGGCATACCCTCAGGAGCTGGTGTAATATATGGAGCAAGCGGCGGGGTTATGGAATCAGCTCTGAGAAATGCTTTTGCTGAAATACAATGTAGCAAAAAGCCTAAAATAAATTTCAAAGATGTAAGGGGACAAGAAAGCTTTAAAACAGCTGATATAAAAGTTGAAATTCCTTGTTTCTCTAACACTCCAACCATTAGAAGAAAATTAAAAGTGGCAATTGTTAATGGCACGGGGGCAGCCAAAAAGCTTTTAGAGGAGTTAAAGAAAAAGCCATACAGCTATTCCTGTGTTGAGGTGATGGCTTGCCCCGGAGGATGTATTGGCGGTGGAGGACAACCCCTGCCAACAGATGGCAAGATAAGACAGCAAAGAGCAGAAGGACTTTATGAGATTGACGCTAAAAAAAGAGTAAGAAGGGCTTCTGATAACCCTGTTGTTGAAAAAATTTACAAAGAATTCTTAACAAATGAACAAATTACCCAAAAGGTCTGCCATGCGGAATACGATAGATAAAAGCTAAAAACTAAAAGGTCAAAAGTTAAAACCACAACTTAAATCTAAAAACCCTTAGAACAAAAATGCTTGAAACAAAAATTCTCTCTCTTCCAAAAGCCAAAATTATTGTTTTGGCTCAATTCGCCAGCCTGCTGGCTGTAGCCAGCATAACGCCGGCCCTAATCCACAGCCAGCCGATTACCGGGCCTATTGTCAATGCTGTCCTTTTCATAGCCACTGTGATTTTGGGAACCCAAGGGGCAGTTTTAATTGCTTTAATCCCGAGCTTAATTGCTCTGTCTGTTGGGCTGTTACCTCAAGCCCTAGCGCCAATGGTGCCTTTTATTATGATGAGCAATGTGATTTTAGTGCTTGTCTTTAACTATGTAAGAAAAAGAAATCTTGAAGCCAAGAAAAGCTACTGGACAGGCCTAATATCAGCTAGCGTTTTAAAATTCCTCTTTCTTTTCTCTACAAGCTTTGTGGTTGTTAATTTAATAACAAAACAAGCAGTAGCTCAAAAGGCAGCGGCAATCCTCTCTTGGCCTCAGCTTCTAACTGCCTTGGCTGGCGGCGTAATCGCCTATCTGGTTTTGCGTGTTGCCTCATTGAAAGAAAATAATAAAAATGCTACACTATTTAGGCAGTAACAAAAAATATGTCTAAAAAAGTAATAATCATTATCCTTGTTGTAGTTGTTTTATTGATTTCCGGAATAAGCTATAAGTATTTATCTAAAACAGAGGAACTGCCCTATGAATTTATTGAAGCTGAAAGAACCACAGTCAGTCAAAAAGTATCAGCCACCGGTAAAGTAATCCCTCAAAGGAAAGTGGATTTAGAGTTTGAAGTTCAAGGAAGAATAAAAGATATAAAAGTTGAAATAGGGCAAGAGGTTAAAACAGGGGATGTTTTGCTAATGCTTGAAACAACAGAATTAGAAGCCCAGGTCTTGGAGAAAAAAGCAGCCCGGGATGTGGCGCAAGCAAAACTTGATAAAACCTTAACTGGCGCTAGCGCTGAGGAAATTCGGGTTTACGAAACAGCGGTAGATAACGCCAGGATTGCTTTGGAGAATGCTCAAATTGCCCTGAAAAATGCTGAACGAAATTTGACAGACATAGAAGCTGACGCTAAAGAAGACCTAAAAGCAGCTTACGAGGACGCCCTCAACACCTTAGATAACGCCTATATTAAAATCTATAATGCCTTTAATGCTGTTGAACTAATTCAAACAACTTATTTTTACTATTCAGACCAAGACAGCTTTAATGTTAAAGCAAGCAAACAAATAATAGAGCAAGCAATGAACAGCGTAAAACCCTATCTGGATACTGCCAAAGCCACCGTTTCAAACCAAGACATTGACAAGGCCCTTTCTGAAATGAAAGATGCTCTTGAAAAAACCCGCGATGCTTTAGCAATTGTCAGGGAAGCGTGCGAATCAGCTCTTTATCACACTGTTGTTTCTTCCACCGACAAAACCACCTTAGACAATCATAGGTCATACATCACAACTGCTTTAACTGACATTGTGGATGATCAACAAACTATCTCTTCAACCAAAATAACTAACGACTACAACATTAACACTGCCAAAACCAGCAGGGATTCTGCTGAAAACTCCCTAAAGGTGGCTCAAGGAGATTTAAAAAGCGCCCAAGACAAACTGGCAGAAATCAAGGCTCCTGCTCGACAGGAAGATATTGACTTAGCAAAAGCCCAATTAATCCAAGCTGAAGCCAACCTTACAGCAGCCAGAGCCCAATTAGCCAAAGCTCAATTAACTGCCCTTTGCGATGGCACCATAACCGAAATTCAAAACGAAGAGGGCGAAATCATAAAAACAACAGCCAACTCCCCTGCTGTTTCTTTAATTTGTAAGGGTGGTTTTCAAATAGAAGCAGACATACCAGAGGTTGACATAGGAAAAGTAAACATACAAGACAAAGTAGAAATTTCTTTAGACGCTTTCCCAGATGAAATGTTCTCTGGCAAAGTAATAAAAATTGACCCAGCTGAAACTGTAATTGAGGGAGTGGCTACTTATAAAACAACTGTCCAGTTCACCCAGGAAGACCCCCGCATCAAATCAGGTATGACAGCTGACATAGATATTTTAACTGCTGAGAAAGAAAATGTAATTGCTGTGCCAGCCAGGGCAGTAATCAACAAAAACGGGCAAAAAATAGTAAGGATACTAGTGGGCGCTGAGAATACAATAAAAGAGGTAGAAGTTCAAACAGGCATTAGGGGCTCTGATGGAAATATAGAAATCATCCGAGGAATAAATCAAGGCGACAGAGTGATAACATTCATAGAAGAAGAATGAAATAAGCATGCCGTTAATTGAAGCAAAAAATCTTGTAAAGACATACTTTGATGGTGAAACAGAAACCCGTGCTCTTCGCGGGGTTTCTTTTGACATATCAGGGGGCGAGTTCGTCGCTATTATGGGTCCTTCTGGCTCTGGCAAATCAACCCTGCTTCATCTTTTGGGCTTTTTAGATCAACAAACCAAGGGCACATATCGGTTTGACGGCAAAACAATGGACGATTATTCAAAAGCAGAGGTTGCTCATGTAAGAAACAAAAAAATGGGGTTTATTTTCCAGATGTTTAACCTTCTTCCTAGAGCTAGCGTGCTTGAAAATGTTAAACTACCCCTGCTTTATTCTGGCCTCAAAGAATCTTTATGGGACGAAATAGCGCTGAAAGCCATTGACCAAGTCGGGCTTTCTCACCGCGTCAAGCACGACCCTTCCCAACTTTCAGGGGGAGAGAAACAAAGGGTGGCTATTGCCAGAGCTCTAGTAAACGATCCCCAAGTGATTTTTGCTGACGAACCAACCGGCAACCTTGATTCAAAATCAGGCAGCCAGATAATGGAGCTTATAGAAGACCTCAACAACAAAGGCCATACTGTTTTGCTGATTACCCACGAAACCTATACTGCTGAATACGCTGAAAGGGTCATCAGCCTGAAAGACGGTAAAATCGAAAGCGACAGAGAAGTGGACCACCGCCGGAAAAACGCCCGGGATAGTTTCAAGAAATAAGGCACAACAATTATGAAATTTATCTATTCAATCAAAACAGCCATTTCCGGGCTCACAGCCCATAAAAGCCGCTCTGCCCTTACCATTCTTGGCATTGTCATTGGCATAACCTCTATTATAATTATTATGTCTGTTGGAAAGGGAGCCCAAGAGCTCATTCTGAGCCAGCTCAGAGGGCTTGGCTCACAAACCATTTCAATTGAACCGGGACGAGAACCAAAAGGTCCCGCGGACTTTGCTGAAATGTTCAGCGATTCAATAGGGACAGAAGAGCTCAAAGCCCTCTCAAACAAAAGCAATGTTTCAGGCATTGCTGCTTTAGCGCCAACAGTAATGGTGCCCGGCACCCTCAGCTATCAGGGGGAAACCTTTAGGGCCAATATCTTGGGTGTGTCCCCAAACATCACCAAAATGCTTGATGTTAAGCCAGCTGAAGGAGCCTTTTTTGATGAAAACGATGTAAAACAGCGAGCAACCGTAGTTATCCTTGGCTCAGAAATCAGAGAAGAGCTTTTTGGCACTTCAGACGCACTTGGGCAAAAAGTGAAAATGAAGAACAAAACCTTCAGAGTAATAGGGGTTATTGCCCCAAAGGGACAAGTGGCTATGCTCAATGTTGATGAAATGGCAGTAATCCCCTACACCACAGCCCAGCATTATCTCTTGGGCATTAGCCACTTCCACGCTATCTTAGCCCAAGCAGAATCAGAAGAAATTATTCCAAGAGTGGTTGAAGAAATCAAATTAACCTTAAGAGAACTTCACGGCATTACTGACCCTGACAAAGACGACTTTCATGTAATGAGCCAAGCAGAAATAGCAGAACAAGTAAAAACAATTACTGGCATTTTAACGGCTCTCTTGGGTGCTGTAGCTGCCATTTCTTTGGTGGTTGGAGGAATAGGCATTATGAACATTATGCTTGTTTCAGTAACAGAAAGAACCCACGAAATTGGCTTAAGAAAGGCGCTCGGAGCTACTGAAGGAAACATCTTAACCCAATTTCTTTTGGAAGCAGTTATGTTAACATGCACTGGTGGCATTATTGGCATTTTACTGGGCGCTGGTTTTTCGTTTACAGCCTCCCTTGCTCTGAGCAAGTTTGTGGCTTCTGGCTGGGCTTTCACCCTGTCTTTGCAAGCAATTATTCTTGGCTTGGCAGTTTCTGGCTGTGTCGGACTCCTGTTCGGGCTCTACCCTGCTCGCACCGCCTCCAAAAAAAGCCCCATCGAAGCTTTACGTTACGAATAAAAAAACTACCCCAAGATTTCCCTCGGGTAGTTTTTTTATTTGCTGTAAGCCTAAAGAAGGCTCAAAGAAAAGAAGCTGCTTCTTTATCTAGAATCACTGTGAGGTTTCGGTGTTTTTGCAAAATAGAGCCGGGAAAATCAGGGCTAACAGGGCCCTTTAATGCTCTAGAAATTCTTTCGCTCCTCGCTTGACCAGACGCAAGCAATAAACAATCCTTGCTTTCCATAATGGTTGCCAAACCCATTGTTATAGCTCTTGTGGGTACATCAGCAAGGCTCTTAAAAAACCTTGAGTTATCTTCAATGGTTTCTTGAGCTAACCTTACCAGCCTTGTTCTTGAGTTAAAACTGCTGCCAGGTTCATTAAAGCCAATATGCCCGTTTCTGCCAATCCCTAAGATCTGCAAATCAATCCCGCCCCTCTCTTTTATTTTTTCCTCATAGCATTGGCAATGATTTTCAAGGTCTGATGTTTTACCGTCTGGAATAAAAACATTCTCCTTTCTTATATTAACCAGCGAAAAGAAATTCTTTTCCATATAAAAATGATAGCTTTGCGGATGAGACGCTTCCAAGCCAAAATACTCATCTAAATTAAAACTGCTCACTTGAGAAAAGTCCAGCTCTTCTTTTTTGTAGGCTCTTGCCAATTCTTTGTAAAGCCCCAGAGGCGTTGAACCAGTAGGCAAACCCAAAACAATATCAGGCTTTGCCTGGATTCTTTTTTTAACAATTTCAGCTGCTTCCCTGCTTAACTCCTGATAATCTTTTTTAACAACTATCTTCATATTTTAGTGTCAGACTAGTGTCAGACACTAGTCTGACACTACTTCTTTGAAGGCTTCGATAAAAATATTCTGAAACTTGCTGCCGTCTCTGCCATAACCAAATATTCTTTGCTCTGGCACAATAACGCCCCTGAATTCAGCCAAGCTTCTGGCTGCTTTATCAAAGCGCGTCCTCTCCAATTGGGAGCTGTGCTGCTGAATCGCTTTAACTTTATTGGAAATTTCTTTTTCAGAAAGAACAAAAACAGCATTAAATTCAAAAGCACCAATAGCTGACCAGGGGTTTTCATAAAAAAACAATCGGCAGGGAAAATCCAAGGCTCTCAAAGTAATATCTGCTGCCAATTTATGCCTTGGGTGAAGGTCGTCTTTTTTTGGCAAAAACATAATATCTGGTTTTTGCTCTGAGAGACACTTTTTTAATGCCTCTATGTCTTCTTCTATTTGTGAAGAGCTAACATCATCATAAGATCCCAGCCTCAAAAAAATTGGTTTTTTGGTCTGCAAGATTCCAGACTCTTCGAGCATCTCCTCCTCCCTAATCTTAATAGCTTCTTCCTTTGTTTTTCCTTCAACTCCTCTATAACCAGAAAACAAAACAACAGGCACAACCTTGTTAAAACGGCTGAGCACGGTTACAGTCCCTCCGCAAGAAACAGAGATATCATCTGAATGAGGAGAAATCAGGACGATCTTTTTATTTTTTGGGAATTCCTTTATTTCCACAGAATCGGGCAGGTTATTGGGCAGCCCGACAGCACTGTAAATATTTAATTTCTCTTCCATAAGCACAGAGAAACAGAGAGCAGGTCTCTGTTGTTTTAGGGTCTGACATAGGTCTGACCCTAACCCTAATTCTTGTCTTGGACAATAAGTTTGCGCATTCTGGAAATATTCTCTGAATAATTTGGGTCAGCAAAAACACTGGAACTACCCCCAACAAAAACATCAGCCCCAGCTCGCCTCAATAAAGCAATATTGTGCTCGCCAATATTACCATCAACCTGAATATCAAGTCTGAGTCCCCTCTTTTTAATAACCTCTTTTAACCTGCCAACCTTTTCTTTGGTTGAGGGAATCCACTTTTGGCCAGCAAACCCCGGGTTAACTGTCATTACAACGAGCATATCCAATTCATCTAAAATGTATTCAACTGAACCCAACATAGTTGCAGGGTTTAAAGCAATAGCCGCCTTTGCTCCCTTTGATTTAATCTGCTCTAAAACCCTTTGGGGGTGTTTTGTAGCTTCAATATGAAAAGAAATAACATCGTTGGCTGCTGCTTGCCAAACATCAATATAACGCCCAGGATGTTCAACCATCAGGTGAATATCCAAGGGCAGATTGGTTGTCTGCCTAACCCTTCTTACAAAATCAGGCCCAAAAGTAAGATTGGGCACAAAGTGCCCATCCATAATATCAATATGCAGCCAATCAATGCCTGCTTGCTCTAATTTCTTAAGCTCTTCTCTTAAATTCCCTAAATCAGCGCACATCAAAGAGGCTGAAATTTTGTAAGCTGACTCGTTCTGAACTGACATATTTTTAACATTTAAATATTGTAGGCTAAAAAATATTTTTAATCAACAACATCAAGCCTATACCTAAAAGAAAAACAAAAAAATGGCTTACTGATTTTTTAAAACCCTCCTGATTCTTGATTTCTGGAATCAAATCGGAGGAAGCAATATAAATAAAATTGCCAGCAGCAAAAGGTAAAAGGTAAACAATGGAAACGCCTATTTGTTTTGAAAGAAAAAACCCAATAGCCCCGCCCAAAATCACAGTGATAGCCGTTAAAAAGTTCAAAAGCAATGCTCTGGTTTTTTTAAAGCCTCCATAAACCAAAACACCAAAATCCCCTATCTCTTGGGGAATTTCATGCAAACCAACAGCAAGAGCTGCTGCCAACCCTACCGGCCCACAAACAGCAAAAGAAGCTGCAATAACCAAGCCGTCAATAAAATTATGAACAGCATCAGAAACCAAAATCAGATAAGAAAATGGCTTTATCTTTGGATGATGCTTGGCGTGATGATGATGCCATTTAATAAACTGCTCCAAGATAAAAAAGATGCAAAAACCAAGCAATAAGTGTAAAAAAATATTTAAAAGAGCATTGCCTTCTATCCCAACCTGTTCAATTGCTTCAGGAAGTAAATGTAAAAAAGCTCCTCCAATCAAAGCCCCAGCTGAAAAGCTCACTAAAAACAAAAGAACCTTGTCCAGTATTTTTTCTTTTAAAAACAAGGTTAAAGCTCCGATAAAAGCAATTAAGCTTATCAGCCCCGTGCTAATTAATATGTATAATAAACAAAGCATTTATAAGCCTAAATCTTCAGATATGTCTTTCATAGCCCTTAACACAATCTCCACAAATTTCTTTAAGCTCAAAGCAAGAAGGCTCTCACACTGAGCAATGATTTCCCGGTTAGCCCCCCTAGCAAACGCCTTTTCACTGAAACGATTTAAAACACTATCAACGCTCAAATCTTCCATCTTCTTTGAAGGCAAAACCAGGGTGGCTGCCACAATCAAGCCAGTTAAAGGGTCAACGCAGTAAAGCGCCTTTGCCATCAAGTCTTTGGGTTCAACGCCATGGGCTTCGTTATGGGTTAAAACCGCCTCGCAGATTTCTTCCTCAACTCCCAAATCTCTTAGTTTTGCTGCCCCCAGTTTTGAGTGCAATTCAGGGCTGTTTTTTGTTTCTTCATAATCAATATCATGCAAGAGCCCGCAAAGCCCCCACTTATTCTCATCTCTTCCAAAATGCCTTGCTAAGTCTATCATTGCAGCTTCAACCGCTAAAGAATGCTTGACCAAGTTCTGGTTTTTAAGATTTTGTTTTAATAAATTTAAAGCTTGTTCTCTCTGCATAATGATTATTTAATCTTTTCTCTTGTTTGGAGTCCAAAGATTCTCCCACCAAAGGCTCGGCCTTTGTTTTTTTGCCTCTTTGGCAATTTGTTTAGCTAAATCGGTTGACATTCCTTTCTCTTGCTCGCTTTCCTTCTTTACTCCTTCTTCCCAGCCACCATTCAGCCAATCCTCTGCCTCCTTATTCCCTCCATGGCTATATTCTTTCAAAAGAAAAACCTCATCAAGCAAATCAGCGTCTTTGGCAATCCTAGCCTCTAACGTTTTCCTCTCCTGATACTCTTTTGAAAGCTCTAAAAGCTCCTCTGATTGAGAAACTGCTTTCAGTTGGCTTTCTCTGATTTCTTCTTCATAAACCTTGATGTATTTTCTATGCACCCAGTTCTGGTCGCCCGACCTCACCTCTTCAATATCATGCAATAAGCACATCTTTAAAACCTTATCAGCATTAGCTTTTAATTCTTTTGCTAAAAAATAGCCGATAAAAGCAGTCCTGAAAGAGTGCGAGGCAATATTATCAGTTGGGTCAAAAGCCAAAAGCATCTGCTGATGCGCCCTCAACACCCTTCTCAAAGTCCCCAGCTCAAAAAAGAAACCTGTCAATTTTTCAATTTTAGAATTATCATTTTCCATAATATAAAACCTCCTGCCACAACCTTATTTTACTATATTAACTTTACTCAGACCGCTGTTCTTAAAAAATCAAGCAATCAAGACTTTGCTACTTTCCATAAGATATCAAAATACTGCTTATGAGCTTGAGCCACCTTTTTATTTTTTATGGATATCGCTAACACCGGTTCTCCATAAACCAGAATTGTTGTTGTATCAGCCCAAATTACTGCCCCTGCTGGGTTCTTAAAGGCAGCAGGTAAAAAACGGGCACTAAATAACTTACGTTCAGCCTGCATTGCTTTAATTTCTCTCCGCCTTGTTTCCAAAGCAAGTAGTTTCAGTTTAATGTTTTTACCTATTCTTATCTTCTCATATCTTTTATATGCCCCAGCTATATTCTCATACCATTCCTTTCCCCCAGCCATAATAACATAAATAGTGCTGTTGGATTTCAGGCTTTCCGCCTGGTCAAGATGGGCATTTTGAAATCCCTCCTTCCCTTCATAAACAATAATCTCTTGAGGCTGATACTTTCTTAATCTTTCAAGCGCTGCTACCACTTCTTTCGCTACCCCAACATAATCCTTAGTAATTTTCAGGATTTTTTCAGAAGACAAAGGACGGAAGTGTTTTTTCCCTCTTTGAATAGTTTCGCTGGCAAGTCCCCGCTTAACTAACTTGTCTAAACAGCTATAAACAATATTACGATGCAGCCCTGTCTTTTTTATTAAGGGCCCTGAAGTAGAAAAACCAAACTCTAGAAGAGCCAAATAAACCTTGGCTTCGTTTTCTGAAAAGCCAAGTTTCTTTAATTTTGCAACAAGACTCATATTACTGCTTATTCTACTATTCTACGAAAAAATCAAATTATATGCAATCCAAATGACTAGGAAAGCTGGTTCAAAATAGCACGATCGTCCCATTTTGAACCATACCATGAGATTAGAAAATATCTAAAATGTCACCCCAAAGTATTGACAAAATTAATTTAATTTGCTATAATGGCGATGAAAGATGAGAAGAGAAAACTTAATCTTTTCACTCTTCAAAAAACATCGTTAACAACATTTATGGATTAAAAAGTGAAGAGGAGAGACTAAAATGGAATACATCCTACGTGCACTCCTGCACATTGTAAACAGATTGAGGATTTTATGGGTAGACTTAATAGGAGCTTGGCTGAGGAGAATACAATGGAAACTAGAGATCTGGGAGGAAAAATCTAGAAGGGGAAAGTGTCGCCTCAGGAACTATAGACTGCGGCTATATCAGGACCCTCGGGAGACCGTCCTCTTAACTGACGCCTTTAGCCTCTTCCATCCATCTCGGAAGACCTGGGAAGATTATAACAACAGGAAAAGGGCATGGAGTTACCTCGCTGAACAGTTAAAGAAGGAGAAGTACATTTTCGAGGCAACAGTTCGTCCGGAAGGTGATCCAGGGTGCTACGCAAGCTTCTTGCTTTCTCCCGAGACTGCCCCTACAGCAAAGGATTTCCTCTTTGCCTTTCATATTGGACACTATAATATCTACCGGGTGATGGAAGGACAGAAGGTGAATGAAGTTCTCGCCGAGTTTAAAAAACTCCTCAAAGACATGGAGACATTCTTGACAAAGGAATATCTCCCGATAAAGAGGAGCCCGCTCAATAGACAAGACAGAATCAAGGCCACAAGGAACTTGCGGTTCTACAAACACATGATTTTTCACTGAAGGAGATGATAAAATATTTAGAACAAAAAACAGAAATCGAATCATGCTTAGCAAAATGGTTTGCCAAGCACAAAGAATGGTTTACTGAATCCGCTTTCATATGGATTCAGAAATAACCATTGAAATATAAGGGAGGTAAAAAACAATGAAATCCTTCGTAGCAATTGCTGTTCTAATTATTATGGTGACTATTGGCTCGTCTGAAGTAAGGGCTTTCAACCTCATCGAAGTAGACCTTTCCCCTAGTCTGATGGGGTGGTGCATTCTCAAGCACGACTGGGGACTGCCCGCCAACCAGGTTATCCAGGTATACGGAAATCCCATTGACCAGTGGTTCATCTTCGCAACAGGCCCTGTAGTGCGAATTCCCATTCCTTGCACTAAAATAGATCTTGAATTACCGGTTGGCTTGAAGTTAATCAAAGACGGCAAGAGGTTGTCGATTACACATTGGGTAGGCAAGGTTAATTTCATAGGTGAGGTTGGGCCATTAAAATTGACATCTATCCACGATATGGCTTGGGGTCGTAAAGGCTCGGATAACGAAGATGTGTTCTTCTTCAAGGAAATCGTGTCTTGGAGATGCATCGGACTCCGAGCAGAGGGACGAAAGATTGGAGATGAAGCTCTTCCTGTTTTTGTAGGTCCCATGATTTTACACGACTTCCCAGGTAAACACGAGCTTCAATTCTTCTTAGGCACCAATGCCCGGAATAAAACAGAAGAGAAATTGATTATCAGCTATATTCTCAAATTCTAGGGCAATAGCCTAAGAATAACACCAAAAAGCCACGTGGGATTCACGTGGCTTTTTTGATTAATAAAGGATTGAATTTTGGATGCTAAGTAAAGATTAAAAAGCCAAACAGATAGTAAGCTCCCAGTAAAAACAGGACAATTGCCTCAATCAAGGTGATCCAGCTGATAAATCTTTTTGAAGCTAACTTTACAGTCATTGTGAAAACAGCAAGCAGAAAAACGATAATCTCATCAAACATATAAAACAACACAAACAAAGCAATATAAGAGAGATACTGAACGCTAGAAAGCCCGCTTTTAGCTAAAATGCCAGCAAAAAAACCAGGTACTGCTGCTGAACAAGGAAACTCAACAACAGTGATGACAGCAGCAAACAAAAGCACGCTTAGCATCAAAGCTAGGATACTCACTTGGCCTTGAATAGCAGCTTTCATCTTAGAAGAGAACCTCTGCATTATGCCCTTGCCTGTTTCAACCTCACAAACCAAAGGCTTTTTCCTGGAATTGATAAAGCTGCGCAGAAAGTAAATGCCACCTCCAACCCCCAAAAGCCCAACCAGAATTTCCATTATTTTTATAAAGGGCGTTAAAACAACAAAGATACGATACCAAACTAAAATTAAAAGTCCGTAAATAATCGCTGTTGTTGCAACAAATATGCCACCAAACAGCAATGTCTTTTTTCTTGATTTAAGCATTAAAACCAAACCCAAAATCAAGATTAAAGCACCCAAAGAGCAAACATTAAACCCATCAAAAAACCCTAAAATTATAGCTAAAACAGGCAAAGAGTATTTACCTGGGTCTATCTCACCAATAATAGGAATGTTAATTTTTTCCTCAACAGTTTCTGATAAATCCTCTGTTTCTTCTTCAGGTCCTGCTTCTTTGCAAGCTATAATACAGCTTTCAATCTGCTCAGCCACTGAATCACTAAAACCAATAAAATATTCTTTTTCAGTAAATATGGCTGGCACCTTTCCAAACGACTCTGGAGGAACATTATACTTTTCATAAAAGGCAATCCATTTCTTAATCACTGCCTTTTCTGATATCGGGCATTTCTTAACAGTAACTTCTGGATACTTTTCTTGAATCTCTGCCAAAAAAACTTTGGCTCTAGCGCAAACACTGCAAGTGTCGCTGTAAAACAAGGTGATTTCTATAAAGCCGTCTCCGCTTGTCTCGCAAGGCTCAGCTTTATGGCGTAATAAAAAACTCGCTGTCCCAAAAACAATCAAAATAACAGCAACTAATATTGCAAAATATTTTTTCTTCATAACAAAAACCAACTTAGGCTATGAACGATAAACAATTATAGCATTAAATTCCTCAAACCAAAAGTCTTATTATAACCAAAAGCCCTGCTTTCTTCTTGTGAATCTGCCGAAAAATCTACTTTTGAACTCGCCCGCTAAGCCACACTGATTTAGCAGAGATAAAGTTCTTTGGGATTCTTATTAGACATTCCAAGAAGAATAAACAGGGCTGTTTTTATTGTACCCCCTCTCAAAACCCCTTGTCAAATGAAAATGCCCGAGGCCCGTCCTCGGGCAAATTACGGGGGACGGACCCCCGTAAGCTGCACTGCATATTTTTTTATTCAGAGCCCCCTTCTTCTCCACCAGTCTCTTCGGTTTCTTTGTCATCAACCAAAACAATGGGGTCTTCTTCGCTTGATTCCTCTCCTCCACTTGATTCTTCTTCTCCGCTTGGTTCTTCTTCACTTGGTCCTTCTATTAAGCCTTCTTCTGAAGTAGTCGCAGTGCTTTCTTCTCCCTCAGTTAGAATGGAAGGCTCGGGCTCAGGCTCAGGGTCAGGGTCGGGCTCACCAACCTCCGCTCCTGTTGGAACTCCCTCCTCCGCTGGAGCTTCGGAGGGCAAGTCGGTAGGCAAGGGCTCTGGCTCAAGTCCTCCCTCAGGTTCTGTTGTGGTAGCTTCTGTTTCAGCTCCACCCGTGGTTTCTTCTTCTGGAATTTCTTCTGGGATTTCCTCTGGAGTTTCTTCTCCACCCTCAGGGCCGCTTGGTTCCTCGCTGCTTGGTTCCTCTCCAGCCTCTTCTTCTCCAACACCTGCTTCTTCAAGAACAGGTTCTTCTGCTGAAGGCTCCTCCTCAGGCACTACTTCTTCCTCCTCAGTCTCTTCACTAGCAGGTTCTTCACTGCCTGGCTCTTCACTTTCAGGAACAGGCTCTGGTTCAGCCTCTGTAGTGGTTGAAGTGTCAACAGTCTCCTCTGACACAGGCTCTTCTGGTGCTGGCTCTTCTGGGGCTGTTTCTTCAATTCCAAGAATGCCTTCAAGCAAGGGGGCAATCCCTTCTTCACTGAGCTCCTCTTCAGTTGAGGAAGCCTCAATAATGCCTAAATCTTTCAGCAGGTCTATCTCATCGGCTGTAAGCAGGGTTTCGTCCATCTTCACTTCAAAATCATCATCTGAAATATCCCAGCTGGTGAGCATTGGATTTACCGAGCATTTAACAATTACTTTTATTATTCCCCTTTCTGAAGGCAAGTAATAATCGCCAATAAACAAAGGAACTGTCCAGGCATAAACTCCGGTGTTTTCCAAATCGCCAGCTACTTTAACAAAAGCCCTGCCACCGTCAGCTGAATACCAAATATCAGCGAGCAGATCAGCAACGCAATTTATCTCACCA
>CAYGBM010000033.1:0-5340 GCA_964348225.1 uncultured Candidatus Saccharibacteria bacterium | reverse complement strand
ACCATTGAACCCGAAAAAGCAGCAGAATATCTTCGGAGGCAGTAATTCAAAAAAAGCAAGAGCTCGCCTGAGGCAAGCTCCTATTGGTGGTTTACTCAGCAAAATAGGATGAGAGCAATGGCTATTACTAAAGCTGCAGCTCCGCTTATTGATTCAACCGTTGGTTTGAGGAAAAGTCCCTCAAGCCAATCTTGCAGCGTGTAGTATTCCCAGCCATTGGGATTCCAAACAGAGAAAACTTTTCTTTCTTTGATTGAAAACAGTTGATAGTATTCGTTCGAAAAGGGCCAGAGCCATCTAACTCCTCCTCCACTGCCTATGCTATCATGCAGGAAATGGCCCACTAGGCATAGAGTGGAAAGCAATGCCCACCATCGTGCAGGCGCCCAAAAGAGAGAAAGGAAAGCGAAAAAGACAAGCCAGCCTCCTATCGCAACCAGGGGAGTATGTAGATGACTCCTATGCTCGGCGGTCATGTTTTTCTTGCTGACATATTGGGCTATAGCATCAAGGTCAGGGAAAAGGGCAAGGAGGGGCCCTCTTAGATAAGACAGGTTCGTCCTCAACACCATCCAGGAAGGAGAGTGGCCCGTGGATTTTCTTAAGAGATAGTCGCTGAATAAACCTATGGCTATATCCATGAACATAGCTATCATCAAGCCAGTGGCCGTGCGGATTAATTTTCTCCGAAAAGCTTTGTCGGTTAAGATAGCTATAATTAACGTGCCAGTCAGACTAAACAGTCTTTTCATCTTATCACCTCATTGTAAAAGGGCTAAAATTCGCTAATTGAGTTATCTTTTTAATGTCATCATAAAAAACAATTAATGTCAATATGAAAAAATTAATTGTTGCTAACTGGAAGTGTAATCCTACAAGCTTGGCTGAAGCGAAACGGCTTTTTGATAGCTTGAATAGAGGATTGCGCAAAAAAACAAAAGCAGAGATTGTGGTTTGCCCACCCTTTGTTTATTTACCGTTATGTTTGGGGGTTTACCCCCACACCAAAAAAGCAAAGCTTTTTGGTGTGGGGGCCCAGGATTGTTTTTGGGAGGAAAAGGGAGCGTTTACTGGTGAGATTTCAGTTCCAATGCTGAAAGACCTAGGGGTGCAGTATGTAATAGTTGGCCATTCAGAAAGAAGGCAGCTCATAGGGGAGGATGATGAAGTTGTAAATCAAAAATTAAAGGCTGTTTTACAAGCTGGTTTAACCCCTATATTTTGCATTGGGGAAACAGCAAAGGAAAGGAGAGAGAAAATGACATTTAAGGTATTGGAGAGAGAAATAAAACAGGGATTAAAGGGGGTGGCTAAATCAAAGATTGAAAAGATAGTTATTGCTTACGAGCCCATATGGGCAATTGGCACTGGCAATCCCTGTGAACCAGACGACGCTTTAACAGTAGCTTTGTTTATTAGAAAAGTTATTGCTAAGCTTTCAAATAAGAAAACCAGCAGGAATTTAAGAATCTTGTATGGTGGCAGTGTCAAAGCTCATAACGCTGAAGACTGTTTGGCTTCAGAATGGATTAATGGTTTGCTCGTTGGGGGTGCTTCTTTGAAACCAAAAGAGTTTTTGCAAATCATCAGAGCTACTTGATTAAGACTGTATAAGGTGTACGAGGGTTGCCCTCATACAGCGGGGCTTGATTTTTGCTGAAATTACCGTAAAATAAGTACACTATGACCGATTGTCAAAAACTCAAATTTTATAATCCAACTCGTGGCAACCTCAGGTTTAGTAAAGTAATTGAGGAAGTTTTTGATTATATAAAAAAAGAGCACAATCGCGATTACGAGATTATTGTTGGCTGTGATTCTCCATCAGGAGAAAAACCCGACTTTCCTGTGGCTTTGGTGGTTTTGAGAAGGGGGCAGGGAGGAAGATTCTTTTTAACCAAGGTAAAATATAGCTCTTCTGAGAAAAAGTTTTATTCTTTTCGTCAAAGGATTTTAGAAGAAGTTTATTTGTCTTGCGAGCTTGCTTTAAGTTTTAGAGAAGCTTTGAAAGAAAGAATAAATGGTTCTGAAACCTCGCCTAAATACCAGTTTGAATATATCCATGCTGATGTCGGGCCTTCAGGTAGAACAAAAGATATGATAAAAGAGGTGGTTGGTTTGATAAGAAGCAATGGCTTTATTCCTAAAATTAAGCCAGAGTCTTTTGCTGCCTCGGTGGTAGCTGATAGATTTACTTAATATGCGAGCAGACCAAATCAGAGAAAAATATTTAAAATTCTTTGAAAAAAAGGGGCATAAGATTATTCCTTCTTCCTCTTTGGTTCCAGAGCACGACCCAACCGTGCTTTTCACGACCGCTGGCATGCACCCTCTGGTGCCTTATCTTTTGGGACAAAAGCATCCCTTAGGGAAACGGCTTTGCGATGTTCAAAAATGCTTGCGGACCGATGATATTGATGAAGTGGGTGATGAAACCCACTTAACTTTTTTTGAAATGCTAGGCAACTGGTCCTTGGGCGATTATTTTAAAAAAGAAGCCATTGAATGGAGCTTTGAGTTTTTAACCGATGTCCTTAAAATTCCTTTGGAGAAACTGGCTATAAGCGTTTTTGCAGGGGAGCCCGCCTCCGCTGAAGCTTCGGCGGGCAAGCCAGAAAACAATATCCCCAGAGACGAAGAATCAGCAAAAATCTGGCAGGACTTGGGTGTTGTCAAAGAAAGGATTGTTTATTTGGGCAGGGAAGAGAATTGGTGGGGACCAGCTGGCAAGACAGGTCCTTGCGGGCCAGATACTGAAATGTTTTATTGGACGAGCCAAGACAAACCCCCTGCTGTATTTGACCCTGACGATACCAGATGGTTTGAGGTTTGGAATGATGTTTTTATGCAATACAACAAAACAGAAGAGGGCAAGTTTGTTCCTTTGAGCCAAAAAAATGTTGACACTGGCATGGGCTTGGAAAGAATAGCAGCTGCTTTACAGGGCAAAGAAAGTGTTTTTGAAACCGACTTGTTTTTGCCGATTATTGAAAATATCAAAAGTCAAATATCAAAAGGCAGATTTACATCTCAAAGCTCAAAATTAAACGAGAAAAAAGCATTACGGATAATCGCTGATCATTTAAAGGCAAGCGTTTTTATATTAGCAGAGCAAGTGGTGCCTTCAAATCTCGAAAGAGGGTATGTTTTGCGTCGTTTAATTCGGCGGGCTATACGGTATGGCAGGATGATTGGGATTGAACAGGACTTTACGGTGGAGGTTGCAAAATCAGTAATCAAAATTTACAAAAAAACCTATCCTGAAGTTGCTGAAAATCAGGATTTTATTTTTGAGGAACTCCAAAAAGAGGAAGAAAGATTTAGTAAAACATTAGAACAAGGCTTAAGAGAATTTGAAAGACTGATAGAAAAATACGGTTTCGTAAATCAGAAGATGGACTTTCACAAAAAAATGATACCTGGCAAAAAAGTTTTTGATTTATATCAGACCTGTGGATTTCCCATAGAAATGATAAGAGAAATTGTAAAAGAAAAAGGGATAGAAATTGACGAGAACGGTTTTCAGAAAGCATTGATAGAGCATCAAGAAATATCCCGGGCAGCTGCCAAAGGCAAGTTTAAGTCTGGCTTGGCTGACCATTCAGAAAAAACAATAAAATATCACACAACCACCCATCTTTTGCACGCAGCTTTAAGAAAGGTACTTGGAGAATCAGTTCAGCAGATGGGCTCAAATATTACACCAGAACGCCTAAGGTTTGATTTTTCTTTTGATAGAAAATTAACCAATGAGGAAATAAAAAAAGTTGAAGATCTGGTTAATCAAAAGATAAAACAGGATTTAGAAATTAAGGTTGAAGAAATATCGTTTAAACAAGCTCAAAAACAAGGCGCTTTGGCTTTTTTCCGCGAAAGATACCCTGAAAAAGTCAAGGTTTACACTATTTTTGATAAAAAAACAGGCGAGGTTTTTTCCAAAGAAATTTGCTCAGGACCCCACTGCAAAAAAACCTCTGACCTTGGCAAGTTCAAAATCATTAAAGAAAAAGCCTCATCAGCAGGCGTTAGAAGAATCCGCGCCGTTTTAGAATAAATTAGAATAAAATGGCATTTCAGCTTTTTATTAATGGTTTGATTGCAGGTGCCATAACAGCCTTAGTTGCCTCTGGGTTTTCTTTGATTTTCTCAACCTGCAAGTTTATTCATTTTGCCCATGGTTCAACCATTGCCTTTTCTGCTTACTTTCTGTATTTCCTTTTTTCCAGGCTCGGTTTGAATTTCTGGCTTGCTGTAATTTTAGCAATTGCCTTTGCCTCTTTTCTGGGTTGGGCAATGAACACCTTTGTTTATAAAAAGTTCCGTAAAAGAAAAGCAAGCTCTGTCATCTTGCTCATTGCCAGCTTTGCTCTTTTAATTTTCCTTGAGTCTTTAATTCTTCTTTTGTTTGGCGCTGATGTTAAAACAATCGGCTATTTAAAAATAGCCAAGGGTATTGAGTTTTTCGGCGCAATTATCACACCCCTTCAGATTTTTATTGTACTTACCAGCTTTGTCTTGCTGTTTTTGCTTTTCTTTTTTATGAAAAAAACAAAAACAGGCAAGGCGATGAGGGCAGTTTCTGACAATAAAGATGTTGCTGAGGTTGTTGGCATTTCAGCAGAAAAAATTTACAGCAAGGTTTTTATAATAGGCTCCTCTATTGCTGGCATTGCTGGTATTTTAGTGGGGCTTGAACAGAACCTTGAGCCAACAATGGGCACTGGCTTGATGATAAAAGGGTTTACTGGTGCTATTATCGGAGGGATAGGGTCAGTACCTGGTGCCATACTTGGCGCTTTCTTGTTAGGCTTTGCTGAAAACTACGGCATTTGGTTTTTGCCCTCTGGCTACAAAGACGCCATTGCTTTCGGAATTTTATTCATCTTCCTTTTAGCCCGGCCTCAGGGCATCTTAGGCAGAAAAAAGCAGTGAAACCTAGATTATATGCAAGGGGAGATAAATTGTTTATCAAAAAATGAAATAAAAATCTACGAGGCTTCTTTAAGGATTGGTGGAGCCACGGTTTTAGAATTGTCCCAGAAATCTAAAGTGAACAGAGCAACCACCTACGGTGTGGCTGAAAGCTTAGTTAAAAAAGGGCTTTTAACCATTGCCTTCAAGGGGAAGAAAAGATATTTGTATCCAGCGGAACCCACCAAAGCCTTAAATCTTGCTGGAAGGTACCCCAAAATTCAGACACTCTGTGATATACTAAAATCAAGTAATAACTAAAAACTTATGCCAAGGAAAAACCATCCCATCTCTGCTGACTTAAAGAAGCAGATTATCGACAGAGTCAAAAAAGGAGAAGCTCCTATCACTCAGATAGCCCAAGAGCAT
>CAYGBM010000032.1:0-10300 GCA_964348225.1 uncultured Candidatus Saccharibacteria bacterium | reverse complement strand
AGCTTTTACAAGATTTCTAAAACAGCTGCTTATTTGTTACTGCCTTATCTTCTTTGGGTTAGCTTCGCCTCAATATTAAACTTTTCAATATTGGTTCTTAATTTATAATCCTTAGCACCCTGCCAGACAGGCTCGGATAGCGTTCAGTTGGTCATTCAAAAATAAAAGGTTGATAAAATTAAAATTAATTAACAATATGAAAAAATTATTTATTTTATCGTTGTTGTCACTAATGGCTCTGCCCTTGATTGCTTTGGCTGATTCTGATGACATGATGGGTTACGGGATGATGGACGGGTGGATGATGGGTGGAGGTAGATGGGGATCGATGCTTTTGGGCTTAATTTGGTTAGTAGTTATTTCTTTTGTCTTTTCTTTGATATTCTGGCTGGTCTATAAGTGGATTATCAAAAAATAAAATAATTAAAATTATGACAGAAAATAACTTCTATTCATTACCTGATTTGCCTTACGGCTATAAAGATTTAGAGCCCTATATCTCCGAGGAGCAGTTAAGGATTCATCATGATAAACACCATCAAGGGTATGTAAATGGTGCTAATACGATTTTTGAAAAGCTCGAGAAAGCCAGAAAGGGAAATAGTGATTTAGATGTCAAGTCTACCCTAAAGACACTTTCTTTTAACGTAGGAGGTCATATTCTTCATTCGCTATTTTGGTCTAATATGGCACCTGCTGGAAAAGGCGGAGGAGGAGAGCCAAGAGAACGGCTAGCTGAAGCTATTATTCAAGAATTTGGCGGTTTTGAGAGATTTAAAAAAGAATTCACCGAAGCCGCTAATAGCGTTGAAGGATCAGGTTGGGCAGCTTTGGCTATAGATGAGAATACTAAAAGATTAGTGATAATGCAGATAGAGAAACATAATGTAAACCTTTATCCCAACTTCCAGATTCTGATGGTTCTCGATATTTGGGAGCACGCTTACTACCTTGATTATCAAAACCTGAGAGCTAAATTTATTGAGGCTTTTTGGAATATTGTTAATTGGCAGGAGGTGGAAAAAAGGTTTAATCGCATAAAAACATGAGAAATAAACTATATAAATGTAAAGTTTGTCTCCATCAGTATAGAGAAAAAAGGTGGGCTCAAAAATGTGCAAGCTGGTGTGCTAGCCACAAGAGTTGTAATCCAGAGATAATAAAGCACGCTGTGAACCTGAAAGAATGGCATATTAAATCTGCTAATAAGATAGATAAATCATAAATGAAAAAAGAGCACTTAGAACATAAAAAACACCTCAGCCATCACGAGATGATGGTTGAAGATTTTAAGAAGAGATTTTTTGTCTCTTTGGTTTTGACTGTTCCAATCTTAATTCTTTCACCGTTAATTCAACGGTTTTTTGGTTTTACCCTCAGCTTTGCTGGAGATAAATACTTACTTTTCGTCTTATCCAGTGGGGTATTTTTCTACGGCGGCTTGCCGTTTCTAAAAGGCATTATTGCAGAACTGAAAAAGAAAGAGCCAGGGATGATGACTCTTATTGCTACAGCTATCAGCGTTGCTTTCTTTTATAGTGCTGCTGTGGTTTTCGGTCTCACTGGGAAGTTTTTCTTTTGGGAACTGGCTACCTTAATTGACATTATGCTTTTGGGGCATTGGATAGAAATGCGTTCAATCATGGGCGCTTCTCGTGCTTTGGAGGCTCTTGCTAAATTAATGCCTTCTGAAGCTCATCTTGTAAAAGATGACGGGGAGACAGAAGATGTTCCCCTCTCAAGTTTGGTCATTGGCAACGTTGTTTTTGTAAAGCCAGGAGAAAAGATTCCTTCAGATGGAGAAATTATTAAAGGAGAAACAAATGTCAACGAGGCAATGCTAACAGGGGAATCAAAACCCGTTAGTAAAAAACAAGGAGATCGAGTTATCGGAGGTTCTGTCAACGGCGAAGGGACGATTAATGTAAAAATAACCCACACAGGGAAAGATTCTTATCTCTCGCAAGTTATAAATCTTGTTAAGCAGGCACAAGAATCAAAATCAAAGACTCAAGATTTAGCAAACAAAGCTGCTCTCTGGCTTACCATAATAGCTATTTCTATAGGGACAATAACTTTACTCTCCTGGCTTTATCTGGGTAAAGAATTTGTATTTTCCCTTGAAAGAATGGTAACGGTTATGGTTATTACTTGTCCGCATGCCTTAGGTTTGGCTGTGCCTTTGGTCGTGGCAGTATCAACCTCTCTTTCAGCAAAAAATGGACTCTTAATAAGGGACAGAGTGGCTTTCGAAAGGGCAAGGAATATAGACGTTATTATCTTTGACAAAACAGGTACTCTTACCAAAGGCGAGTTTGGAGTTACTGATATCGTTGCCCAAGAAGGATACAGCGAAGACGATGTTTTACGTTACGCCGCTTCTTTAGAGTCCAGTTCAGAACATCCTATAGCCAAAGGTATTCTAAAAAAAGCCAAAGAGAAAAACATTACAATAAATGCTGTCCAAAAATTTACCTCTATTCCTGGAAAAGGCGTTCAGGGAGTTGTTAACGAAAGCTTATTTAAGGCGGTAGGTCAAAACTACCTGAAAGAAAAAAGGATAAAAAAAGAAGATACAAGGATTAATCAATTATTAGAACAAGGGAAAACAATTGTTTATGTTTTGATAGAAGATAAAATAATAGGAGCAATTGCCTTAGCTGACTTGATTAGAGAAGAATCAAAAGAAGCAATAGGGAAGCTAAAATCTATGGGAATTAAGTCTATGATGTTGACTGGTGATAACAAACAGGTTGCCAAGTGGGTAGCGGAGGAGTTAAAACTTGATGATTTTTTTGCTGAAATTTTGCCCCATGAGAAATCAGAAACTATTAAAAAAGTTCAATCTCAAGGCCTGAACGTAGCAATGGTTGGCGACGGAGTTAATGACGCTCCTGCCTTGGTTCAAGCTGATGTTGGCATAGCTATTGGTGCTGGCACTGATGTTGCTATTGAATCAGCAGATATTATTTTAGTAAGAGATGATCCAAGAGATGTAGTTTCTATTGTTGGTTTAGCCAGAGCCACTTATGACAAGATGAAGCAAAATCTTATGTGGGCTACTGGCTACAACATTTTTGCTATTCCATTAGCAGCAGGAGTTCTTTATAATTTCGGGATTCTTTTAAATCCTGCAATGGGAGCAATTTTAATGTCCTTGAGCACCGTGATAGTTGCCGTAAATGCACGGTTTTTATCAATAAAAAAATAACAGAGTAGTTTCTGTATTTAAGTAGTTGCTCCTATCAGACAGGTTCGGATAGCATTCAGTTGGGGGAGCTGACTTGCCGAATTAGGTAAATATCACCGTCTTGACAAACTAAAACAAAAAGCCCTGGCTTTAAAAACCAGGGTTTTTTGTTTATTTCTCACTCCTTTTTTTAGCAGAGAGAGCAATTATTACTGCTAAAAAAGTCGGTCTTCCTATTCCATCCCTAGCGACGAACAATAAGGCTATAGCCGTTGATAAGTATACCACCAAGTTCATTGACAGGAGCGCCTGAGGGGGAGTAGTATGAAATAATCAGACTTTACTCCTTTAATATGCGAGCAAAATCCACAGAATCACTATTTAATTCCCTTGACTCATTTGGCGCTATTCAACGACTTATTGACGAGGGGGAATTTGAAAATCAATATCTAGAATGTAAGGCTCCTGCATCTCCTCAATTAGATCGTAATTTAAAGAATAAACTTTCTGAGGCGATTTCTGGTTTTTCCAATACTGGCGGGGGCATAATAATTTGGGGTGTATCGACCACTAAACAATCAAAGACTGGCCTTGATGTTCTTACACAAGTTCAAGAAATCGGTTCTGTGAAAAAATTTCAAAAACAGATTGATTTGGCAATTCCTATTCTTTCAACCCCGAGCAATGATTTCTGTAAGAATAAGATCATTACCAAAAGACCAGCCGATACGAGAGGGCTAGTTATAACATTAATTCCTGCAACACTCGGCGATCCACTTCAGGCTCAAGATGGCAAATTCTATCTTAGAATTAGAGATGAATTCAAAGAGATGCCCTACGAAACACTAAAGAGAATGTTTGCTGGCACAGTAGGCCCTGATTTGCAACCACTATTCGATAACCGCCTTATTCAATTAAAGCCAGATGGCTCTTGGAAAATTCCGTTTATACTTACAAACCAATCAAGTACGGCCGCTAGAGATACCGAGGTTTCTGTAACTATAAATAATGAAACCTCCTGTGATCAAATATCTGGTGAGGGATTTATTGATGAATCAGAGGTAAATCCAGGGAGAAAAATATTTATGATGGATGTAAAAGGGCCAATTTATCGTGGCAAAAACATGCTAGTTGGAAGCTTGATCGTTAAAATGAAGAAAATAAAAGTTCCCAAGAGAAAGCTTGATTTAACGATAGATATTTTCTCTTCAAATATGAGAGCAAAAACCTATTCTATGTCAATACAGTTGGCGAAAAAAGGATTTTCTGTTAAACGCATAGAAAGTAGGTATCTTTACTGATTTTCTCCTGACCGAAACGTGTTGTGGCACAACCTCAAAAAGCCCTAATTCTCCCCTTAAACCGCAGGTTCTAGACCGACTATGGGAGTAAACTTGCTGAAATAAGCAAATATCTCCTCCTTGTCTGTAGTTTTCTATGCAGGTATTCTTGATACAAGCAGTAAGTTTGTATGAGGATATCACAAAGACCCGCCAACCATCTCAGGTTTTATAGAAAGCGAGCAGATCTCCAGCAAAAACAAGTAGCTGAAATGTTAGGTTTGAAGTCTACAAGTATTATCTCTCGCTGGGAAAATAGTGTCAGCTACCCCGACCTAATTAATGCTTTCAGATTAGCTATAATTTATGGCGTTATGGTTGATGCTCTATACGCTGATTTGAGGAGACTGGTTAAATATGATATAGGAAAAATGAAGTGAACTTGCCGAAGGAAACAGTTTTCTTCCCCTTAAGTATGTAATAAGTTATATGCGATATCAATCTTTTACCATTAAGAATTATAGGGCGATAGTTAAGCCATTGGTTATTGATATAAGAAAGGCGATTTCAGGTAAAAGGCTATTGCCAATAATTGGAATTAATGAATCCGGCAAGACTACTGTGCTGAAGGCAATTTTTGCTTTTGATCACGTGAATGATAGTTGGGGAAAAGGCGAGCATCTCAATGGTGACAATCTATACTCTACAGAGAGATTCCCACCATTAATAGAAGCTGAAATAGAAATTACAAAAAAAGACCTATTGGACAAAATAAAAGAGGTGGAAGAAGACGTTAATATTGATGCTGAGGGGAAGAGAGGAGTAAGGACATCAAAGTCAAAGATAAAAGATTTTGGTGGCGCCTTGAAAATAGAGAGAAATTTACAGACAAGAAATTATACCATTAAAGACGGGATCTTTGAGAAGTATCCAGAGTTGTCCTCTAATCTTGCCAAGAAGATCATTGCCGATTTACCTTATATTCTTTATTTCGATGATTTTACTGAATCTGTGAGCAACGAAATACAGATAAAGAATGATGATGAGCCCAAAGATCCTTGGTTAAATATTATGGCTAGACTTTTTGAGAAAACAAACACCTCATGTTCTGTCTTTGATCTTGGCGAGATGGAGGATTTGAGACGAAGAAGTGTAATATCTGACGTAAAGAAGCATATTAATAATACACTAGCAAGAGAATGGTCTCGTTTTTCTTTAGAGGATCGGACTAATCTGAGCGTTAATATAGAATACAGGAAAGAGGATAATAATTTGTTGCTTCAGGTGATAGAAGAGATAGATGGTCAAGAGCGTTATTTTGGCATCCGTGATCGCAGTAAGGGATTTTATTGGTTTTTTAATTTTGTGATGAAATTGGAATTCAACCCAAAAGTTAGAGACCGCGAGGATCAAGACACGGTATATCTTTTAGACGAACCGGGTTCATATTTGCATGCTAATGCACAAAACAAGCTTTGCGAAAAATTGGCATCGATATCTAAAGAAAATGTAGTAATCTACTGTACACACTCTCAGTATCTACTTAATCCTTCTTGTATTCCCATAAGTTCTGTTCGTATTGTTCAAAAAGGAGATAAAGGTAGTATATCAATGACTTCCATTGCAGAACATAGCGGGCATATAAGTCGTACCCAAGGAGCCTTTCAACCTCTTTTGGATGCCTTAGAAGTTAGACCACAGATTTTTGACTATAGTATTGATAATATCGTTTTGGTAGAAGGGATCTATGATTACTATTTATTTACTATGTTCAAAGCGAAGAAGGCTTTTGAAGCGTTGAACTTTTTACCAGCGGTAAATGCTGAATCTATTCTAAGCAACATTTCCTTTATGATATTTGCTGGTAAGAATTATGTGGCTCTATGGGATAACGATGGTGAAGGACGAAGTAAATTTTCCAAAGCGAAAAACGCTTTCGGCCCAAAAGAAGGCGAGAGGTTTATGCTTCTACCCTCTTTAAGGAAAAGAAAAAATTACAGATTGCAGGACATTTTTGCGGGACGAGATTTAAGCCTAATAAAAAGAGAGCTGTCCTTGCCAAAGAATGTTGCCTTTGAGAAGGTGATACTTTATCTTTTTTACTCTTCTAGCAGGGATAAGATGCTAAATAAGATTTCGGAAAGCACAAAACAAAGATTGTTTCACGTTTATCATAATCTGCTTAAATCGTTGAGATTAAAATAACCGAGTTTCTTGGGCCGATCGTCTCGTATGCCTCAATAAGACTAATGAACTTGTCAGGCCCCAGGAGAACCTGCTTTATTTCGACAAACAATATTGCCGTTTAAAGAGGAAAGCTCTAGTCCAAAAACCAGGGCTTTTTGTTTGCAGGGGTTGATTTTCAGGAAAATTGGCATTTTTACCCAAAGCTCTTGACAAGCTGCAATCAATTTGCTATACTACGGGTGTAACACTGACCGGTTATGTGTTCGTTGAAAAGGGCCACTTTTAGTGCCCTAAATAAGTGATGGTTAGAATAGTTTAGTTGTTTGGGTTGACCTCACCTGACGAGGCGGCGCGATTGAAGCGTCTTAAAGGAAAAACCAGAGGGGGCCACCACACGAAGCAAAACCCGGTGGCTATTTTTCGGAAACACTCGGAAACACCATGATCGGAAGAAGAGCGCTGCGTGGCTATGCTGCAGCATAGCCTAACTATCATCTCCGGTGAGGGGAACTCCCGAAGAGATAAAGCTGTAAAGTAAGCAGCAAAATTTCGAAGGGCGAGACCCTTAATGGAGAGAAGGCTGGATTACCCTACATTTTCATTGTAGTTCAGCCTTTTTCGCTTTTATAAGAACTGTTTTTTAAGTTCCATCACCCAAAATTGGCTTGATGGTTTTTTATTGCCCAACGCAATAACTTGACATACCGCGTATAAGGGGATTGATCAAACAAGATTTAGACACACCTAATTCGGCAAGTCAGCTCGGGAACTGGACAAAGTTCGAACCTGCCGACGCTAAAGCTTTGGCAAGGCAGGCCTACCATTGGAGAATAGGTAAGAAGAATGCTAAAATAGCATAATGGGGTTAAGCAAACAAGCGATTGAGGAGTTTAAAAAGATATACCGCAAGGAATTCAAAGAGGATATCTCAGATGGCAAAGCTCAAGAATTGGGCGAGAATCTCATTTCTTTATTCAGGGTGATCTATCACCCGATCCCAAATGACATAAATTAAGAACAACTAACACAAAAGCCGCAACGGTTTAGCCATTGCGGCTTTTGTGTTTCCACCAAAAACTTGACATACCGCATATAAATTGTTATAATATGGGCAGTTCGTTCCTTCCAATTCTCTTCCACTTAACTATTTTCAAAATGATAGTTGATTATAAGATGGTTTGTAATCAGCTAGTAGTTTGAAAATTGTGTTTCAAACCAAACCGCTACTTCGGTAGCATAGCACACAATATATTCAATACGGAGGTATAGTTATGTCCAGTCGTGTCCAAGATTGGTTTATGAGAGCTTTTTTCGGATTTGCGGTAGAGGATGTAAAATCCAGGTACAAGCGTGAAGATAAACAGGATTGGCAAGAAGAAGAGGAATATTCTACCTTCAAGCTCACCAAGACTCTTACAGGGTTGATAGATGTTCTTGTAGGAAAAGTGGACTCAATACCAGATGCTGTTTTTGAGCAACTTGAGTTATTGGCCAGAGAATACATGGCACTAAGACCTCAACACTGCGAACAGTATGATAACCCTGGGTTGACTTTGAAGTATAGTCAACTACACGCATTTATAAGACATCCATCCTTTGTCAAGGATAAAAGATGTCTGCCTGTATTTGAGGTGTTGAGCGACTTAGAACACGCAGAGCCTTGGAACTTCAATATGTATGTATATTTCGAAGATGTGTATTATCTGCGTGAAGGTTTTGGCGTTGAACATCTTCCCGTCTTCCAAATGCTTATTGATAATGATAAGCTTTGGCAGGGCAGGAGCCGAGAGATGGTAAGGGTCTTCTTCGCTAGCGTGGCTGAAGCCGTAGATAAAATCTCAAAAGATCACCCGAAGGAAACATTGCCTCTACGCCTTGCTCTTCTGGGGCGGTTAGACGGCAATAGTATAGCCGAGATAGCCTTCCACGTCGTCTATACATTTACGACAGAAGAGGACGAGGAGGCTTTGAGAGAGCTTATTGAGAAGGATGAAAAGGGAACTGAAATAGCTCGCAGAATACTTTCCGGTGGTTATAAGAATGTTATGTGGGCTATATAGCGAAGAGACCTCTCTTAATACTTGCCTGATGAGAAATCCTCAACATAAGAAAGGAGAAAAATGGGTGAGGTATCTCACCCATACACCCAAGTTCATAATCATTTGTGAATTTAGGTGTGGGAGATGTTCTTTGAAATCATATCGTCATCGGATCGGCTGAATTAGTTCTAGGGGAATTTGAAATCAGCTTGAATATCTAGTTGAAGAGAAAAATCCAAGAAAGGAGGAAATTTCAAATGCGGATTTGTTCGTTAATGATTTGTGTAGCACTATCTCTCATTCTTGTATCTTGCAAATCCAGCTCTGATTACCAACAGCAGGTGGAACTGCTTCATTCTTCTGATGAGGATGTTCGCAGAAATGCCGCCTACGCCCTGGGAGAATATGGCGGCGAGAGCAAAGCCCTGGCAATCTTGCTGGATAGATTTCTACTTGAGGACTCTTCTTTGGTCAAGGCTGCGATAGCCCATTCAATACTGCAGATAATGGATGAAGAGTATCGAGTAGAATTAACAAGATTGAAAGACGATCCTTCTGAGCCTGAAGATATCCGAGAAATGGCGGCAACTCTCTTAAAGCACATTCCCTATTTTGAGAAAATTAAGCTTGCCCCAGAAGATCTTAATGAATATCTAATAAGGCTTTTGAAAGGTCTTGATGAATATAAAGCCCAGTAAAGCACACAGAACATATGAGAGTGGTTATAAGCTGGGCATAGCCGCTCTCTCAACTTTTTAAGGTGATGATCGTACCGCCTTAGAGACTTGAATCGGTTCGTCAGAAACCGACAAATAAATGCAGTTCTTTCATAAAAGTCCGTAATACGGACAGGAGGAAAAGATGTGCCAAAGAGAGATCGACCCGAAGCTCAAAGCAATGTTTGAGCGTATGACAGCAGGAGTTCATGAAGAAGAAACCAGGATAGTAATTTCCTTTGAAGATGTAGAGGTAGAAATGGAGGGTGGCGGAAAAGAAAATGCCATCAGATTGGTTTTCTCTGATAGGTCAGAGCTAACTGTGTCAGAAGATGGCATGGCTCACCATTTGCCGCCTCTATCTGAGTTTGTGCAGCAATCTTGGCGTGGTAATACTCAAATTACTGCCAGAATCTATAAGAAAGACGGAAAGGTTGTAAGGGTGGTCTTGTATGGTACACCTGAGCAATGCAGAGAGTTCTATAACATAGTATATCAGTAGGAATGACATGATATAAAAAGGAGATGAGGTTATGGCAGGAGAACACAATAAGAATACATCCACACCAGAAGAGTATGTCCCTACACCAGAAGAAATAGAGATGTGGGAGAGACAAGCACAAGAGGCGTCCGACTACAACTTCCAGATGCAACAGATAGAGGACGCAATGTGGCAGGAAGGAGTTAGGGCTCTCATAAAAAACGGTATTAAACCGTTATTGGTTTTCTAAGAATCGTGCCCTATTCCAAGCTCTTTAAATCAAGAATCGTAAGATTCTAAAAGAAAGGATTGATGTTTATAGAATGAGAAAGTCCTCACAACAAAGGATTGTGAGGATTTTTTAGTTGCTGTCATATTTCAAATTTTGCAGGTAAAAAAGGTGATGT
>CAYGBM010000031.1:0-46280 GCA_964348225.1 uncultured Candidatus Saccharibacteria bacterium | reverse complement strand
GGCAGCTAGCTTTGATTTAAGGGCTGGGTTGAATCTTCTTTGCAAAGCATCAGTGAGGTCTTTTGTGAAAGTGGCAATACCGCATTCTCTGGGAGGGAAGGTAGAGAGATAGAGAATATTAACTTCTTGAGGCATTGTTGTTAGGTGTTTTTTTAAGTTCCTTGACAAGCTCTTGGATATTAAGGGAAGCCACAGCTACCCTTGTGTCCGCCGCCCCATAATAGATATAGAGCTCGCCGTTGAATAAGGCGGTGCCTGTGGGAAAAACCACGTTTGGAACCACCCCTAATGTTTCCCACTCTTTTTCTGGAGAGAATAGTGGGTTTTTGAGTCGTCCGAGCAGCTTAAGAGGATTTTTTTTATCAAGGAGAGCGGCTGAGGCGCGATAGATTTTTTCTCCTGTTTCTCTTTTCTCGGTGGTGTGGAAAATTAAAAGCCAGCCTTCCTCTATTTCAATCGGAGGGCATCCTCCTCCAATATGGCTTGATTCAAACCAATATTCGTTTTCCAGGATTGTGTATTCAGCAAGATGTCTAAAGTGTTCTCTCCAGAATTCCTCAGTGAGGTCTTCAAGAGAATCAAAAAAGGCGATTTGGATGCCAGGCAGAACCCTATGGAGTAAAGCAAACCTACCATTGAATTTTTTTGGGAAAAGGAAAACGTCTTTCCCCCAAAATAAAACATCTTCTCCAGCCATTTCTTCATAGAAATTAGCAAACTTGGAGTAGCTTTCTTTAAGGCCCGCCTCTTTGAATATGGTTTCTAGTTGGCGATAGGGAATTTGAGCTGTAATTATCCCTTTCTTTTCAAAATTTTTCAGGTCTTCGCTTACAGCATAAGCTGTTAGGGCGTTCTTTCCGTCGTGAGCTACGTAAAAAAGATAAAACAAGTCATCAAGCTTAACAATCCTGGGATCTTCCACCCCCTTGCTTTCATAGTTGAACTCGCGGCTTATGATTGGTTTTTTCCATCTTTCAATGAGAGTGGTTGGTCCTTCTAATCTTGCATAGCCAATACATGACCTATGCTCTTTGTCCATACCTCTGTAGAATACGTATACATCATTACCTTCCTTACAGACCGCGGGATTAAACACTGCCAGATTTTCGAAATCACGTTGAGTGGGTTCAAGCAGAACCCCATGTTTTTTTATTTTCAGCATGTTAGTTAATGATAAACATTAATTATTTTCAAGTCAACAAGGAATCCACTGCTAAGTTCAATTCTCTTTGTCTCATATTAATTGATGAGGGTTGACTAGAACCAACTTTTCGTTTGAAGAAGATGGATGGAATTTATTAGATTTTTTGTTAATATAGAGATAATAAAGAAACAAAAGATTGTTGAAGCAAGCAACGTAATGAAAGAAAGAAAAAGCAAAATTAAAAAGACCTGTGCCAAGTTCAAGATTTTCTGCGACAAATTTTTAAGGGTCGGAGTGTTTTTAGCTTTAAAGCAGATTAAAAAGGGTAGCTGGTGGGTTAATGTGCTCACCATTTTCATAATGATGTTCACCTTTTTAAACTTAGTAGTGGTTAACGGAATCCTCGTTGGTTTGGTTGAGGGATCAAGTATAGCTTACAGAGAACAGTTTTCCGGAGATGTTTTCATTAGGAAGCCCGAGAAAAAAACCTCTATTGAAGATTCAATAGAAATTATGGAAATTGCAAAGGGCTTGCCCGAAATTAAAGCAATTTCTGCCCGTTATGTAATTGGAGGGGTGGTTGAAGCAAATTATAAAACACGTACTGACTTTCAGAAGTTGCCAGAGGAAGTTAGCGCTCAGATAACCGGCATTGAGCCATCATCCGAAGATGCTCTAAGCAATCTTTCAGGGCTGGTAGTTGAGGGGCAATACTTAAATGAAGATGACGATACTTTTATTTTAATAGGTTCCAATCTCTTGGAGCAGTATGCCACGGATATCCCGGGGCTGCAGACTTTAACGGGTGTTGAGGTTGGCACTAAAGTCAGGATTTTTGTTGCAGGAAATGTCCAAGAGATGAGGGTCAAAGGCATTGTCAAAAGTAAAATCGGCGAGATTAACACAAGGGTCTATATGATTGAACGCCGGGCAAGGGCAATTATGGGTCTTAGCGCCAACAATGCCCAGGAGATAGCCTTAAGGATTCAACAAGGCATAGAGCCTGAATACGTTAAAGAAAACCTTGTCAAAAGCGGCATCAGCAAAGAGGATGCCGTGGTTGAAACCTGGGAGGAGTCGCAGGGTCAGTTTTTTAAAGATATTTCTTTGACTTTCAATTCGCTTGGATTGATTATTGGCTTGATTGGGTTAATCGTTGCTTCCATTACTATTTTCATTGTTATTTTCATCAATGCCATTACCAGAAGAAAGTACATAGGCATCCTCAAGGCTATTGGCATTTGTCCCAGCGCTATTGAGCTGGCTTACATGATGCAGGCATTTTTTTACGCTTTATTCGGTTCCTTAATAGGCCTGATGTTGCTTTATGGATTTTTAAAGCCTTACATAGATTTAAATCCGATTGACTTTCCATTCAGCGACGGCATTTTGGTGGCGCCTCTTTGGGGTGTTGCTTTAAGGCTGGGGCTTTTATTTTTAATATCAATAGTAGCTGGCTTGATTCCAGCTAGAATGGTTGTGAAAAAGAACACCTTAGATTCTGTTTTAGGCCGCTAGATTTTTTAGCCTATGGACAATCAATATATTATACAAGCTCAAAATATTGTTAAGAAATTCCCAACAGGTGAGGGGTATTTTGTTGCCTTAGACGAGGTTTCTTTAGCGGTTAGAAAGGGGGAGTTTTTAATCATTACTGGCAGGTCGGGCTCTGGCAAAAGCACACTTTTGTATCAGTTAAGCTTGCTAGATAACCCTAACTCAGGGAAAATTATTTTGGACGAATGTGATACCTCTCTGCTTACTGAAAAAGAAAAAACAAGGCTGAGGCTGGAAGAACTTGGTTATGTTTTTCAGGATTATGCTTTACTTCCTGAGTTGACTGCCATGGATAATGTTATTTTGCCTCTGTTGATGATGGGATTAAGTGGCAGAAAAGCCAGGAAAATGGCAATGGACACCTTAGATAAAGTTGGCTTAAAAGACAAGATGAACAATATGCCAAGCCAGCTTTCAGGCGGACAGCAACAGAGGATTTCCATTGCCAGAGCCATTGTTAACAGTCCAAAAATTGTTTTTGCTGATGAGCCAACAGCAAACCTTGATTCAGAAACAGCAAAAATAATTTTAACCCTTTTCAAACGTTTGCACAGCGCTGGTCAAACCATTATTATGGCAACCCACGAAGCGGATTATGTGAAAGAGGGCCAAAGAGTTTTAACGATCTCTGACGGTAAAATCCAATAAGATACCACTGCATTGCTGAAGATTTTAATTTGTTTTTGGGTTTGTTAAAATAAAATATATGAACTGGCGCAAGATGGAAATTATTTTCGAATTTTTGCTGTTTGGCATAGCTATCGGAATCACTGAAGATTTGCTTGCTATTAAGTTAGCAACCGATGCTTCTATTACTTTAAAAACAATCGGCATAGTTATTTTGCTAGCCATTCCCTTTGCTTTGATTGGTGAAGTGATTTTTGACCGCGTAGATTTTGCTAAGATTTTCAAAAGAATTTTTGAGGGCAAAGAACAAAGTTAATAATTAACCGGTTGTTTTTTGTTTTTTTATTGATAAAATAAATAAAAGGTTGAACGCTTATTATAAATAATATTTAACGAATATGTCTAAAGGAATAGTTGCAGTAATTATTATAATTATTGTTGTGGTTGTAGGCTATCTGGTTTACCAGTATTTTGTGACACCGGGAGAGCCTAGCCCACCTCCTGAGGAGCCCCAGACTTTAGAAGAGGCTTGCATAGCCTCTGGAGGAACAGTGGCAACTCTATTGTGTTGCACAGAAACCAGTGATTTTCCCAATATGTGTGTCGCAGGACCTTGCGGATGCGCTCCAGAAAACAGCCATGAGGTTAAAATATGTGATTGTGGAGAGGGCAAGTGCTTTGATGGAGAAACCTGTCATTCAGAAGTTACCAGTTTTGAGCAGTGTGTGCAGGCTGGCTATAATGTAACAGGAGATGCTCCGCGCCAATGCCAAACCCCTGATGGCAGGGTTTTTACAGAAGGAGGGGAAACCTGCGTTGCAGGATCGGGTGCTAGCATGAGCCTGTTTAATGCTCAAGAGATTGCTGCAGGTAGCGAGTGCGCAGAGCAGGGCACTATAAAAGAGACTGGTGTTTGCAATTCAGAAACCGGCACCTGGTGGCTTGATTTTGAGCCATCAGAACCAAAAGAAGGCTGCAATCCTGCCTGCGTTATTGACATTGAGCAAAACACAGCCGAAATAAACTGGCGATGTACTGGCTTGGAAGAAGATTGATTTAAACCTTACTCACCAACTAAAAAGTCCCTCAAAAAGGACTTTTTAGTTTACAACCCCCTGGGGGTTGTAAACTAAACAGCGGAAAAGGCTCTCAAACGAGAGCCTTCTTTGTTTAGCCCGAGAGGCTAAGTTTTGCCTATCTCCTTCAGTCTGTTTGAAATTCACCTCCTAGTTTAGTTTAACCTTCAAATTGCCGGGCTAATTCCCTGAACGCTTGCCCGTGTATTCTCTCCCATAGTTGAGTGCCTACAATAGTAGCCACTAAATAGAGGGGATTCCGCATGGCTTTCCATAGATAGAATCTTTGCCAGGCACGCAGGAAGGCTTGCTGTAGCTGCCGCATGGTCATCTGAGGGTGGAAGAATACAACTACTGTTCCGTCATAGAGCGACCAATCCTTAGTGAAAATCCTCCCCTGGCTCTCTAACATCTCATACATTTTTGTTCCAGGCAAAGGAATTAAAATGGATATTTGGATTGTGTTCATGCCTGTCTCACGAGCAAAAGCCACGGTCTGCTTTAGGGTGCTGGGTGTATCATTTTTACCACCTACTACAAACATACCTTGGGCTTGGATTCCATGGGCCCTTAGCCGGCTGACGCAATACCTAATGTCTTCCACGGTTTGTCTTTTATTAAATTCAGCCAAAGTTTGAGGACTCACGGATTCAACCCCGATGAATATACACTTTACCTTGGCTAAGTGCAGCAGTCTCAATAGTTCCTCGTCTTTGGCTATCTCTACTCTTGCTTCACCAACAATCCTGAGATTCCGGCAGCCCAATTCATTAATGATTCTTGTATGGATAAGCTCGGCCCATTTCTTTAGTCGTTCAGGGTTTGCACCAAGGTTATCATCGCAAAGGAAAAAGTTAGGAGCATATCCCCTTGCGATCCTTTCTTCCATTTCTTCAAGCACATTTTTAGGATCCCGACAACGATATTTTCTTCCGTACATTTTAGTTACACTGCAGAAAGAACAGGCCTGAGGACATCCTCTAGAGGTCAGGATCGGCACCCAGCGCCTTCGCCATCTCCGGTTTCTTCCACTAAGCCATGGCCCATAACCCTCAATCCGATCAAAATCAGGAAAAGGCAGGTCATTGAGGTTTTCAATTAAGCTGGGGGCTTTGATTACACCCGAGCTCCCTAAGGCTCGCTCCAAAACATCGACAGACTCACCTTCACCCTTCACAACAGCATTACAATGTTGCAGTGCCTCCTCTTCCTGGAAAGAAACATGTGGACCACCCATTATTATCCAAAGATGGGGGCAAACCTTTCTTGCTGCATCAGCTATTGCATAGGCCCTGACAGCAGTGGCCGTCATAACCGATATAGCTAAGACTTTAGCTCCTCTCAGCTTTTCTATAAACTGAGGGCTTAATTCATGGCGCAAAGCGTCATAGACATCCCCGAAAACTTCAGATATAACCTCAACTTCATGTCCTAATTGTTTCCAAACCGTTGCTACATACAAGAGCCCGAGCAAGGGGAGTTTAAACCAACCGTAAGCATTAAACTTTGCCCTCGGGTCAAGACATACTATTTTTCCCATTGTTTTTCTCCTTTGTTCGTGTCCTACATTATATTCTATATTCTTAACTGTCTTCAACACCACAAATAATTTCAAACTATTTTTATCAAATACTGATTAAATACTTAAAGAACATAATGCTCCTTAAGATTTTAAACTTTTCTCAAGAAGCATTGAAAAATCTTATTTATTTTACTCCCAAAACAAACTAGTATCAAGAGTAAAAAGACTTGTCCCTTGATATATTTCCAAAAATATGGTTTAAATAAGGTAGTAGTCATACCAATGGCTTTGACAATCATTTTTTGTGTTTATGGTTTTCTGTTTAGTTCCGCTGGTGGATTGACTTTGCGGCTAGAAGGAGGTACCAAGAATGAATTACGTAAGGAGAGTTAGGGAGAAGGCGAAAGCTTATACTGCAAGACACCTTATAGGGCAGATGGCTACTATGCTTGCCAGTGCTTCTGACGAGAGCCTTATCCGAATGACCCGGTTGGCAAAGAGGTTTATGATCACAGACACTCAAAGGCGTTACGTTGATGAGATCGGGGCGCTCTTTGAACAAGGACATCCTGCCTTGTATCTGATCAGGAATCTTGTGCGCCGGGATTTGCACCCTAATTATTACCAGAACATGGTGGTGAACTTCTTCACCAACGCGGTATTGATGGGCTATGGCACAAGGAAAGAAATTCTCAGCAAAGAAGGGATAATGCCACCGTTCTTTTTCGTCATCAGCCCTACTATGCGATGCAACCTTAACTGCTATGGTTGCTATGCAGGAGAGTATAAGAAATCAGACGAACTGGATTTTGATACAGTTTGTAGGGTTATCTCCGAGGCAAGGGATATGGGCATGTACTTTGTTACCATCTCCGGTGGCGAACCTTTCTTTTACGAGCCTTTGTTGGATATATTTGAGAAGCATCACGATATATCATATCAGATATACACCAATGGTACGTTCATTACTGATGAGGTGGTGGCAAGACTCGTTGAGCTGGGAAACGCAGCACCCGCCATAAGCGTTGAAGGATACGAGGCTGAAACCGATGCCAGAAGAGGTAAAGGAACCTATGCAAAGGTGCGTGACGCTATGGGTAGGCTGAAAGATGCAAAGGCATTGTTTGGCTTTTCAGCCACTGTAACAAAGCACAATGTTGACCTGCTGTCTAGTGAAGAATTTGTAGATACCATGGTAGATAGAGGCTGTGCCTTTGGTTGGTACTTCCTTTATATTCCAATAGGACGTGAACCTCAGTTGGATTTGATGCCCACGCCTGAGCAGCGCGATATGTTGCGGCAGAGAGTAAAGCGTATGCGCGCAACGAAACCCATACTTGTGGCAGATTTCTGGAACGATGGGCCTCTGGTGGGTGGGTGTATTGCAGGTGGTAGAAGGTATTTGCATATTAACTGTAAGGGGGATGTTGAACCCTGCGTATTCGTTCATTTCGCAGTGGACAACATCAAGGAGAAATCTTTGATGGAGGCGATCAAGTCCCCGTTTTTCGATGGTATCAGAGAGCGTCAGGTTAATAATGAGAACCCACTTCTCCCCTGTATGATAATTGACCATCCTGAGACCCTCAGAGAATTGGTGGCAGAGCACGGCGCTTATCCTACCCATGAAGGCGCTGACACCGTGATCAATGAGATGGCCGACTATCTGGATCGGTATGCAGAGGAATACGGCAAACTGGCTGCTGAAGCCTGGAAGAACTATGGAAAGGAGGATATCTGGACGCGGGATGTCTGGACAGTAGAACCAGCAGATCAAAGACAGGTCGCTGACTAGATTTTCTTCCAACTTATTAATCCTAGAGCGTCGGCTCGTTGTTGAGTCGACGCTGCCCTTTTTTAAACAAAAAAAGCCCATTTCTAGTCATTAACTGAAGTGGAAGAAGTAAGTGGAAGGAGCGAAACTCCTTCCATGTTTGTTTTGTCCTAGTACGTTTACAATATTTGTCCTAGGTCAATGGTCAGATGGTTTAGTTAGAGGCCGAAAGATATTAAGAGAACGTTTGCTAAAAATCTTCCTGCTATTCTTAGGAATGCTTCAGGTTTTATCTCTGTTTCCTTTTCTGGCGGTGGTATTATTTCTCCTGGGGGCGGTATTTTTTCGTCTTCTGATGGCGGTGGCATTGTTTCAGTTCCAGGAGGTGGTGGCATTTGCATTTGTTCTTGGGGTGGTATGTAACCTTCTGGAGGTGGTGGCATTTCACCTTCTGGTGGTGGCGTTCCTTCTGTGCCTGATGGTACGGATTCTCCCATTTCTTCTGCAGCCCTAAGGCATTCTTCTGCATTAGCTGGGTCTTCACAATATGCCCTGCATTCCTCCTCGCTTTGACAGCCACCAGGACCGCCCGTCATACCTGTTTTTGCTTGTTCTGCTTCCTCGGGGGTCATTTCACCAATTTTTACTGCAAAATCTATGCATTCTTCCATGTTGGCTGGGTCTCCGCAAAAAGCTTGACATTCTTCTTCTGTTTGACAGCCCCCAGGTCCTTTACCGCCTGTCAATCGGGCTCTCTCTGCATCTTCTGGTGTCATAAAACCAGCAGCTTCAGCAAAGTTAACGCATTCTTCAAAATGCTCTTCTTGAGAGCAATAAATATCGCATTCTTCCTCTCCCTGGCAGTTAGGGGGCATTACTCCTTTTTCAATTGCTTGCAAAGTTCTTTGAACGTTCTCTATTTCCTCTGGTGGCATAAAGCCAGCAGCCACTGCAAATTCCATGCATTCTTTCATGTTTTCCGGCTTTGAGCAATAAACATCACATTCTTCTTCTCCCTGGCAGTTAGGCGGTGTTATTCCTCTTTTGAGTGCGTCTAGCATTTTCCTGGCATCCTCTATTTCATCAGGAGGGATAAAGCCAGCAGCTATTCCGAATTCCATACACTCTTCCATATTTTCAATCTTTGAACAGTAAATATCGCAAGCCTCTTTGCCGTGGCAGTTAGGAGGCTTAACCCCCCTTCTAACTGCTTCTAGCATTTTCTTAGCATCTTCAAGTTCGTCTAGTGGTATAAGCCCGGCTGCTTCAGCAAAGGTAATGCACTCTTCCATATTTTCAGGCCTTGAGCAATAAATATCACATTCGCTTTTGCCACCGCACTTTGGAGGTTTTATGCCTTTTTTCAAAGCAGCAATTACTTTTTTTGCTTCCTCAAGTTCGTCTGCAGGAATCATATTATGTTCTTCAGCAAAGGTGATACATTCTTCAAGGTGGTTGATATCATTGCAGTATGCTTCACATTCCACCATGCTTTGACAACCTCCCGGACCCACTGTTTCTCCGCTTGCTAACATTCTACGAGCCATTTCAATCTCTTCTTTTGGCATTAAATTATGAGCTTCAGCAAAATCAAGGCAGGCTTTCATATTTTCTTCTTTTTCGCAATAAGCTTCGCAGGCGTCTCTGTTCTGGCAATTGCCAAGCTCTGCAACAGGATAGCTTATTTGAGAAAAAGGATCTTCTTGAGCTACAACCAAGGCAGCTGCACTCAAGAACAAAATTATTGAAAATGTCAGTAAGCTTATAGAATATTTATTCATAGTATTACTAATGTAATTATTCGCCTTCAGTAAATGGATTTTGGTACGAATCCTCATAGGGATTTACTGCCCCTTCAAGAGGATTTGTTGATGGCATATTCTCCCAAGGATTCTCTGTTGCCTTGCCCAGGTCAACTACTGGTGCCCCCTTTTCGGCTTGAGGTAGTTCTATTTTCGGCATTGCTCCTTCAGGTAGGGAGCTTTCTTCTCCTGCGTCCTTTCTTTGGTATTGAAAATAATAGAAACCACCCGCTGCTGCTATTACAACAACAATTATTATAATGATGATTAAAGCTTTCTTATTCATACCTGCTTATTATATTATTTATTTTAGCTTAAAACCATATTTCTGGACAACAAACTTATCCACAGCCCATTTTTTAACAAAGGCTATCACCTTAATCTCATTGAAGACGCAATCGGTTTCTGCTAGAATAATGGTGAAATATGAAAAAGATAATTTTAGCTTCAGCTTCACCAAGAAGAAAAGAACTTCTTCAGATGTTAATTGGAGACAATTTTGATATAGCAACAAGCTCTTATGAAGAAGACAATACCTTAAAATTGTCTCCAAAAGATTTAGTTTTACATCACTCTTTGGAAAAAGGCAGGGATGTGGCAAAGAGAGTGGAGGAAGGTATTGTTGTTTCAGCTGACGAAATCATTGTTTTTAATGGTAAAATTCTTGGCAAGCCTCATACTGAAGAAAAAGCCAGAGAGATGCTCAATAAAATAAGCGGCAATATCATCGAGGTTATTACCGGCATAGCAGTGATTGATGTTGAAAATAAAAAAGAATTGCAGGATTTTGAATTAACCAAGGTTAAGATGAAAAAAATGACAGAAAGAGAGATAGAGGACTATATTAAATCAGGCGAACCCTTGGACAAAGCTGGCGCTTTTGGTATACAGGGAAAAGCCTCTGTCTTTGTTGAAAAAATAGAAGGCTGCTACTTCAACGTCGTTGGCTTGCCCTTGTTTAAGTTAAACAATCTTCTCTCACAGCTCGGCATTTCTATTTTTGATTATCAATGAAGCTTTGTGGCTTACACCAAAGAGCAAATTAAATACTTGGCTCAGATAATGGATATTGAGGAAGAGATGATTCCCTTAATGTCTTATATCAGGCCAGAAAGCCAAATTCTCAACGGCATGGGTAGAGAATTGCCAGAACTACTTGATAATTTAGGCTTGCAAAAAGGAATGACAGTTTTGGATATGCCTTGCGGGCAAGGAGGAGTATCAATTCCCTTGGCTGAGAAATATGGTGTTAAGGTAATTGGTTATGATATTATTCCTGACTATATTAAATATGCCAAGGAACTGGCAGAGAAAAAAGGAGTGAGCCACTTGTGTGAGTTTGAGGTTGGTGATATTAAAGCAATTGTTAAGCAAGAAGATATTTGTAATGTGCTTTTATGGGTAGCACCTCCTCATGTTTTTGGCAAAGCCAAACCTACCATTAAGGCATTGAGGAATACTGTTAGAAATGAGGGCTTAATTGTTATTAGCGATGCTTATTTGCTGGCAGGTATTAAAGGCGTTGGAGGATTCAAAGATTACGAAAGTTTAGAGGATACAAACAAGGGCTACACTGCTTTTGGTGATGAAATCATCAAATTTCAAGATTATAAAACCAGCTTATGGGAACAAGATTATGTTTACACAAGAAAAATCTACACAGAGGCGTTAAACAGAATAAAGGACGCAAACGACAAAGCGAACTTTCAAAAATTAATTGATTCTTTAGATGAAAAAGAAAAGCGTGATAAAAGAACCCTAGGCAGCGCTCTTTGGGTGATAAAGATTAAGAAATAAACTTATGGCTACAAAATCAACTCAATTCCATAACAGAATTGCAAAAGAATACGAAAAATCTTATCAGACACCTTACTGGAATTTATATCATGACATCACTTGGCAGCATATTAAAAAATATTTACCAAAGAGCAGAAAATATCCAGTTCTCGATGCTGGAGGAGGGACAGGATATTGGGCAAGGAAAATTGCCAAGTTAGGTTTTGATGTGATTTGCACTGATGTTGCAAAGAAGATGTTAAAAGCTGGTGAGAAAATGATAAAGAGCACCCCCTTGGCAAAAAGAATAACATTTGTTTACTCTGACATAATTAATATGAAAGAGTTCAAAGATAGTTCTTTTTCTATGGCGATTGCAGAGGGCGACCCGGTGGGATACTGCTGCAATCCTAAAAAGGCAATTAAAGAACTTGCAAGAGTGGCACGAAAAGGAGCCCCTATTATCGTTTCTGTTGATGGATTTTTTGCAACTATCACAGGATTGATTAAGAGAAAAGACTTTAAGCAGCTGCCCATATTGTTAAAAACCCACATTGTGAATCTTGGAAATTTTCCCCAATACAATTTTACAGTTTCTGAGTTAAGGCAACTCTATTCAAAAAGCAATATCAATGTGAAAGGCATTATCGGCAAACCTGTTTTTATTAACAACATAGAAAGAGAAGAAAGAAATAAACTGCTTGCAGATAAGAATTTTTATAAAAGGGCATTAAAGCTAGAACTACAATTCAATAGTGATCCTTCTCTAATAGGATTAGCTCCACATATTGAGATTGTTGGTATAAGGGACTAGAATTTACTACATTTGGATTGACATTACAGCCCAGAGAAGATATAATAAAAATGTATGATTGTGGAACTATCTTCTAAAACTAAAAAGGCGGTACTTGAAGCAATGAAAGAGTACGGCTATAAGAGTGACAAGGAATTTATTGAAGATGCTTTGAGGCATCGTATTTTGAGTTTGAAGAAAGCCGAATTCCTTAAGGGAACAAAAGCTGTAAGGAAAAAGTTAGAAGAAAAAGGACTGAGTGAAAAAGATATTCTAAGAGATTTTGATAAATTTTATCACCAAAAATGAAGATTTTAATTGTTATTGATGCGAATATCATTATCTCTGCTTTGCTTGGTGGAAAACCAAGCATTATTTTATTCGACGGAAGGTTCCAATAATCTCTTTTAATCATGGAACAGGAATTAATAGAAAAATTTTATCAGAGCAATAAAAAGCTTTACGAAGAAGCAAGAAATCCTTTGAAATGCCATGGTCCAGACCATCACAGGCGAGTTTGTTTGATCACTTTGGATTTGGCTCGTAAAATAGCTGAAAGAGAAGGCATTAAAGCAGACAGAGAGGCTTTGATTGCTGCCAGTTTCCTGCATGATTTGGCAGCTTTTTATCCAGAGGAAACAGGTGAAGATTATCACGGAAAAGATTATGACTTAGCCAGGCAAGCTTTCAAGAAAATAGATTTTCCAGAGGAGAAAAAAGAAAAAGCATTGGAAGCTATTAAATATCATGGTTCAGACCCTAAATATAAGCAAGAGAACGAATCTATTGAGGTTAAAATCTTGCGGGACGCAGACAAGCTTGAGGCTTTTGGTCCTTTGGGTGTAGCCAGAATCATTATGGCTCGCACCCGCAGAGGCGACACCCTGAATAAGATTGTTGATGATTATTATATCAAGGGTCATTTACAAAGAAAATGGAACTCAATAACCACGGACGAAGCTAAACAAATAGGCAGAGAAAGCTACAAATACGCCTTAGATTTTTTCGCCCAACTACATAAAAGCCTAAAGAAGAGTTAAATCTCTGAATTCTGTCCAAAATACCTGCCAGCTGAAGATTTAACAAAAGTGGGGCAGGATTTTTTTATTTTAGGCTGGGTTTGACAGATTGTTGACATCTATTGTCTGATATGATAGGCTTGTTTCACAACGGAATACGAGATGATTTTTGACATAACTTTTACGTTTATATATTCAACGTTAAAGAAAGAATAGAGGAGAGGAGATGTGCTCTTTTTCAATAAGTTAGGATTCCAATCATAACAATTGTAGTTAGTTGAGTTGACGACTCTAAGGAGGTAACGAAGATGAAAAAAGTAATGATATTCCTGGTGGTATTCTTGATGGTTGTTCCTGTGCTGGCTCGAGGACAGAATTTGATCCCCCCGATTCAAACCCGGTGGGCAGACTTGAAATTATGGGGGTTCACCCAGGTCTGCTTCGATAGCAGTGTAGCTCCTAAAGTGCAGTGGAAACTGGGGCGTCTCTATTTAGAGACAAAAACGCCAGTTATTGGGTCGTCTCCCGTCATTATCTTCATCCAGGCTCAGCCGCTTCTTGAGGGCGAGCTGAGTTCCAACTGGCTCAAGCAGGCATGGGCTAAGTATACTCTCGGGGGTTGGTCCTTGAAGGGACCTTTGATATTTGTGGCTGGTGGTTATACCACCCCAGGCCAACACCAGCTTGAGACAGTAGAATATCCCAGAGTGCCTGGGAAATTCTACGGGTATGGTATCCAGGTTCAGAAAGACATCTGGCGGTTTGGCATCTTGGCAGATATTACTGGTACTACCGATAAGGTCTTCTACAAGAAAGAGAGCCTTGAGAGTGTAGAGTTCTCAAATAGAGTGAGCTACTCTCTGTTTAGCGGGGACAGCTTTACTTCTACGCTTGCCGGGACAACCCAACTTGCTGAAGGATATAATCTCTTCGTGGTGGACACTGAGAACAAGACCTCACGTTTTACCGCTAAGGGAGCTGCCTATGCCTTGATGCAGGAGGGAACAGATGAGGAGACTGGCGAATCCCTTCCAGATAAGAAAGGCTTCTATGTCTTTCTCGGTTTCAAGTTCCTGAGCTGGGTTGAGGTTCACAGTCAGGCTGACTACCAAGTCATTACTCCAGAGAAAAGGGACAGGAAATCGGATATTATCTGGACGAACGGCATTCGGCTATGGACTCGGAATGATAATCTTGCGTTGACAGTTGACTACGTCAGCGATCATCACCGGGTCTTGGGAAGAGTGCAATTCCGGTTTTGACCTCAACATTCAATTTATGGAGAAATATAGGAGGAAAAAGTAAAAGCTGTCTAACTTTAAGTAGGTTTTTGAAGATAGACAGCTTTTTGGTTAAAGGAGAAATTGCTTTGTGGCTAGGTTTGTCCATGTTTTTCTGGGGTGTGGATAAGTGGTTATACTTTGCTTTTTTATTTTGGTAAAATAGTAGAAGGTCTAAAGATTTTTATAAGGAGGAGGACATGGATAACTACAAAGCAAAGTTTTTAAAGCGGAAAAATTATACAAGAAATTATATTTTAGGAGGAGCAACGGTTTTGTTGCTTTTTATTTTTTGCCTGTCTCAACTTCAAGCAGCCGGCCTTTCAAAGAGCGTTTTTCCTCAAGAGCTTGAAGGGTTTCCTTTGATTGAAGTTGAGGAGATAGAGATAGAAGATTGGGAAAAAGAATATGGCGTTGAGAAATGCTACATTGCTTATTATTTTGATGAGTATGGAGAAAAAGATGGTGAGATTGACGTTGACATTGTTTACTTGAAAAGCGCTAAAAAGACAAAAACCTATATGGAAGACTGGATTCCCTTAGCTAAAGAAGCTTACAAAGAAATCAGGGATGCCAGATGCGAAAGCACTAAGTCAACAAAGGTGGGGGATTATTCAGCCAAGTATTTTAGGTCAACCACGGGCAGTGACTACACTGAATATTATTTCAAGAACGGAATAGACTTGATGGTGCCAGTTTCCAATTATTTAATTAACATTACGGTGAGCCAGGATAAGGGCACGCCTTCTCTTGATGTAGCTAAGAGGGTGGCAAGAATCTTTGTTGATAAGTTAGAGCCCTCTGAAGGTTTTTGTGGTGATGGTAGCTGCGGTGAAGGAGAGAGTTATTCAAACTGCCCAGAGGATTGTGAAAAACCCGAGCCTGTCTGTGGCAACAAAAACTGCGAGGAATGGGTGGGAGAAGATTGCAAGAATTGCTCAAAGGATTGCCATGTTTCTGACTCTTGCTGTGAAGTGGGGTCTTTCTTTATGTACGTCCATGATTATCAGGATAAAAGATACAGATTGCATGAGTCTTATGGAGGCACTATTTTTGAGGGGACATTGGTGGTACCCTCTGGCACAAACCAAAGCACCTTTTTTAAGGACTACACACCAAAGCTTTGCAAGAACGGGAAAATTATAAGCGGTGAATGCCTTGAAAATTGGCATTGTTCAAAAGGGGTGTGCAAAAGCAACAAGTGCGTTGAAACAGTTTCAACAGAGGTTAAAGAAGTCACAGATAAAGAAGTAGCCAAGAAAATTCAAGAAGAGCAAAGCGATTACAAAATTGGATATGCTCAAACCTACACCCAAATTAAAGACAACATTACAACAGCCAAGCAGGAGCCGGGCCTGGATATTCGCTTGGAGGTTCAGGGTTCGACAGCCAGCAAGCTTCCCGAGGTTAATGTGGGAGATGAAATTGTTGTGAGGCTGGAAATAGAGAATATCTCTAATCATAGCATAGCTGTGACTGCTGGCATTGTTTACCCAGCAGCCGACTTTGGCGGTTTTCAGCTTGAAGAAAAAGACTACACAATGAGTTTTGGCTGGAGCTATCAAGGGGTTCTCAATTGGGGTTCTTTGATTGGCAGTTTTAAAACAAAACTGATTGGGGGCAAATATATAGTAATGCCTAAAACTTCAAAGCTTCATATTCTCTCTAAGGTTGTTCCCAAAGAAGAAGGCTATTTAGATGCTCAAGGTATGATTTATTACACATCTGAAGACAGGTTTGTTAAGCCAACCAAGAACCTCGTGAAATACATGAGCTTTTCTGGCGAAGATGTGTTTATTGTTGAAACAGGCTATGGCAAAAGAGCGCCTGAAGAATTTGAGAAAACCTTTGATGAAACAGAAGTTTCAAAATCCATCCTCATCAAAGAAAAGAAATGCGGATGGCCTTTCTGTATATGGTAGAGCCTTCAAAAACTTCAAAATTTTCTAAGAAAAAGCGGGTTTTGCTTACTATTATTCCTTGGGTTGTAATTGTAGTAATCGCTATAATCGTGGTTGTTGCAGTGAAGAAAACCGGTAAGGCTTGCGACCCACTTACCCCTCTTATTTTAGAAAGATTTTCAGTGATTGGTGGTGAAAAGCCAGTATCTGGTGAGAGATGTTGGCTTTCATCTGAAGAGAGCTTGGTAAACATCAGCTATGACAGTTCTCAAGATGCCCAGAATGCCAGAATGGGCTTGGTGGCTGGCACCTCAGGTGAAAGAAAAAGGCTGGGGGATTATGACTGGGTAGCGGGTGAGGGCAATTCCTCTGTTTTTAAAGTAGATGGCTCCAGAATTAGTATCTTTGTTGTGCTGAACAAAACTGACAGAGAAGAGGTTGAAAGCCTAGCTGCAAAAATATTGAAATAATTGCTTTAAATTTTTATGCAGATAAGTAAAAAGATTCCTTTTGTTTCAGAAAAACCATAAATTTAAAAATAAAAGGTTAAAACCATTAAAAGGTCTTTCATTTAATCGTTTAACAATTATCTAAAATCTTATGCCAGACGGAACTCCATCTCCTCAAGAGCAGCCAAAGCCGTCTCCGCCTCAACCAGGTGGCGCACCGGCTGAAAAACCCAGTAAGGGCAAGAGCATTCTGAAAAGGCTGCTTTGGCGAGTCATAATTCCCATTATTATCATAGCCATTATTGCTTTGATTGCTTGGCTGTTCGGGGGAGAGTAAGCAAATATCTTTCAGAAAGACTAAAAAAGCTCTGGCTTCGTAAGGGGTTAGAGCTTTTGTTAGATTTCTCAGTAAATTGAAACACAGAAATACTTCTGTTAGAATGAAATCGGTATGAAAAAAACAGGTGTTTCCCAAAAAGCGGTTATTTTTAATAAACAAGGCAAGTTTTTGGCTATGCATCGTACAGAAACAGCCCCGACTAGGCCTAATACCTGGGATTTGCCCGGGGGTGATTTGGATTTTGGCGAGGAGGCAATTGAAGGACTTATTAGGGAAGTTGAAGAAGAAACTGGCTTGAAAATAAGAAATCCTCTACCTTTTGATGTTGAATCGCATATCAACAAAGAGGGCGATTTCTGGATAACAATTGCTTATAAAGCAAAAGCCGACTCAGAAAAAGTAGTTTTAAGCTTTGAACATAATGATTTCAAATGGCTAACCCCAGAAGAATTTTTGGAGTTAGAATCCTCCCCGAAATTAAGAAGATTTATTGAGAAGTGCTTTACAACCCCAGTCTTATTTTAAATTAATAGAAAAAGGAAGGGGATTATCCAATGACTCTATTAGACAATCTGCCCTTCCCTTAATGTGATCCCCTTGTTCTTTTATGTATTGTATCCCGGCTTACTCCCAGGATTTGGGCTGTTTTGCTTTTATCTCCCTCGCAATACCTTATGGCCCTTTTTATGATTTCCTCTTTTAAGTTCCACAGTGTGAAATCTTCTGTTTCAGCTAGGTATGCAATCAGAGAGCGGATGGCTTCGGTGGGGTTCAATACTTCTCTCTTTGTAAGAGGCTCAAGAATCTCATGGTCGAAAATTATATTTTCGGGAGATATCTCGCTGCCCTCTGCCATGACTACAGCTCGTTTTATGGCCGCTTCTAACTCCCGAATGTTCCCTGGCCAACGATGCTTTATTAGACGCTCAATCACATCTGGGGAAATAGAAAAGCAACAACCTTCTTGCTGGAGAAAATATGCAGCAAGCAGAGGAATATCTTGCTGTCTTTCTCTGAGCGGGGGCAGGCATATTATAGCCACACTGATCCTATAATATAACTCCTCAATAAACTCCCCTTTTTCTCTCCTTTTATTGAGATTGGTCAGACTGGTTGCGCAGATAATCCGAGGATGGACTATTCGGACTGCTTCGGCTCCTATGGGGAGGATCTCATGATTGCCTATCGCCCTTAATAGTCTATCCTGGCACGAAGTATCCAACTTTGCTATTTCGTCCAGCATTAAAGTGCCATTTCGGGCAAGTTCAAATTGACCTTTTCTGCTGCAGTGAGCACCTGTGAATGCTCCTCTTTCATGCCCGAAGAGTATACTCTCTATTAGTGTTTCAGGAATGGCAGCACAATTTAAAGCGATAAACGGCTGGTTTGCTCGATGACTATTCGCGTGAATAGCTCTGGCAAGATTTTCTTTGCCGGTTCCGCTTTCACCCAGAATAAGTACCGGATATTCTGTAAGGGCGAATTTCGCAGCTAGAGATAAAGCCTCCAGGAATTCTTCATTTTCTCCTACAAGAGGTAGGGGAGCTTTAGCCCTGCATTCTTCAATTCTTTCGATATCAGTTTTCAACGTGCTCATCTCCTTTCTTTAAAGATGAAAGAATTAGAAGACCGTAAAGAAATTTTAATGGAAAAACTAATTATGGTCAAGGGTTTTTGTGGCTGTTGATATAAAGCTTTTGATTTTTCGGGAAATAATTGATATTGATAATAAAAGATGTACACTAATAAAAGAATATAACTATAGGCTTTGTATAGACCGAGAGAAGGGAGTGATAGAAGTTGGGGCAGTTGTTGTTAGATTTTTGGGGTGGGTTGGACGGACCTATCCTAAAGCTTTTGCAACAGGCTGGATTTAGCGGGCTCGTTGATTTATCTGGTGGGGAGGCGGTGGTGATAGAACAGAAGCTTGAAGAGACAACAAGGAACAGAAGACAAGATAGGAAATTGACCGAGTATGATCGATCTAGGTTAGTTCGTGTTGTTGAACATGTAGATGAGCTTTTGCAAGTGTTTGGTCTTCCTAGATTGCGGTGGCATACAATAGATAACATAAAAGATGGCGTGGTGCAGACAACTGTTAAGCCTACTTACATGAGGCAAAAAGGCCGGGGAGGAAGGCCGGCAAAGGAGTTTACTTTTGGAAGAATAGATAATGGACCTTCAGAGAATGAGCCAGATGATGAGCCAACAGATGCAGAGCTTGACGCGTTAGAAAAACAGATAAATGATTAGGGTCAGACCTAAGTAAGCCTGACCCTATGTTTTTTGCGTCTGGTTGTGCCTTTCTCTTTTCTTCCTGGCTTTTTTAGCTAATCTTAGTTTTCCTCATATTGGCTTTAGTTCTACGTTCTCTTGTTTTTTTCAATATTCCAAGGGTTGGCTGTTGAGTTATACTATAAAGCTTTCTCCCAGAACGTCCTGCTGTACGTGGCCTCAGCTGTAAACCACCTTTTTGCGTTAGTTTCCGGAATCTTCGAATAGCCTTATCAATACTTTCCTCTTGTCCGACCCTGACTATTATTCCACCCATAGTTTTCCTCACCCTTTCTCTTTGTGAAATTATATCTAATCGCAACCTAACAAATTTTATTTGTTGAGTCAAAGGGGTTGACGTGTTTTTTTGGGTTTTTATGTGGTAAAATAGCATAATAATTTGGTTGGTTGCCTGGCCAGCCTCTTTAAAGCTATGCAGGGAACAAAAAAAATAATTGTTTTAACCTTGGCTGTGGTTGTTATTGCAGCAGGGGTTTTTTATTTATGGTCTAAAGGTTTTTTAAGAGTACCTGAGCCCAAAGAGCCGGTTGAGCCAAAAGAATACACCCAGACTTATCGTTTAGTGCCAGAGAAAGTGTCCCAGTCAGCTGCTATTGCTGTTAGTTTGCCATCAGGGGTGAGCCAGGCCCAAGCGAAAAAGAATATTCAGTTTGAGCCAGCAATTGAGGGTGAGTGGCTGACTTCAACCGAGCCAGGGATAATTGCTTTTAAGCCCAAAGAAGATTTGAGGTTAAATAGGTACTATACAGCGACCTTGAGAGTGCGTCAATCAGAAGAAACGATTATTGCAGCTGATTTCTTAGCTGTTGAAAATCCAGAGATAATCGCTGTTTTTCCAAAGGAGGAGTCAGAAGCACCCGAGCACTCAGAGATCACCATTGTTTTTAACCGGCCTATGGTGCCCTTGACCACCTTGGAGGTTTTGGAGGCAAAAGATATACCTGTTGTTGTTACACCAGCCACTGAAGGCAGGTTCAAATGGATTTCAACCAGAAACCTTCAGTTTATTCCAGAACAAAGGCTGCAGAGGTCATCAAACTACACAGTGAAGATAAACCCGGGTATGGTTTCAATGGATAACTTAGAAGTTGAGGGGGCAGAAATAAAGTTTATTACAAGAAAATTAAGATACATTAATTTGACAAAAGGAAAGATTGGCTATAATCAGCCGATTTCTATTTATTTTAACCAGCCTGTTGATTTGGAAAGAACCAAGAATGATATAGTATTGATAGATAGAACAAATGGGCAGGAAATACCCTTTATTGCAGAATACGCAAAAAAACCTGACACTAGCAAGAGCAGTGCTTCAGGGAAAGGGAAAAAATCAAGGGGAGGGATATTTGCTGGGTTTGATTTTAGCAAGTTTCTTGCTCAGATAAGCAGGTCAGAAGAGAAAGAGGTTGTGGATAAAGAAGAAGAAACTCTTAACAAGTCAATTATTCAAATTTACAACAAAGCAGACAGGTTTGGCAGGGAAAGACTTTGGGATTTTGAGAATAATTATTCTTTGCAGATTAGAAGGGCTCACCCAGCAGAGGGCGATATTATTTTAAGTGAGGCAAGAACTTCGTATATTAATGTTGCAGGAATTATTAAAAGCATTTCAGCTGAATCTGAAAGAACAAGGCATGCTGAGCCTGATTTTTTTGACCCCCAAGGAAAGCTCTGGGTTACTTTTTACGAAGAGATTAATTTATCAACCAGCATAATCCGCAATCCGAAAATAAAAGAAATAGGCTATGGAGAAAAATGCAAATATGAAGAAGAAAACTATTACTATGGTGTTGAATGCGAAAAAATTACAGACAAAGCAAAAATCTATATAACTTTTAAAGAAAGAGAAATCGGCAAGTCAGAGAGGCTGCCTATTAATTTCAGCAAGCTGGTTAATATGGAGGGTCTGCAGATAAACCAAGAAGTGATTACAAGGTATATAACTTCTTATCCCGAATTTAAGGTTTTAAGAACCGTGCCAGAAAACGGCTCTACATCAGCCAGCTTAACCGAGCTTATCATTTGCAGTAATTCTCCTATTTCAGCTCCAGCTGATGAGGAGATGAAGGATTATTTCAAAGCCAATTTGGCTCACGAACTCAATTCCTGGTCAAATGCCTGGAGGGTGCATACTTGTTATGGAAGGTGCGATTGCCGGGTTGGTGAGTTTCGAACCAGAATCAGCTATGGCTTAATGCCTGTTGCCACTTATTCTATAGACCTTAATTTAGAAGATGCTTTTTCTCAAAAGCTTGACTATTCTTTGAGCTTCACCACCGGCCCCATGCCCGGGCAGTATTTCACCTTTTACCACTTTCAAGCGCCTTATAATGTTACCACTCCCCAGAGAACCAAGTTAACGTATGCTGTAAGAAATATGGATTATGTTAATATGGAAATTTGCAAGCTAGCTCCTGAAGACTTTTTGCAATATCTTGAAGATGGGCCAGGTTATTACGAGGGAATTGCCAGTATCACTGAATGCCAGGAAAGAATCTATGATAGAATCTCTCTGCCTAAGCTCTATTGGCTCAAGAACTATTTCAAGGTTGATGTGAGCGAATATTTTGAAGACCCCATTGGCCACTATGTTTTAACCTTTTATCATCCTGATTATCAAACATACTATTGGAAGAAAGGGGTAAAAATTTATAGGCAGGTTTTTGAAAGAAGCTATTTAACCATAACCAACTTGGCGGTTGCTGAAAAACAAGTTGAAGCTACAACTTACTCTTACTCAGGTAGTCGATTAACACCAGAGCAGTTAAAGCAATTAAACAATCTTTACTGGGTGGTTAACATTCCTGATTTGGAGTCGGTTGCTGGAGCTCAAGTTGACATTTACCAAAAACAAGACTTTAAGCCATATCGGTTTATCTTAGCTGGTTCTTATCAGACTAATACTCAGGGAATTGCTCTAACAGAGGTAATTTACGATTTGCGAGCAGCAATCATTAGAAAAGGAAACGACAGCACTATTGTCTATGACAGAGAAAGCAAGGTAGGTTATGGCTCTTCAGCTTATTCTGCTGAGAAATTCTATATTTACACGGACAAGCCTATTTACCGCCCTACCCAAGAGGTATTCATTAAAGGAATTCAAAGGATAGGCTATGATGGCAACTATGAGATTCAAAGAGAGCCTATAAGCTTAACGGTTCGCAACAGCAAATATGAGGAGATTTTTAGCGAGAAGTTAGCTGTTAATGAATTTGGCACGTTTAATGCCAAGATTGTTTTAAGCAGGGATGCTCCTTTGGGTATGTACCGAGCCTGCACTGAAAGATATACCTGCGTTTATTTTGATGTTCAAGAATATGTACCCTCATCCTTTGAAGTACAGCTGAGAAGCGACAAAGAAGAATACATTTCCAAAGATAAAGTCCAAATAGATGTTGAAGCAAATTATTATTTCGGGGTGCCTCTTGAGGGAGGAGAGGTTAGTTATACCATAAGCTCGCAAAACTATTACTTTGACAGGTATTCTGACGGCTACTTTAGGTTTGGTGGTGGCTGGTCTTATTGGTCGCCTTATCGCTATGGTGAGAAGTTTATCTTAAGAGGCAAAACCGAGCTTGATGAGCAGGGTAAGGCTGTTATCTCGCAGGTTCTTGATTTCGAAGAGTTGTTCGGAGAAAAAGAAGAAAGGAAAAGCAAGATTATTGTGGTTGATGTTACTGTTCAAAACCAGCAGGGCAGAAGCGTTTCTTCTCAAAAGTCTTTTATTGTTCATGCTGGTGAATTCTATTTAGGCTTAAGATCTGATAAATCATTTCTGGCAAAGAACGAGAAAACCAATATGTATGTGAAGTCGGTTGATACCCAGGGAGAGAATATCAGGGTAAGAGATATTACCTTAAGCATTTATGAGGTTGACTGGATTTACAGCAGGAGATTGAGTTCGGATGGTGGTTATCAATATATTTGGGAGAAGAAAAGGGATTTGGTTAAAGAATTCAAGTTTGACACAGACAGAGAAGGGAACTTTACCCAAGAGATACAGCTCATCAAAGAGGGCAGCTATGAGGTTGAGGCTCAAGCAATTGATGGCAGAGGGAACTTGGTTTGGTCGCTTTACAATATTCACGTTTACGGCAAGGGCGCTGTGACTGTTAAGCCAACCAAAGATACTTCTTTAGAGATTGAGGCTGAAAAAACTGATTTAAACATAGGAGATATGGCAAGCATCATAGTTAAATCGCCCTATCAAAAAGCCAAAGCCTTAATTGCTGTTGAGAGAGGAGAGATTTTTGAGTATGAAATTAAAGAAATTGAAGGCAACCTTTTCAATTACCAGTTTAGGATTGAAGAAGAATACCTGCCTAATGTTTATGTTTCTGTGCTTTTGCAGTCCTCCCTCCCTGAGGTTAAGTTTGGAAATGTGAGATTTAATGTTAACACCCAAAGGAGAGAAATTGATGTTGATATAAAATCCAACAAAACTCATTATTTGCCAGGAGAGAAGGTAAGTTTAGACATCACAGCAAAAGACTGGAAAGGCACGCCTGTTGCAGCTGAGTTCTCAATAGCAGTGGTTGATTTAAGCGTTTTAGCTTTGAAAGGCAATCCTAAGAAGAATCCTTTGGTTTTTTTCTATGGCGGTTTTCCTTTAACTATATCTACTGCAAGCAACATTAAAAATATTCTTGAGGAGTTTGAAATTCCAAAAACCAAAGGGGGCGGGGGTCTTGCCGCGCCAGAAGCCGATGAGGCTTTAGCTCGCAAGAAAAGAGGCGAGTTCCGGGAAACTGCTTTTTGGCAGGCGGTTGTGAGAACCGATTCTCAAGGCAGAGCTCGCTTAACCTTTACTTTGCCTGACAATCTTACTACTTGGCAGACCGAAGCTTTAGGGGTTACAAAAGATACGAAATTAGGGGTTGATTACGGAGACTTTTTAACCAGAAAGGAATTAATGCTTGTTCCTTTAAAGCCCCGTTTTGTAGTGCCAGGGGATGTCTTTTACATTGGAGGGAAGATATTTAACCAGTCTAAAAGCAAGCAGAAACTTGAGGTAACATTTGACAGCGCAAGCTTGGTTCTCAGAGAAGAAGAAAGGGAGAAGAAATTAACAATAGCGTCAGGTGAGACCGAAACCGTTTACTTTGAGGTTTCAGCTCCAGCTGGGTTTGAAGAGGGCGAGCACCAATTTATCTTGTCAGCTAAAAGTAAAGAATTAGAAGACACAGTTGAGCAGTCTATCAGCATCACCAGAAACAACACCTATGAGGTTGCAGCCACTGCCAACTACACCACATCAGAAATCAGCAAAGAATATGTTTATTTGCCAGGAAACATAATTAAAGACAGGGGCGGGCTTTCTATCAAGAGCAGTGCCACCTTGGCTGTTTTTCTTACCGATGCTTTGAATTATCTGGTGGGGTATCCCTATGGGTGCTCTGAGCAAATCGCCAGCAGGTTGGATGCTATTGCTATTGTTCAGAGAGGCTTGAATGTGCCCAATTTGAGTGACAAGTTCAAGTTGAAGAAAGTCAAGTATCAAAACAGAGAATATACTATTGAGGAGCTCGTTGAAATCGGGCTAGCTGAGCTTTATAACAATCAGCAGGGGGATGGCGGCTTTGCTTATTGGGCTGGAGGGCGTTCTAGTTTCCATTTGACACTGCACGTGGTGGATACCCTTTACAACCTTTCTTTGGCTGGTTTTGAGATCAATGAAAACAGCCTAAAAAGAGCGGCTGATTTCTTGTATAAGAGGATAACCAGTTATTCCTCCATCTACGATGATAACAATAATATAATCCTGACAGCTTACACCTTGTTGAGGCTGCCAAGCTACAAGAACAACTCTGTTTTAAAGCAGAAAGTCATAGGGGTTGTCAACAATGATTTGTTTTTACAAGAGCAAATCAGCAACAGCACCCTGGCTTATCTGGCGATTTTGCTTGCAGAAGACTTTACCCCTGCTTTAAAGGACAAGGTGATGACAGTTTTGGAAAACCGGATCGATATTGATTCAAGGGGCGCTTTCCTTGAATCCAATAAGAATTTCTTTTGGTGGTATTATGAAACACCGATTAAAAACACTGCCTTGTATGTTAAAGCCTTAACCGCCCAGAAAAGCGATAACCCCATTATAGATAAGTCTATCAGGTGGCTGTTGAGAAGTCGCTTCAAGGACGGCGCTTGGGGTTCAACCAACAGCACCCTGTCCGTTGTTGATGCCTTCACTGACTTTTTGCAATGGAAAAGAGAAACTGAATCAGAGTTTGAACTTGAGGTTTTTGTTGAAGACAAGCTTGAAGGCAGTTTTGATTTTAACCCCCAAACAATTCTAGACCAATTCCAGAAAGAAATTTCTTTGAACGCTTTAAACTTCAACAAAAACAATACCATAAAGTTCCAAAAAACCAACCGCAACGAATTGCCCAACAGCCTTTACTATGATATTGCCTTGAGATACTATCTGCCAGCTGACCAGATTCCACCAAGAGACGAGGGCTTCAGCATCCAAAGAAATATTTATAAGCTGGAAGACAAAGAAAACAAAACCCCTATCTTAAAAGCTAAGGTAGGTGAGGTATTAAGAGTGAACCTGCAAATAACTGTGCCAGCTCATCGCAACTTTGTTATTATTGAAGATTATATTCCTTCTGGCTTTGAAATTGTCAACCTGGATTTAGCCACTGAAGAGAAATCTTTAAGGCTGCAAGAAAGAGAACTTGAAGGAAGGGAGTTTTGGCCAAGCTTTAAAGAGATAAGAGATGACCGGGTATTTTTATACAATGAAAGGGTAAGCCCTGGCGTTTATGAGTTTGATTACTATGTCAGAGTTTTAACCAAGGGCAGGTTTACTCATCTGCCAGCAGTTGTATCTGAAATGTACTTCCCTGAAAACTTTGGCAGGACAGATGGCAGATTCTTTGAGGTGGAGTAAAATTTATGGCAAATCAATATATTGTTGATTATTTACAAAAAAACAAGGATAGGTTTTCTTTTGGAGTTTTGAGAAAAAAACTCCAAAAGGCTGGCTACCCTGTTTTGCAGATTGAAGAAGCAGCTCGTTTGGTTTATAAAGAAAAAGCAATACCGGAATCAGAGACAATTGGAAAAGGGTTGGCAAGGGAAGGGGCTGTAGCGCCCCCTCCTCTTTCTGAGTGGTTTTGGGATTTTTGGCACAAAAAACGTTATAGTACAGCAAAAGAAAGGCTTATTGATTTGGCAGCTGGCATTGTCTTGGCCATTGCCTTAACTTATATAATAGGGTTTGGAGTTTTAGCCCTAGTGAAGGCCTTTGGTTTTTTTAGGTACAGTAGCTATATGCTTGTTCGGGTTTTTATTTTTCTGGCCTTAATTATCTATTTTTTAATCAAAAGAAAATATATTGGGCTTGGTATAATTTGCGGGTTAATAATCAATTTCTTTTATGGGTTTCTCATTGCTTTCTTATTTTAATTTTTGCTAAAATTAAATAATTATGGCTTTAAACAAAGAGGAAGAAATTTTGAATAAGATAGAATTTTTAAGAAAGGAAATACAAGGCTTAAGAGAGCGCGTGCAAAGCTTGGAAGAAAAAGCTCCCCAACCCCCAGAACCGATTCCTTACAAGGAACTTCCTTATAAGGAAGCCAAAGAAGAGGTTGCCAGGCCTTTGTCTTTGGAAGAGCTTGCTATAGAAAGAGAGAAGCCAGAGGTGAAAGGGAAGATTATCCGTCCTTCAGAGAAAAAGCCGAGAGACATTGAAAAAACCATTGGAAAATGGCTGCCGAGGATCGGCATGCTGGCTTTGGTTGTTGGGGCAGGGTTTTTCTTAAAGTATGCCTTTGACCACCAGTGGATAGGACCTACTGGAAGAATTATCCTTGGGCTTTTGGGAGGAGTTTTGCTTTTGGGGGTTGGCGAGTTTTTTGAGCACAAGAAATACCACGGCTACTCGCGGGTTTTCACAGGGGGCGGCTTAGCTTTGCTTTACTTTTCATTGTATGCTGGCAGAAATTTCTATCAGTTAATCGGGTCCTTGCCAACGTTTGCAGCAATGATTGTTGTTACTGCTATTGCTGGATTCTTTGCTGTGAGGCACAACTCACGGTTAGTGGCTTTTTACAGCATTATTGGTGGCTTTGCAACGCCGTTTTTGATTGGCTATCAAGAAGTAAATAGATTACCTCTTTTGGGCTACATAGCTGTTTTGAATTTAGGGATTCTTGGTTTGGCCTTCTTCAAGAAATGGAGGGCTTTGAACTTTGCAGCTTTTATAGCGACTGTCATAACTTATGCAGTAACCTATAGCCAATTTTACAAAGGGGAATCAATCACTGTTTCTATTGGTTTTTTAACTCTTTATTTTCTAATATTTGCTTTTGTTGCTTTTCTTTACAATATTATCTATCGCTTGGCTAGTCGGCGGGAAGATGTTTTCCTTATCGTGTTCAATGCTGCTTATTATTATGGCTTTAGCTACTATCTGCTGAGGGCTGACTATGGCAATTTGCTAGGCTTGTTTACCTTCTGTCTAGCTGGTTTTTACTTACTTTTGGCTTATCTTGCTTTTATTCGCAATTCAGAAGACAAATTCTTGGCTTCAGTTCTTTTAACGGTCTGTGTAGCCTTTCTTACCTTAGGCATTGCTGTTGAATTTAAAGGCTACTGGATTAGTATTCTTTGGACTATAGAAGCGCTCGGGTTAATGCTAATTGGGTTCAGGTTGCAACGCTATTACAAGCAAGGTTATTTTGCAAGGATTTTGGCATGGGCTGTGTTTGCTTTAACCCTGGGCAAGGTAGCTTTTGTTGACGCAATGATTTCTTCAAAAGACTTCACCCCTCTTTTAAATAAAAGAATGCTCGTTTTCCTAATTTATATTGCAAGTTTGTTCATAACGGCTAAGATCTATTCTCATTACAGAGAAAGAATCTCTGATAAAGAAAGAAAGGTTTCTGTGGCAGCTGTCTTAATAGCTAATATTTTGCTGGTTTATTTAATAAGCTTGGAAATCATAAATTATTTTGGACTGAAAATAAAAGAATTATATCAAGCCAGAACCGTGCTTTCAGACGTCAGTTCCAAGAAGAAAGCCTTGCAATATCAAAGAAATGCCTTTCTTTCTGCTGCCTGGGCGCTTTATTCAATTATTTTAATGATAGTAGGCATTATTAAGAGGTATAAACCCATTCGTTTGCTCGCTTTAATTCTGTTTGGAGTTACCATCTTTAAGGTTTTCTTCGTTGACCTTTCTTACTTAAAGGGTTTCCCTCGTATTCTTTCCTTTATTATCTTGGGGGTTATTCTTTTGGTAGCTGGGTTTCTTTACAATAAATACAGAGATAAAATCCATGAGTTTGTCTAGGCGCCTGGAACGTAAAATTAATTAACCGCTCTTACCGTGGCGGCAAAAACTATGATTAAACATTTTAAAAAAACTCTATCTCTTTTAATTATTTCTGGTTTATTTATTTTCTGTTGTTTTGTTCTTGCTGATTTTAATCTCACAGACTGGGCTTTTTACAAAGAGATTGTTTTTCCTGACCAGTTCAGTAATTTTACCAAGGCGCTAAATCCTATTTGGGTGAACTTAGATGAGGAGGTTTTAGCTCATTCTAGATATGATTTAGCTGATTTAAGGGTAGTTACTGGGGAACAGGAACAGCCTTTTAAAATAATTATGAGCGAGAGCTACGAAGTAGCCCATGGAGCAGATATTATTGATGTTTCTTCAGTTCGGCCGTCATTTCGCAACCAAAGCTTTGGTCCTTTTAATATGCTTGATGGCGATCAAGCAACTTTTTTTCAAAACGATTTTCAAAAAGACAGCGTCTCTACTTTCTTTGTAATTGACTTGCAAGAAGAGTTTTTAACTAATAAGGTGGTAATTTTTTCAAGCGATCCCAACAACACCTGGCAAGAAATTAAAATTGAAGGCAGCAATGATACAGCTAGTTGGCAGCTTATTAAACATAAAACAAAACTAGCTTATTCTGCTGAACGTCAAGTTGTTTATCCAGAAAGTTTTTTCCGTTATTTAAAATTTACTTTTTGGCATCAAGGAGGTTTAAAAATTCACGAGCTTGAGATTCAAGCAGCAAGTGAAGCAAAAATATTGTTTCTAGCTAATCCAGCTACCAATTACCGCCTTTATTATGGCAACAATGGTGTTTCAATGCTCGAGTATGATTTGTCAGCTCTTTATTCTGACATAACCACTCTTACTGCTTCCTTAGGCTCTGAAGTGCGAAACCCTCAAGCCAGTAATGATTATGATAAAGACGGCATTTTGAATAACCAAGACAACTGTTTGTTGATTTACAATCCTGACCAGAAAGACAGCGATGGTGACACTGTGGGGGACGTTTGCGACAATGCCCCTCAGGATGCTAACCGAAATCAAAAAGACACTGACTATGATGGGGTGGGGGATATTGTTGATAATTGCCCTTACCACAAAAACCCTGACCAGTTAGATAAAGACCTCAATGGCATTGGCTGGGTTTGCGATGACAAGGATAAAGACGGCATTATTAACAGCTTGGATAACTGCGAGCCCTATCCAAATCGCAGCCAGTCTGATAGAGATAACAATGGGATTGGGGATGCCTGCGAGGACATAGATGGCGATAGTATTTTAGGCTATCAAGACAATTGCTTATATCTAAAAAATCCCAGCCAAAAAGATACTGACAAAGACAATATAGGGGATGGGTGCGATAACTGCCTTTTGGGCTGGAATCCTGACCAGCTGGATTTAAACGATGACGGAGTTGGGGATATTTGTGAGGATGATGATCAAGATGGAATTGCCAATTATCGGGATAATTGCCCTCAAGCCCCAAATCCAGAGCAAGAAGATAGTGATGGCGATGAAGTGGGGGATGCTTGCGATAACTGCCCCACTATGAAAAATCCTGACCAGGCAGATTCCAATAGAAACGGCATAGGAGATATTTGCGATGATGACGATGGCGATGGCGTGATTAACAGCCGAGATAACTGTCCCAGTTTTGCTAACCCTGACCAAAAAGACCAAAATAACAACGCTATTGGTGATGCTTGCGAGGATTTAGACAAAGACGGGGTGATTAATGCTTTGGATAATTGTTCAGCTGATTACAATCCTCGTCAGGGAGATAAAGATAAAGACGGCCTAGGCGATGCTTGTGATGAGAAAGACGACCGCTGGACAGAGAAACAGCCCTATCTGCTTTGGGCGGTTTTAGTAATAGTGATAGCAGTAGTTGTAGTTTTTGCCTTTCGTTTGTTAAAGAAAATGGGTAAAACTGAAAAACAGGACTTTAAAGAATAGAATTACAAAAGAAATTTAAAGGGTTGATATTGTCAAAAGAATTATTTTGGTGTATTGTTAAAATAACAATAACCCTTTAAAAGGTCGATTTTCTTTGTTTAATTAACTGATCAAATTCACAATTTTATGGCAGCGAAAAAAACAGCAGTACTTTTGATAATCATTATAATCATAGTGATTGTTTTAGCCTATGTTTTTCTGGTAAGAGAGAAACCGCCGGTTGGACCACCAGAAGGGGAAGAGATTATACCTCCAGCAGCAACCGGTGAGATTGACGATGTGGTAGATGCTCTACTTAAAGAAACCGCTGATGAAACCTCTATTCTTACAGAAGAAGAAGGGGATGCAGGTTTAGTGGGCAGTGATGGGCAGGAAATTAGTGATTTTGGTCAATCTATTGATGAAAATGAGCTGTAAAAAAATATTAATGATTGGGCTTGAAACAGCAATTATAGCTGGAATTTTAGCCCCTGTTTTGGTGATGGCGGTGCCTGAAGATGCAAACGACGACCCCCCTGGCAATAAAGCACAGGGTATTTGCAACCGCATAGAATCAAGTCATTCAAAGATTGGCCAAAGAATTGATAATCAGAATTCCAAGCTGGAAGCAAAAAGAGAAGAGACAAGAACCAGAATTGAAGAAAGAAGGGCTGATCGCGATGCCAGGTTTGAAGCTAAACGTCAGAAGTGGGAAACTAATCGCTCCGAGCATTTTGCCAAATTGCAAGAAAAGTTTCAGGGCGATGAAGAAAAGCAAGCAGTTATAGCATTCACTCAGGCTGTCCAAGCAGCTATAGCCGTTCGCAGGGAGGCAATAAATACTGCCATCACCAACTTTCGCGATGGCGTTAATGAAGCAATTGCTTTCCGTAAATCTTTAGTTGATTCATTAGTGGTTGATTTCAGAGAAGCCATTAGGGCAGCTTATGACAAAGCAAAAGCTGATTGTGAGGCTGGAGTCGATGCTCAAACCGTTCTTGAAAACCTGCGAGCAGATTTAAGGCAGGCTAAAGAAGATTATTTAGCTGACCGACAAGAAATCGATAAATTAAGCACTTCTATGGAAGCGCTTATCAATGCCAAGAAGGAGGCAGTTGAGAAAGCAAATGCTGATTTTAAAGCAGCAGTTGAGCAAGCCAGAGACGATTTTAAGGTATCTGTTGGCGAAAAAGAGCCAGAAGAACCAGAAGAACCAGAAGAACCCGAGGAACCGGAGGAACCAGAAGTTTAAGAAAGAACATAGCTCGCAAGCACTAGCGAGTGGGTATGTTCATTAAAGGTCTAATAAAAATAAATATTGAAAAGTGAGAACTATGCAGAGAATAAAAAGAATTTTCAGCGTGGTCGTTGTTTTAAGTGTTTTATTGGGCGCTGTTGCAGTTCCTGTTTCAGCTCTTGCAACAGATGATTCAACAACTACTGATGACACAGTTACCGACCCTCAGATTCAAGCCATGCTTGAGATAATCGAGGCTTTAAAAGCACAAATAGCGCAACTGCAGATACAAATACAAGAGTTGCAAGAGGCAAGAAAAGAAGTGAAGGCAACAGCTAAAGAGATTGTTCAGCTTTCCCGCCAATTATGGCAGGGAGTAAGAGGAGACGATGTTGAACTTTTGCAGGAAATTTTAGCAACTGACCCTGATATTTACCCCGAAGGCTTGGTTACAGGATATTTCGGCCCTTTGACTTATGCAGCAGTAAAGAAATTTCAAGCTGTAGCCGGAATTGAGCAGGTAGGTAGAGTTGGTCCCAAGACTATGTCAAAGATAAACGAGCTTTTGACCGAGGGAGCTGGCAAGTCGGGCAAGGTACCTCCTGGGTTGCTGATAGCTCCTGGTATTAGAAAAAAGCTTCCTTATGTTCCACAACCCCTGCCAGGGCAGAAACTACCACCTGGTATTGCTAAGAAAATTGCAACCACTACTCCTGAAGAGCCTGATGAAACACCGCCTGTGATTTCAGATGTTGCCTCTGGAGAAATCACTGTTGATTCAGCAACAATCACCTGGACTACTGATGAAGAGGCTGATAGCAAGGTTTATTACAGCACTGCCACCCCTGTTGTTGTAACAAGCACTACCCCTGTGGTTACCAGCACCGATATGGTAGAAGAACACAGCATTGTGCTTTCTGGTTTAACCCAAGGCACTACCTACTACTATGTTGTTTCCTCTGCCGATGAATCAGACAATACCGCAACTTCCGCTGAATACTCGTTTACAACAGCAGAGCCAGATACCACACCGCCAGTAATTTCAGGGGTTGCTGCTACAAACACCACAGCTGTTTCTGTTCATATCATTTGGGAAACCGATGAATCAGCAGATAGCAGATTGTGGTACAGCACTTCTTCTCCAGTAGCAACAGACGGCACTCCTGATGTCACAGATTCAACCTTGGTGGCTGACCACACTGTTCCACTTAGTGGATTAGCTACCAGCACTACTTACTATTATGTTGTTGGTTCAGCCGACAGTTCAGATAATCTAGCAACCTCAAGCGAATCTTCCTTCACCACCTTATCTGAGTAAGAATTGGTTGAAAGATCACCTAAAAACTGCCCGAGGCCCGTCCTCGGGCGGTTTTGTTTAATTTAATAATTTCCTTGCACCCAAATAATTATTGTTTCTTCAAGACCATTATCATTCACTGCTTCTATCTGGTAATTGCCGGGTTTTTGGGGTGCAAAGATCTGGTTTGTGTTTTTCCCCAAGAACTCTTTATTCACAAACCAGCTGACATTTTCTTTGGCTTTAAGAATTATTTTTGTGTTTTCTTCAAGCAGAAAAAAATCTCCATCATGAGGGCTTAATATCAAACTTGAATCTATCTCTTCCAAAGCGTTTTTGACTTTCTCATAATTATCGCCTGCCAAGCCATATTCTATATTGCCTGGGTTAAACTCTTTAATCAGAGAAAAATCAAAAGGGGTTTCCCTGTTATATTCTGAATTAAAAAGCACCTCCATTGTTTGAGCCCATATTTTACCAGCCCCTGTTTGTCCTGAAACTTCATCCATAGGACTGTTGTCAGCATTGCCCATCCAAACTCCCACTAAAAAATCAGGGGTATAACCAATGAGCCAGCTGTCTCTGAAGTCGCGGGAAGTACCGGTTTTTAAAGCATAGTTATCTTGAAACAAATTTAACTCGCTTTTTAGCCCGAATTGGTCAATGCTGGTTTTTCGGTCGTTAAGAATTTTATTTATTAATTGGATATATTGGGCCTCGCTAATGTTTTGCCAAGAATTGTTTTCTTTTCCATTGTATATTATTAAATCTTTTAAACTTCCATTATTTGCAAAGATAGTAAAGTAATGCGCCAAATCAAGTAAATTCATTTCCAAAGCCCCTAAGGCTATACCTAATTGATAATTGCTTAAGTCTTGAATGGGCTCAAATCCCAAATCGTTTTCCAAAAAATTATAAAACTTTTCCAAGCCAACATATTCTAAAACCTTGACCGAGGGCACATTTAAGCTGTTGCTCAGAGCATAGTGCAAAGTGACTTGACCATAATACTGATAATCAAAGTTTTTTGGGTATAAAGGAAAACCAACCGCTGTTATGTATTTATATTCTCTGTCTTCAACTTGAGTATAAGGTCGTAAGCCTTGCTCAAAAGCTTTAAGATAAACAAACGGCTTAATTGTTGAGCCGATTGGCCGGGGTTCTTCTATCATATTAATTTTATACCCCTCTTCCGTGGATTGTGGATTGGGCGAGCCAACCAAAGCCAGAAGCTCATTTTCTGGCACCTTTATCACAACAACAGCTGCTTGTCTAACGTTCTTTGTCCTGAAATCCTCTGTTATTCTTTCAACAATTCCCCTTATTTTTTCTGTAAGGTTTTTATCTAATGTTACTTCACAGCTTTCAGAAAAATCACCTAATAAATCTCGGAGCTCAAAATAGGAGTTGCTTGAGTGCGAATACCCTCTTACATTTTCTTTTATTTTCTCTGTCTGTTTACTTTGTTCTAAAATCAACTCTCTGTTATCTAAGCCCAGTCTTTTACTTAAGAACAAAGCCACTTCTTTGTTTTTTTGCCTTGTTGGGTTGTTGCTAGCTGGGTTGCTGATAGTGGAAAGAAGCTGCAGGATTTGCCCGTCAGTGAGCATTTCAGGTGAAAGGTTAAAATAAAGCCTGCTTGCTTCTTTTATTCCTTGAGCTTGGCTGCCAAAGTAAACAGAATTAGCATACATTTTTAAGATGTCTTCCTTGCTTTTGAAAATTTCCAAACTTAAAGCATAAAAGGATTCAATAATCTTGTTTCTTACATTTCTTTCAAACTCTTTTTCCAACAAGATTTTAACCAACTGTTGGGTAATAGTGCTTGAGGCTTTTCTTTTGCCAAACCCTAATCTTCCAGCTGCAGCCTGGAGCATGCTCCAGGGATTAAAGCCAGGGTGATAAGCAAAATACCGATCTTCTTTTTTGATTAGGAGTTCTTTAAAGCGAACAGGAATTTCATCTATATATTCAGCCCAGTAGCCCTTTTCATTTTGCTGCATAAGAATTATTTCACCGTTTCTGTCTTTTATTATCAAAGAATTTTGTTTTGCATAAATTCCTGTCAAATGATTTTGTAAATAATAACTAACAATCAAAAAAGCAACAAGCAAAAGTCCTACAGAAATACTAATCTTCAAGAGAGTTTTACGCTGAAATAATTTGTTGAACTTCATTTCTGCCATTATTCCATTTTACATCAAAAACCACATTTTAAACATTTGAAAATAACAGACACGCGACCTCTTTCAATCTTTATAATGTTCACTCAATATAAGATAGGTCGGCTGTCTGTTACAGATTTGAAAAAATCAAAAAATAAGAGTAAATTTAACTATGGAGGAATACCTGATCTTAAATATGGATATTAAACCTCCAAAAGTAGAAAAAGACATAGAAAAAGCCATAACTATGCTTGTTGATTGTGTCAGAGAGAACTGTCGTAATCCAAAGCCGTTGATTATACACTCAATAAGAGTGGGACTGCGCCTTATTGAGTTGAAACAGCCCCAAGAAGTAATAATTGCTGGCATTTTACATGATTTAGTAGAAGACACCAACTGCACCCTCGGTCAAATTAAAAAAGAATTTGGTTTTGGGGTAGCTAATTTGGTTTCAGCTCTAAGCCAGGAAAAAATCAAAGATTATAAAAAGAGATGGCATATACTTTTGGATAAAATCAAGAGGGTTGGCAAAAAAGCAATGCTAATAAAAGTCGTTGATATTTATGAAAATTTACCTTACCTTCCCTTAGTCAAGAGTCGTCAAATCCTCAGAGAGATTTACTGGAAGCATAATTTTGCAATGGACCAGCTAAAGCCTTATATTGGCCACTTAAAAATTTTCAAAAAATGCCTTAACGAACACAAAGAAATGTTTAAAAGATTAAAAATAGAATGAAGCTTGATTTTTCCTCAACGACCATTGCAAGAGTTTTCAGCAAGAAGTAAAATAAAATAATAACTGAATCTATGTTTAAGAAATCTTTCTCTAAAACCTTAATTTTTTTCTTTATCGTTTTTCTTGCTGTTTATCCTCTGGTTGCTTCAGCCGATGGCGCTGTCTTAAGACCCCTGCCTGGAGCTTTTGATTTGGTAGATGAAAACAGCCAGCAAGCTTTTATAAACTATGAACAAGGAATAGAAAAATTAATTATTGCTGTTGATATTGAAAAAACATCTCCAGAAGCAGTTTGGCTTATCCCTGTGCCAGCACCCCCTCAACAGGTAGAGGTTGATATTGTCAGCTCTCTGCCGAATTTTTTCGGAGAAGACATTATCAAAAAAGCTAAGAATACAGATATTTTTGACCTCACTGCTTTGCTTTGGACTAACCAATTATTCTTGGCAGGAGTTATTCTTGTAACCTTTCCCGGTGCTACAGGGCGCTTGGGCAGCGCAGGGGATGGAGATTTAGTTTCAATATTCCAGCATTTGGACAAAGCAGGAATGACCACTGAAGTCATTGCTGCTGCTGACGAAACAGCATTATATAATTATCTTTCAAGCAAAGGATTAAATGTTGAAAAGGGAGCTTTACCAGCCCTGGAACAATACATTGGAGAAGATTACACTTTTGTGGCTTCTTGGATTTCAGCCAGCCTGGATTCTGGGTTTGCTCAGCAGGAATTTGCTGGCGGGGAAAGGGGAATTTTTATCACTTTTCCTACCAAAAAAGTCTATTATCCCCTTAAGCTCACCAGTGTTTACAAAGAGGATATAATTCCTATTGATATCCGGGTTGTAGGACATATGAAGCCGAGCTTCTATCCTGAGCTTAAGGCTTTTGCCACAACAACCTACTATACAAAGGCGCGAGGATATGGCCGAGGAGCTAGGGGTAGTAGATGTGTAAGTGCTATGAATCAACTAAGAACTGTGTTGACGTATTTTTACTCAAACAACGGAGTATACCCTGGCGCTGCTGCTGAATTGAAGGAAATAGAAGATGGCGATATTCTGATGCAGGAGATTGAAATGAACTGCACCTCGTTTGCTTATCAGACAAGCCCAGATAGAACCCAGTATGAGATGAGAACATTGATGCTTCCTGATAAAGAATATATGGTGAATTCTGAAGGGTTTGCTGGAGAACAAGAAATTCCCCCTCTTGAGGACTTGGGGGATTTTTATGGAGGAAGCACGGCTTGGAAAGGCGCAGACGATTACACAAAAATCAGCATTAATGCTGCAGCCAGTACCTTTGAGCAGGACTTATGGATGATTCGCGGAAGTTCTCCTGAGGTGTGGCTGGCGAGATTTATTATTTTAATGAAAGAGAACATGCTGATTTTCTACTTTGTCTTAAATGCTGTGATGTCATTCTTAATTGGAGGGCTTTTGGGCTTAGCTTTCTTCAAAAAGTTTGAAAAATACGCCCTTGTTGGCTTAGCTAATCTAGCAACACTAATAGGCTTAATAGTAGCATTCTATGTGGTTGTAAAGAAAACAGAAGAGAAAACCACCAGATACGCCTTAACCACCATTGGCTTTGTAGTTCTTTTTTCCGTCTGTTTTATGATTTTGTCATTCGTTTTAACAGTAGGCATTACTTTGTTGCTATGATTTTATATAAACGAAAATATTATAAACGAAGGTATTATAAATGAAGGCATTATAAACGAAAATATTATTCGCCGAGAAAAAAAAGCTACTGTTTCAAATCGTGCCGATCGGCACGATTTGAAACAGAAGGAAAGATGTAAAATTATTCTTATAAACACATTCTTTTATAAAGATGTTTTGGCTGAAATATAGGGAAATTATCATTCTATGGCCAATTATCATTATATGACTAATTATCATTCTATGACCTTAGAAGAATTGCAAAAATTTATAAAAGAGGAGCATAGGAGGGCGGTGGCGACTTGCAAGGATTTTGAAACAAAAGATAGGAGAACATTGATTAGGGCAATTAAGTTGATGGAGGAGTTGGGCGAGCTTTGTGAGGAAATCGTGGGCTTTTCAGCCACCCAGAGAGAGGAGAAGATGAGAGTAGAAAACAAGGAAAAGGTGGCTGAGGAGCTGGCTGATGTTTTAGTTGTGGCTTTGCTTTTGGCTGAAAATATGGAGGTTGATGTTTTTGAGGCACTAGGAAATAAAGTCAAAAAGATTGAAGCAAGATATAAATAGAGCTATGGAACAAGGGCAAAACACAAAACCTGAAAAAGTGTTTACGGTTTCAGAGTATATTGAAGTGGTTAATATTGCCCTGAAAAAGTTCAGGGTGAAAGTAGCAGGGGAGGTTACAGAAATGAAAATAGCTTCAAGTGGTCATGCTTATTTTTCTATTAAAGACAAAAATGGAGAGGCTGTTCTGGAGTGCAAGATGTGGAGAAGTAATTATCAAATGTGCGGGGTTAAGCTGGAAGAGGGCTTGGAGGTTGTTTTAACAGGGTATTCTGAAGTGTGGGCTCCCAGAGGAAGATTTAATTTTCTTGCAGAGTTTATCGAGTTAAAGGGTGAAGGTGCTTTGAAAAAAGCCTATGAAGAATTAAAAAAGAAGCTGGAAAAAGAAGGAGTTTTTGCAATTGAGAGAAAAAAGCCTTTACCTGATTTTCCTCAAGTTATCGGAGTTATAACCTCAAAATTTGGAGCAGCTATTAATGATTTGTTAAGCAATTTGGGAAAGTTTGGTTTTCAAATAAATATGGTTGATTCTAGGGTAGAAGGGCAAGAAGCAATTAAAGATTTATTGGGAGCTGTTGAAGTTTTTCGCAAGCAAGAGATTGATGTTTTAGTGATAATGCGGGGCGGGGGTTCTTTGGAATCTTTGCAGGCATTTAATAATGAGATGGTGGTAAGAGCTATTGTTGATTTTAAAGTGCCAGTAATTGCAGCTATTGGCCATGAAAAAGATGTGCCTTTGGCAGCTTTAGCAGCTGATGTTTCAGTATCAACGCCCACGGCTGCTGCCAACATTATTAACAAATCCTGGGAAATGGTACCTATGCAGGTCAGTCAGCACGAACGTTTTATTCTTGAAAAATTTACTGATGCTTTTTTCCAATTCAGGCAGAGATTATGGCAGATTTTCAGTAGTATGTCAGAGAACCTAACAGCTGTTTTTGATGAGTTCAGGTACATAGAACAGGATTTTAAAGAGTATATTTTTGAAATAGAAAGAACAATTTTGGATAAGAAAAAATATATCCGGGATTCCAGCAGAGATATTTTGAATAATTTTGCTACCCAATTCAACAAGGTTTTGCAGTGGTTGAACCTCACCGCAAAAGCAATTCAAGCCCAAAACCCGGAAAAGAATCTCTCTCTTGGCTATTGCATAGCCAGAAAACAAGGAAGTATAATAAAAACCGTTAATAATGTTAAAGCAGGGGAGGATATAAACTTACAAGTGCACGATGGCACAATAGATTCAAAGGTTCGCAGTATTCACCCTGTTAAATAATCCAGCATTTCAATTAAAATGCTGGATTACTGCAAGGCAGTATTTAACAGGGTAAACAAAAAAAGTAGATGAAATTATGCCAGAATCAAAACTAAACAGAGAGGTCTTAAAAAAAAGCCTAAAAAAGCTGGCTGAAATATCAAACTGGTTTGACGAGCAAGCTGAATTAGACCTTGAAGAAGGCATTCAAAAAGTCAAAGAAGCAGCCACTTTGATTAAAGCCTGCAAGAGTCGCTTAAGAGAAATAGAAAACGAATTCAAAGAAATAAAAAGAGACATTGAGGAAGAAATCAGCGATGAGGGATAAGGGATGGAGTAGATACAACAACAAAAGCATTTATGGCAGAAACATTACCCGATGAAAATTCAAAAAGGTTTGTGGCGGTTCTCAATAAAAAAATTGAGATAGGCAAATTGATGAATGCTTTGGGGCATATGACAGCTGGGCTTAGCGCTCTTTTGGCTGAAGAGAAAGGCATTGAAGAAATGTGTTTTTTGCAGTATCAAGACAAAGACGGAAACAGGCACCCTAATATTTCGCATTTTCCTTTTATTGTGCTGAGAGCAGATAATTCTAATAAAATCAGGACTATCCGTCAGCAAGCAATAGAAAAAGGCATTCTGTTTACAGATTTTACCAGTACAATGACAGTGGGAACTTCGGCTGAACAGCGAGCAAGAACCAGCAGAACCGCAGAAAGCGATTTAGAATATTACGGAATCTGCTTGTTTGGTAGCACAGAAGAATTAAAAGAGTTTACTGCAAAGTTCTCTTTGTATAAATGATTCTTTATATAGTGTTCCACTGTTTTTATGTCAAAGAAAATTTATCAAATATACCTCGGACTTTTGAAAAAATACGGTGAGCCAAAGGATTTTTGGAAAGAGTGGTGTAAAGAAAAAAAGAGTATTCAGGATAGGGTGAAAATTGTCTTGGGGGCGATTTTGACGCAAAGAACCAATTGGCGAAACGTTGAATTGGCTTTGGCGAATCTCAAGAAAGCAGGAGTTTTATCTATTAGCGGAGTTTATCAAATAGGCAGAAAAGATATAGAAAAATTGGAAAAGTTGATAAAGCCTTCTGGATTTTATAAACAAAAAGCAAAAAGGATTTTTTCTTTTTGTGAGTATATTATTAAAAAACACGGCAATTTGGAAAAATTTTTTAAACAGGATTTGAGTAGATGCCGAAAGCAGCTTCTTGGTCTATCAGGAATTGGTCCTGAAACAGCTGACTCAATACTCCTTTATGCTGGCGACAAATTAATTTTTATGATTGACGAATACACCCGCCGCTTTGTTAAAAAACACGCTATCAGTGATAATTTTGCTTATAATGCACTCCAAGAACTATTTCAGCAAAGCTTGCCCAAAGACATTAAATTATATCGTGATTTCCACGCCATGATTGTTTTGGAAGGCAGAGGCACCAGCTGGGATTTAGGCAAAAAAGTAATTTCTTGCTAGGATAAGATAATTAAACATATTCAGCTTTTTCATAAAATTATGATTGGTTTGAACAAAATTCAAAAAGAGGCTTGGGAGAATAAAAAGAAGAAAGGTTTTAACACAACAGACATTAATCTTGAGTTTTGCTTTGTTTACAAAGAGCTTGCTGAGGCTTTTGCAGCCTATAAGAATAAAGAGCCTGAGGTTGGGCAAGAATTAGCAGATGTTGTTATTTTTATTTTGGGTTTGGCAGAAATGCTGGACATTGATTTGGAAAAAGAGCTTTTGGCAAAAATTGAAAAAAACAAAAAAAGAGAATATAAAAAAATAAACGGAGTCAATATCCGTACAAAAGAGGCTGAATAAAAAACGACAGGCTGAAGAACGAGTCTTCAGCCTGTTATGCTATGTTGGATGCCACAGAAAAACCCTACGCCGTGCGTACGATACTTACGATTTGATAGCCGCAACCATTGCCTGTTGCCTCGGCAGCAAATTCGCTAAAAGCATTGATTTCGTTTATCGCATGTTCGGCGTCTTGGTTCTTGATCCTAATTATTACCTCTTTTCCTAGTTTTTGCCTGTTCAGTGCTCTCTCAGTTTCTTGTGCTCGTTTCTTACTGCGAGCGTACCTTTCAAGAACACTAAGTAAAGATTCTTCTCCTTTCGCCATGTTTTTGTCCTTTCGGTTGCCTGGTTGTTAACGAGTGAATGGATATGGAAAGGTTGTGAGAAATTAATTTAACTATTTTACTGATTTTTGAATTTGTGTCAATACCTTTGGTAATAAAAAAGTGAGCCTCTTTTGGCTCTAAGAACTAACCATAGTTATTCACCACTATTTTAAGTTTTCTGATTTTTCAATTTCTCTCGTCAAAAGGGGAGTTTTTTGATATTATAGAATAAACAATAACAATATATGAAAAGGTCAGTTTTAATAATTATATTTTTGGGCGGGTTTGTTTTAGGTATAGCAGCAGCTTCAATCTTTTTCTCTTTTTATGGTGAAAAGCCTTTAAGCGGCTCGCCAAGCCCAACATCAAAAGAACAATCAGAAGATATGAATCAAACTGAACATATAGACAAAGATAAAAAGCCTGATAAGCAAGGTGAATTTTCTTTAGCTGAAGATGGCTCTATAATTCTTCCCCAGCCAAATTCAGAGAGCAGCATTTCAGTAGAGCAAGCATTTTTATTGCGAAGAAGCGTTAGAGAATACAAAGATGAGGCATTAACAGCCCAAGAGATTTCGCAGATTTTATGGGCAGCTCAAGGTATTACTGCCCCTGAAAAAGGCGGCAGAACTGCTCCTTCAGCTGGCGCGCTTTATCCTTTAGAAGTTTATTTGGTAGTCAAAGATGTAGAGAATATAAAGCCAGGAGTTTATCATTATTTGCCAGAGGGACACAAGCTAAAGAAACTTTTTGAGGGCGATGTCAGCAAAGAGCTTGCCCAGGCAGCTTTAGGGCAAACTTTTATAAGCCAGGCTCCGGTTGCTGTAGTTCTCACAGGCGTTTTTGCAAGAACAACCGGTAAATATGAAGAAAGGGGAGTTCAATATGTTTTTATGGAAGCAGGGCACGCAGCTCAAAATGTTTGCTTGCAGGTGCATAGCTTGGGTTTGGGCACAGTTACTGTTGGAGCTTTTTATGACGAAGAAGTTAAAGAATTATTGAAATTATCAGCAGATGAAATTCCTTTGTACGTAATGCCAGTAGGCAGGGTTCAAAATTAAAAAAAATTTATGAAAAAGAAAATAATATTAACAATTATTTTTTTAATTTCTGTTTTATTTCTATGTTCGTTTTCTCCCACAGGTTTAGCTTTTGGGCAGGAGAGTCCTCAAGAGAACTCAATTGATGAGATGACGGACAAGGTCATCGAGCTTTCTTTGGCTTTTCATTCGCTTTTGGAACAGCTGCAAGAAATCATTAATGCTGCACAGCCCCTTCATTCTTTGACCTTGGGTGATTATTTGAAAAAGCTGTTTGAAGAAAATGAGATTGTTTTGCAAAAAGAGGAGTTTTTTGAAGAAGTTGATAATCCCTACCTTGCTTTCAGCAAGATATTAAATATTGTTCCTTCTTCTTATCAGGCTAGTCGGAGGATAACCACAGGGGAGGCTGAGCAAATCTCAAATAAATTCCTTGAACTTAAAGATAAAATTCTGCTTGATGGGCTTTATGGAAAAATTGATATGCACGAGCATTATAGAGCTGGTGGCGATATGGAAAAATTTTTAAAAGCAGCAGGAAGTTTGGGCATTACCAAAAGCATTTTCGTGCCAACAGGCATGGGCCCTGATAACCGGGGCTACAAAACCCATCAGAAATTTCTAGTAAAATATATTGCTGAACTTTATCCTGATAAGATTATTCCTTTTTGCACTGTTGATGAACAAGACCCCGAAGCAGCTGATATCCTTCAAGAATGTTTAGAATATGGCGGCAAGGGATTAAAGCTTTTGGGCGGCCACCCCAATTTTTATGACGAACCCTTAAATTCAGAAAATATGTACAAGGTTTATCAGGTGGTTGATGAATACAATGTGCCGGTTTTACTTCATGCCAGCATTATGAGCTTTCCAGAGTTTATAGACCAACTTGAACAGATTTACTCAGATTTCCCTGATGTTATTTTTATCCACGCCCATTATTGCTCAGTAATTTACAAAGGCATTAATCTCGATAAATGCAGCAGGCTTTTAGATAAACACCCAAATCTTTATATAGACCTTTCAATGGGTGGTGGCATTAAAAGATACCACAGCTATCTCAGGCAGGATATAACTAAAATAAAAGACTTTGTCTTAAAGTACCAAGACAGAATATTATTTGGTTCAGACATTATCTTGAACCAAGCCAGCTACAAAACATCAGATTGGCTCTATGATAGGGTTCGCTGCGATATTGACCTGCACCAAAGCAAAGAATACACCTGCCCCTTTGGTGAAAAAGATATTGAACATCAAGGATTTACTTTAAGCAAAGAAGTTTTAAGAAAACTCTATTTTGAAAACCCCAAGAAGGTGCTCGGGTTTTAGTTTTTTATTTTCAGTCTTTTTGCGAATATAAAATACAACAAGAGAGCTTTTACAGGCTCTCTTGTGCGATGAGCAACCCCTCGGGTTAGAATGTGTGAAAATATCCTGAGGGTATTTGATTTACAACTGCCTCGGTTTCTATCTCATATGGAGATTCTTCACCGAGGCTTTTTTCTATGATATCTTTAACCACCTCTTTGCTTGGCGCTTTCCAGAGGAATATGATGGAGCCATTGCTCATTAGAAGTCCCATACATTCTACGCCCGAATGGAAACTTGACATAGTTTCACCAAATTTGCTTCCGAATTTACGGCAGTCCTGCTTCGGCGATTCTGTGGTTAGTAAAGGAGCTTCACCTTTTTTTGGCTTAAAGGTGGTCACAAAATTTATTGCCATAAATATCTTCTCCTTTCAGGATCGTCAGCTCCAAGACTTTTATTTATTGGCTTGTTGTCAATGTAGCGCTTTTCTTATAGCAAGAACAAAAGAGCTCGTCAAGGCTTTTTATCCACACTACAAAAACCACTTGACAAAAAAGGAAAAATGAATTATTATGTGGAATTCTATCTACAAGCTGAGTTTTCTGATTTGAGAGGAGAAGAAAATGAAAAACAGAGTTGCAGTAGGAGTGATAGCGGTATTATTTGCATTGGTGCTTACTCACGTGGCTTCGCCTGAGGTCACAAATCTGAAATATGATATCGGATGGATAGCATACATTCCGTGTTCTGGTGACTTGGTATATCTCACTGGGCGTATGCATGTAGTGATGTCATACAACGAGGATGGGGCTGGCGGAATCCATGGTAAGGTTAAGTTTCAGCCACAGAATTTACAGGGGCAGGTCATTGCTGGGCCGAATGTTGGCGCTAGGTATAATGGTAACGGCGTGACCCAAGACACCTTCAACGGTAAGAAGGGCACGACATACACTTTTATAAATAGATACCTCATGATCGGTCAAGCTCGAGCCCCGAACTACAGGGTTAGGGAAACAGTGCATGTCACTGTGAATGCCAACGGTGAGATGACTGCCGCTGTAACCAATGTCAAGGTTTCCTGTAAGTAGCATAGCACGGTAGATAGAAGTGATTTTCGGCCCCGCTGAAATCACTTCAATGAAAACCTAGTTTGTAGATAGTAGAGGGACACTCATATTTGTAGTGTCCCTAATCTATTTTTATATTTGAAATTAAGGGTTTTTGAGGGTACAATAGAAAATAGTTTGATTATGCTTTTTGGATTGATTATTCCATTAACAGTCGCTTTTTTAGGTATAATTGTTTTGGTTTTTTTGTTCCATATTCTTTTGCCTGTGATTCGGGGTGCACCCTTTGTGCCAACGCGCAATAAAAAGGTTAAAAAGGCGATTGAGCTGGTTGGTTTGGCTCGCGGGCAAAAAATTGTTGATTTGGGTTCTGGGGATGGCAGGATAGTGGTTGCTGCAGCCAAGAGGGGAGCTCAAGCCTATGGCTTTGAGATTAATCCTTTTTTAGTTTTGCGGGCTAAGTTTAAAATAAGAAGAGCTGGGCTTAAGAATTCAGCTTTTTGCAGCTGGAATAGTTTTTGGCGAGAAGACCTTTCTTCCTTTGATGTTGTTTTTGTTTATGGTATAACTTATATTATGAAATATCTTGAAAGAAAGCTGCAGAAAGAATTAAAGCCCGGGGCAAAAGTTGTTTCTTTTGCATTTACTTTTCCAACCTGGCAACCTAAGTTAGTTGGCGAAAACGGAATCTTTATTTACCAAAAATAAAACTAATATATTTTCGACGATCGTCTAAAATCTATTAGCGTAAATTTTTCGTACATATGAAAATTTACTTAGATTATGCAGCGACAACCCCCGTTGACCCAAAGGTATCTGAAGAGATGGAGTTGTATTTTAAAGAAGAATACGGCAACCCTTCCTCAATCCATACCTTTGGGCAAAAAGCCAGAGAAGCAGTTGATAAAGCCAGAGAAAGGCTGGCTGGTTTTTTAAATTGCTCTTCAACCGAAATTGTTTTTACAGGCAGCGCTACTGAAGCCAACAACCTGGCAATTTTTGGGGTAATCAGGGCTGCTCAGAAAAAAGGCATAAAGCCTCATATTATAACAAGCAAAATTGAGCACCACGCCATTACTGAGCCTTGTGAGCTTTTAGAGAAGCAAGGAGTTGAGATAACCTATTTGCCAGTTGGTAAAGAGGGAATAGTGAAGGTTGAGGATGTTGAGAGAGCAATTAAAGAAAACACAGTTTTAGTTTCTATAATGTATG
>CAYGBM010000030.1:0-15026 GCA_964348225.1 uncultured Candidatus Saccharibacteria bacterium | reverse complement strand
CATGTTTCTTCTTTAACTTCTGTTTTTATGGCATCAATAAGAATTTCATCACCATCACCCCAACCAGGTGGATGATGCCATAATCCTTTAGCTATTTCCTTTGTTTCTTTAACCAAAAGAATCTTGCCATCTTTTTCTATAATCGCCCCTATAACTCCGAATGTTTGTGTAAAAACTCTTTTCATAGTTCTAACCTTGCAGGCATTCTCTTATTCTAATGGAAAAACTGTCTTCTCGCAAATGCTCTAAAAACAAAACCCTGCCTTGTTAGCAGGATTAGAAAGGATATTGAATGATTCTAATGTGCCGTTAAATTTGTGCCAAGGGCGAGATTTGAACTCGCGACTTCTCGCTTATGAAACGAGTGCTCTTACCGACTGAGCTACCTTGGCATATTTTCAGCAAAATTCCTTTTTGATACTAGCCATAATCTCACTCAAAAGTTCCTTACTATATATTCCTGCTCTACAAATTCCATATTTGTATTTTTTATTTTCCCCACTTTTTGGCTTTATGTATGACTTAGTAAAATTAGACATCGGTAGTTCTAAAGCCTCCGCCCAGTAATTTTTTGCCCTTTTTTCATCGCTATCTGGCCACAGATGAAGACGTAATTTAATAGTACTTCTTGGAACATTAAAATATCTTATAAGCCAGCTAATAAAATTCTTAATAATCAAATAATCACTCGAGGTTACAGCTACCATGTAGTTCTTCCCTGCTGGCCTATCTCCTTCACACCAATAAAGCATTAGACCCTCTCGTTTAGAAAGGACTTCTTTATTTTTTATCATTTGCGGGGGCTGGAATTGAACCAGCGGTCTCCAGGTTATGCTTACTACTACGACTTTCGTCGCCTTCATATCCTTTAAAGAAAATATGAAGTTTGTAGTCTGGACTATACCTTCACCCTATTTATCTTACCTTCTAAAAGCAAGAAGTACAGGGCACCCGCCGTCTAGTCTCTACACCTTCTGAGCTCCTAAGGATAAGCCCAGCTTGGCTCGGTATTGTCCACCAATAAATGGCCGGAGTTCACCGATTTTGACGGGAGTCCATCAACCATTACTGGCTGACGAGCCCATTTTTTGAGCCTGGCGAGATACCACTTCTCTACCCCGCGGCAATGGTGATATTATAAGGTAATTTTGAATTAAAGCAAATGTTATTCACCCCTACATCACAACTTCGTTTGGTGTGGGGGTTTACAAAATTTCAAGGGATTGAAGAGCTTTTTCAAACTGTTCAATGGTGTTTTGAGCTACTCCCTTGGCCAATTGATAATCAGGGTCTCTGGCAATATCGCGACAAACTGCTTGAGCTTGCATAAGCTCTTTTAGGTTCGGAAAATCTTCCTCGTTTAATTTCTGCAGCCTTTCGTATAAATTTTTTCCGCTGTATCCCGCATCCCTTAAAATTCCATCAAGAAAAAGCGAGGCTTCTATTAGGCTCGCTTTCCATTGAGCCTCGATATCTTTTGCCATTCCCTTTTTAATGGTATTCCATCTTTGGATTAATCTTTTCTGCTTGATAATTTTTGGAAAAAGAAAGTTCCTTAAAAAACGGAGGAACCACCAGTCTACAAAGCTGGTTCTGACAAGAAGATAAACAATAACCACAAAGAATATTACAGAGATGGCAATAAAAACTATTTTAAAAGGAAAAAGGCTCTGCTGGAGCTCGGGAGAAATAATATAATCAAAAATTCTTTTACTTGTTTGGCCAACATCGCCAACCTCAATTGTTGGAGGAACAATGTCTGTGGGCATATATATTTTTGCCAAATACACGGGTCCGACCCGTGTATTTTATTTAACTTAACACGGGTTAACACACGGGTCCGGACCCGTGTGTTTTTTCAATGGTTTTGGCAAGTTCAAAGATTCCTGGTTCATTAAAAGGCTTAGCAATAATCTGCAAGCCAACAGGCAAACTGTCTAACTTGCCAACGGGCATGGAAAGAGCTGGCACGCCAGCTAGGTTTATGGGCCCAGTATAGACATCAGAAAGATACATCTTCAAAGGGTCGTCTATTTTCTCCCCGATTTTGAAAGCTGGAAAGGGAGAAACAGGTGTTAGAATGAAATCTATTTTAGCGAAAGCATCGTCAAAGTCTTTTTTAATTAAGGTACGCACTTTTTGGGCCCTCAGGTAATAAGCGTCGTAATAACCAGAAGATAAAGCAAAAGTGCCAAGCATTATTCTTCTTTTAACTTCCTCCCCAAAGCCCTCTTCTCTGGTTTTTAGATAAACATCTAAAAGATTAGAGGCTTCATTTTTAAGTGATAACCCATATTTTATCCCATCGTAACGTGCCAGATTAGCGCTGGCTTCAGAGGTTGCGATAATATAGTAGGTGGGCAAAGCATACTTTGAATGAGGCAGAGAAATCTCTTCAATCTTTGCTCCTTCTTTTTCTAGCTTTTTAATCGCCCCCTCAATAATCTCTCTCACTCCTTTTTCAATCCCTTTGCCAAAGTATTCCTTGGGAACGCCAATTTTTATTTTTTTGATTTGGAATCCCTCGACCTGAGGACCTCGGGATGAAGGTTTGGAATTTGGAATTTGTTTGGAATTTAACCTGACGCTTGTAGAATCCTTTCTGTCCCCCCCCTTAATATTATTATAGACTATTTCACAATCTTCAACATTCTTAGCCAGAGGTCCTATTTGGTCTAAAGAGGAAGCATAAGGAATAAGACCATACCGAGACACAGCGCCATAGGTAGGTTTAAGCCCTACTACACCGCAGAAAGAAGCTGGCTGGCGGATAGAGCCCCCTGTGTCAGAAGCCAAAGCAAAAATGCACTCATCAGAAGCTACCGCAGCCGCCGGTCCTCCTGAAGAACCCCCAGGCACTCTAGTTGTATCGTGGGGATTCTTTGTTGGCTTAAAAGCTGAATGCTCAGTTGAGGAACCCATGCCGAATTCATCAAGATTGGCTTTGCCCAAAATAACAACACCCTCTTGCTTGAGTTTTGTGATGCAAGTTGCATCATAAACAGCCCGATACTTGCTGAGAATCTTTGAACCAGCAGTACATTTTAAACCCTTCACCAGAATATTATCCTTTATGGAAGAGGGCACCCCAGCAAGCAGAGGAATTTTCTCGCCCCGGGAAATTAACTCGTCAATTTTTTTAGCCTGCGATAAGGCTAAATCTTCAGAAACCTCTAAAAAAGCTCCAATTTCTTTATCCTCTCTCTTTATTCTCTCCAAAAAAGACTGGGTTAATTCTTCAGCAGAAAACTGTTTGTTCTTTAATCCTTTATTTATCTGACGGATGGTGAAATCTTTCAACTCCACAATTTTCAATTTTCAATTTTCAATTTTCAATCAAATCCCAATTTATCAATTATCAAACATTTCGGATTATTCAGTGTAAGTAGTTTGAAAATTGGTGCTTGGAGCTTCGTTGAAAATTGGTTCTTGAAAATTGGTGCTTTATAAAACTCCTTTAACTTTCACATAGCCCTTTTCTTGGGCTGGAGCTTGTTTAATAATGTCATTTATCACCTCAGGCTCCTCCTCCTTAACTTCATCTTCCCGCATCACATTCTCAAGAGAAACAGAATGAGAGGTGGGCTCAATACCTGAAACATCAACTTCCTTGAGTTGATTAATATACCTCAAAATCACTGCAAGTTCTTTTTGCATTTTCTCTATTTCTTTTTCTTTGAAACCCAAACGAGCCAACTTGGCAATATGCTCTACCTGCTCTTTGTCTATCATAAGTATTTATAAAATACTAAAGCAAGCTACCCAAGTATTCATCTCGGGACTTCCTCTGAGTTCATATCGGGTAAAACTTCTTTTAGTTCGTGGAGGTGCTCCAAAACTATTCCTCCGCCCCTTACCACTGCTGTTAGAGGGTCTTCAATAATTTTTACATTCATTTTGGTTGCTGTTGATAACAAAGTATCAAAGCCTCGCAATAAGGAACCACCCCCAACAAGATGAATGCCATCAGACATTACATCAGCAATAAGTTCGGGCGGGGTAGCTTCAATGGTTGCTTTCACAGCTTCAACCACTTGGTTTAAAGACTTCTCAAGGGCCTCCCTTATATCATCTGAAGAAACCACAATTTCTTCGGGCAGCCCTGAAACTAAATTTCTTCCTCTCAGGGGAGCTTCCTTTTTCTCCTTGTGGGGTATGGCTTGTCCAATGCTTATTTTTATATGCTCTGCTGACCTCTCCCCAATCAAAAGCTTATACTTCTGCTGGATATACTGTATTATATCCTCTGAAAACTTGTCACCAGCAATTGTCAGGCTAGTGGAGTTTACTATTCCCCCAAGCGATATTACAGCAATCTCAGTAGTGCCCCCGCCAATATCAATTACAAAGTTTCCTTTTGCCTCTTGAATTGGGAGTCTCGCCCCGATGGCTGCAGCCACCGGCTCTTCTATTAAAAATACTTCTCTGGCTCCAGCATTTTTCGCTGCATCTTCAACAGCTTTTCTCTCAACTTCTGTTACTCGGCAGGGAATCCCAATAATAACCCTTGGCCAATAAACAGAAATAAATCTTTTCTTATGGGCTTTGTCAATAAAGTACTTGAGCATCTGCTCTGTAACTTCAAAATCAGAAACTACGCCTCTAACCAGAGGACGGATAGCCTGGATATGCGAGGGAGTTCTGCCTACCATTTTCTTTGCCTCCTCTCCAATGGCTAAGATCTGCCCTGTTTTTTGATTCAAAGCAACAACCGATGGTTCATTTATAACCACGCCCTTTCCTCTTACGTAAACCAAAGAGTTGGCAGTGCCCAAATCAATAGCAATGTCTTCAGCAAAATATTTGAATAGCGAAGAAAATCTTCTTTTCATATTCCTAAATTGGTATTGAATTAGTAAGCTTGAGCAAAAATCCAGCGATAAGTTGCTGGTTTTTTACAATAGATACATTTTCCTTTCTCTTTTTTAGCATCGTTGGGCAAACAACGAGTGGTTGCCTTGCTATCTTCCTTTATCTTTGCCTCACATTTTAAACCCTGGCACCAAAAAGCTTTAACAAATCCTTTTTTACCAGACATGAGCTTTTTAAACTCGCTGTAATCGTCAACCTCTCTTGTGTTGTTGCAGAGCCAATCCCTGCTTTTCTGAAACAAACCCTTTTGGATTGAGCTCAAAATCTTTTCAGCTTCACGAGCTATATTGGTGAACTTAATTTTCAGTTTCTCATTGTTGTCTCTCCGTACCAAAGTCAAACCCTGCTCTTCTATCTCCCTTGAACCAAGCTCTATTCTCAAGGGAACACCCTTCAGTTCCCATTCGTTAAACTTCCACCCCAAAGAACGCTCTTTTCTATCATCTATCTCTGCTCTTATGTTTTGCTTCTCCAATTGATTTTTAATTTCTTCAGCCTTCTCTCTCAGTTTTTTATTACCTAAATCTTCTTCGGAGGTAAACACTGGAACTATCACAACCTGAATAGGAGCTAACATCGGTGGAATCACCAAGCCCTGATTGTCGCCATGCGCCATAATCATAGCACCAAGGCTTCTGGTTGAAAAACCCCAGCAAGTTTGATAAGGGGTTTGAGCTTTGCCATCTCTCCCCAAAAAATTAATTTTAAAAACCTTAGCAAAATTCTGGCCCAAATCATGGGAGGTACATCCTTGGAGTGCTTTGCCATCAGGCATTAACATTTCATAACTAAAAGTGGATAAAGCACCTGGAAATTTCTCTGATTCACTTTTTTTGCCCCAGACACCATCAATGGCAAAATATTCTTGATAGAGCTTGATGTAGGCTTTCAAAGCTCTGTCAACTTCTGCTTTTGCTTCCTTTTCTGTTTCATGCACTGTATGACCCTCCTGCCAAAGAAACTCGGTTGTTCTCAAAAATAAACGGGTTCTTAACTCCCATCTTACAATATTAGCCCATTGATTTATCAAAAGCGGCAGATCTCTCCAAGACTTAACCCAGCGAGAATACATTTCATAAATAATGGTTTCTGAGGTCGGACGAATAACAAGTTTTTCTTTTAGCTTTTTGCCACCCCCAATTGTAACAACAGCCAACTCTGGAGAAAAACCTTCAATATGTTCTTTTTCTTTTTCCAGAGAGGATTCGGGAATAAAAAGAGGAAAATAGGCATTTTTTATGCCCTCTTTCTTAATCATTTCATCCAAAACCTTTTGAACATTCTCCCAAATAGAAAACCCATAGGGGCGAATAACCTGGCATCCCTTAACAGGGGCATAATCTGCCAGTTCACTTTTTAATATCACATCAGTGTACCACTTAGCAAAATCATCTGTTTTTTTCACCAATTCCTTTTTTTCAAATTCTTCCTGTTTCATAACCTTTTTTAATATTATCTTAAAATCTCAAAAAAGGCAACTTCTTAACAAAAAACAGAACTGGCTAGATTAGCTAGTTCTAAAAGCAGTTCTTTAAAAAATGAAAACTCAAAAAAATCTCAAGATGTCTTTAATTGTAACAAGAACCATAAAACAAATTAACAAGATGAAAAAAGTGGTGGTTATTTTTTGCTCAAGCTTTTCAGAGACGGGCTTGTTTCTTGCTTTCTCAATTGCCAAGAATAAAAGACGCCCTCCGTCTAAAGCCGGTATTGGAAAAAGATTGAACAGAGCCAGCCAAACTGAAATTGCGCTAACAAAAATCAAAAAGTTAGCAACGCCCCTGTTCATTACCTTACCCATCATCTGCCCGATACCAATAGGACCTAGAAACTTTACCTCCTCAACCTTCTCTCCTTTAATAGCTCTGACAAGAGCACTAGCCAATATCTTGGGCATATTTACTGTATACCTATAAACAAACCAACCACCCCTTTCTGGAGCTTTGTACCAGGGGTAGACAATGTCAGCCACCCTCACCAAGCTAATACCTATTGCCCCCTCACCCTCTGGTGGAGAAACTCGTGGCACCAAAGAAACCTCTAATGTCTTATCAATTCTTTGCAAAATAATAATAACTTCTCTCCCTAAGTTATCTGCAATGAAATCTTGAACTTCTTTTACTGTTTCAACTGGTTTGATATCTTCAACAGGTAAAGAATAAGCAGCGTTTCTCATTTTTACTATTTCATCGCCCAGTTTTATCCCTGCTTCCTCGGCTGGCGAGTCTGGAGCTACGCCCAAAATCTCTACTCTTACCTCTCGAAAATTTCCCGTAAAATCATCTGGCACAGCTTCTGGCACCCCCTGGGTACCTGCAACAAAGCTTATCAAAACAAAAGCAATAATCCAAAAAGTAACCACACCCCCAACTAGAATCAAGGCTCTTTGCCAGATCGGCTTTTCAGAAAAACTTCTGGGGTGCCCTACCCTTTCGTCGCTGCCCATAATTTTAACAAAAGCACCAAATGGCAGAAGATTTATTGAGTAAATTGTTTCCCCAATTTTCTTGCCAAAAATCCTTGGTGGATAACCTATGCCAAACTCTTCAACCTTTACCCCAAACTTCTTAGCCACTAAAAAATGCCCGAACTCATGCAGAGCCATTAAGCCAATCAACGTAAAAAAAATAATGAGAATGGTAACAATAAGCATATGATTTCCTTTAAAACAAACTTAGCCCATAATTTCTTTTTCCTTGTTGCTTGCCATTTCTTCTATGTTGTCCCTATATTCACGAACAAGCTCATCCAGCTTGTCTTTGCCTTTGTATTTATCATCTTCTCTGATCTCTCCCTTTTGAAATCCTTCTTGAATACCCTTCCAAGCCTTATCTCTGAGCCTGCGAATGTGTTGAAAGGTTTCCTCTTTTTTTTGGTTTAACAACCGGGTTAAATTCTGTCTCATCTCTTCAGTCAGAGGGGGGGATGCAAGATAAACAGTGTTTCCATCCACCCTAAGGCTTAACCCCAGCTTCTCATTTTCAATCGCTCCGATGGTTGGCTCAACATAGCTTTTATCCCAAAGCTGAACTGCAATCTCTCTCAAAGAGGGAGAAGAAATCGCCCCCAGCTGCTTAACGGGCATAATTGAGCCAAAACAATCTACCTTGATATCTTCAATCAGGCTTGGTGAAAGCCGGCTTGAGCGGATTTTCATAATATCTGCCTTAAAAGCTTCCTGAGAACTTTGAAGTTCTGGTTGAATTTTCTCTATAATTTCCTGATATTCCATAACTTTAATTATTTTAGCCAACAAGCTCCAGTAAGTCAATTTAGGCTACAGTTCCAACATTAAGATCTCCAATGCCAGTTTCTTGTTAATGTTTGTGCTAGAAGTTAAAAACAAAATTCTCTCAAGATTTTCAATAATATTTTTCAGTCTTTGAAGGGGCAAATTCTTACTCTCTTCGGTTAAAGACTGCTTCACTTCAGGTGGCAAACAAGAAGAAACTAAAACATCTCGAAAGTGTCTCAACCAAGTTTCTAAAATCTCGCTCAGCTGCTCAGGCTTCTCTGAAAGTTCTTTTGCATATTGAAAACGTTGAGCATAGTCTAAAGAAGGCATCTTAAGAATATCCTTTTTCCATTGGAGATTTTCTTTAAGCCTGCCAGAAACAGCCAGAAGATTAAAAACCACTCCGGGTCGACCCACAGCAACCCTGAGAATTTCTTCAAATTGAGGCGAAGCTGCTTCTTTTTGGAAATGCTTTTTTATTTCTTCTTGAGCAACCTTGTAAAATTTTAAAATGTGACAGCGAGAACGAATTGTTTCAAACAATATTTCAGGATGCGAACTCACCAATAAAAAAAGAACCTTCCCTTTTGGCTCCTCTAATGTTTTCAAAAAGCAATGCTGGGCTTCCTGTCTCAAGGTCTCAGCTTCATCTACAATTACTGATTTAAAATTTGAGAGCTGAGGCCTTAAGCTTAAAGCTTTCTGCAGCTCTCTGATTTGAGATATTTGAATCTCCTTTTTTTGCGAGCGAACAACAATTAAATCAGGATGCTTGCCTCTTTCAATTAAGTTGCACATTGCACAAGCTTGACAGGGTCTCTTTAAAAAATGCTTTTCTTGGCAGTTCAAAAGCTTAATAAATTCCAAAGCCACCTTTTTCTTACCCAAACTGTTTTGACCTGAAAAAAGAATGGCTTGAGGCATCTTTTTGCCTTCAGCCACCCTTTTCAAGAGTTCCCATTGCTTTTTATGACCTATAATATTCGTCATAAAGCATACCCACAAACAAAGTTGAAGGAACCGAGTTCCTTTCTAGTTCCTTCTTACTTCTTTGTCATCAGACTTCTTTTGTACAAAGCCAAGTTCTCAAGCACAACTCCTGTTCCCTTAACCACGCAATATAAAGGTTCTTCAGCCACAAAACAAGGTACGCCTGTTTTTTTAGCAATGAGATGGTCAAGGTTTCTCAACAAAGCCCCTCCCCCAGAAACAATCATACCCTTGTTCATAATGTCAGCTGAAAGCTCAGGAGGAGTTTCTTTAAGAACCCTTTTTACCGCTCCTATAATTTCTTCTAAAACCTCTTCAATGGCTCTTGCTATTTGATTTGAAGAAACCTTAATATTTTTTGGAAGCCCGGAAACCAAATCTCTTCCCCTTATTTCAAAATTTCCGTCTTTTTTCTGGGGAAACGCCCGGCCAATCCTTATTTTTATTTCCTCAGCCGATTGAGTGCCAATTGCCAGGTTGTATTCCTTTTTTATAAAATCAGTAATTTTTTCGTCCATTTTATCACCTGCCACCCTTATCGAATGAGCAGTAACAATTCCACCTAGTGAAACCACAGCAATCTCTGAAGTGCCACCCCCAATATTAATTATCATATTGCCCTCGCAAGAATTAATAGGAATTCCAGCTCCGATTGCCGCCAAAATTGGTTCTTTTGCCACCCAAGCTGCCCTTGCTCCAGCAGTTTTTGCTGCTTCAATTACTGCCCTTCTTTCGGTTGATGTAATACCCACTGGCACTGAAATCACTAATTCTGGCTTGAAAAAACCCAGTTTGCCCTGCGCCTTTTGAATAAAATGCCTCAACATTGCCTGGGTAACCTTATAGTCAGCAATCACTCCATCTTTCATGGGACGATAAACCCTAATAGAGTCAGGGGTGCGTCCAATCATTAATTTAGCTTCTGTCCCCACTGCCAGAATCCTATTTTCAGGCTTTGAAATGGCAACCACTGAGGGCTCTTCTAAAACTATGCCCTTTTTTGGGACAAAAACCAAACAATTACAAGTGCCTAAATCTATTGCTATTTTGGTTACAAACATAATGAAAGCTAAAAATTAAAATCTAAAAACTAAAAACTTTGTTTCAATTTTTCACCCGCCTTATATCTGCTCCAATACCCTGAAGACGTTCTTCTATCTTTTCGTATCCCCTGTCAATCTGCCCGATATTTTTTATTATAGTTCTTCCTTCAGCCATAAGTCCAGCTACCACCAGGCTCGCCCCTGCCCTTATATCCCATGATTCTATTGTAACGCCCTGCAAACTGGTTTTTCCGAAAACAAAAGCCCGATGAGGATCAACAATCTCAATATCAGCCCCCATTTTTCTCAACTCTTGGGTGTAATTCAACCTGTTTTCATACAATGGGTCGTGAATTAAGCTCTTGCCTTGAGCCTGGGTTAAAAGAGGCACAACCAATGGCAACAAGTCAGTTGGAAAGCCAGGATGAGGCAGAGCTTGAATGCGGGTGGGTGTTAAACTATTTTCTCCTTTAACCTCAATTGAATGGTTTGTCTTTTTAAATCGCACCCCGATTTCCCTAAGTTTTTCCAAAAAAAGGTCTAAATGCTCTGTTTCTATATTTTTTATTCTAACATTACCCTTGTTTGTTGCCCCGATTACCAAGAATGTGCCAGCCTCAATAGGGTCAGGTATAACCTGATGCTCACAGCCTTTCAACTCTTTAACTCCTTTAATTCGCAAAGTATGGCTGCCCAAGCCCTCAATTTGAGCCCCCATCTTTTTTAACATATCACCAAGGTCTTGAACATGTGGTTCAGCAGCCGCAATCTTTATTATGGTTTCTCCATCAGCCAGCACCGACGCCAGCAATAAGTTTTCAGTGGCTGTAACACTGAACTCAGGCAAAACAATTTCTTTGCCAACCAGGTTTTCTCTTTTGAAAAAATAAAAATCACCCTTCTCCTCAACCTCTACTCCCAATTCTCGGAGAGCCTGCAAATGAGTGGTAATAGGCCTCAAACCTATCCTGTCGCCACCAGGTCTTGAAATCTTAAATTCCTTGAAATGACCGAGCAACCCTCCAATTAAAAGAACAGATGTTCTTGCTTTTGAGAATTTATCAAAGTCAATTTTTTCTGGCGAAATCCTCTCACCTGCCCTTATCTTAACCTTTCTTTCTGAGAGCCATTCAACCTCTGCTCCCATTTCCTTTAAAATCTCAAGCAAGTTTAAAATATCACGCACCAAAGGAAGATTATCAATAACACACTCTTCATTAGAGAGAAGGGTGGCAGCTATAATGGCGCCAGCAGCATTCTTTGACCCCTTAACTTCAACCTCACCCTCTAATTTTTTACCACCCTCAATAACAAACTTGTCTGACATGATATATTATCTTATCTTAAAAAAATAAATTTATCAAGATATGTTTATAGTAGATAAAGGAGATTTTAATCAAAAAAGCACCAAGGGTTGATGCCAGCAAGATGTTAGGTAAAAAACCTTAAAATATTTTTGCTGTCAGATCTGAATCTCTTGTTGGGTAGGTTGGTTTTGGGATTCGTCTTCAATTTTCTTTTTGAATTTCAGCCAGCTAAGTTCTTCTCTCCCCGCTATATCACAGATTGCCCGAAACTGACAATAATTACATTGCCAATTATCTGGATAGTCAGGAAGGACCGGAGGAACGGTTTCAGACTCAATCTTTTTTCTTAAATCTTCAAGTTTAGCCAAAAGATTCTCCACAAGCTGGGGGTCGTAATGAACAATAAATTCCTTAAGCTCTTGCTTATCTTTGTCTATATAAAGGAGAATGCCTTTGTCAATTTTAAAAAAGTGCATATAGAGCTGGAGCTGGTAGACATTTTCTTCTTTAGGGGCAGTCATTCTGTTAAAAACCATGCTGTTCATACTTTTGATATCCAAAACATAGTTTTCGTTGTTGATGCAAAGGATAGCATCAGCTCTTCCTGAAACCATTTCTTGAGCTGGAATAGGAATCTCTGTTGTAACGCCAATCTTCAACCTATAGAGAATATTAAAAATATTCCGGTGAAGATATTCTCCACGCTCATATATTCTTAAAATCCGAGCGTCCATTTTTTCGCGAGGGGCGTTTTTGAATTTAAAAAAAACATTCCTGGAGCATTTGCCAGCATCACTGATATAAAAACGGGTCTGCTGTCTATCCCGCTGTTGGTCTAAATAAAATTTATCAATTAGTTCTTTTAACATATTATCTTTTAGACCATTGCGGAGCTCTCCTTGCTCTTTTCAAGCCGGGCTTTTTTCGCTCCCGCATTCTGGGATCTCTGGTTAAAAAACCAGCTTTTTTCAAGCGCTTTTTAAAATAGGGGTTAAGCAAAACCAAAGCCCTTGATATGCCGTGGCGGCAAGCCTCTGCTTGACCATGCAACCCACCACCCCTTACCTTAACTGAAATTTTGAACTTGTCCAAACAATTCAGTTTTTCCAGGGGTGCTTCAAGGACTTTTTGTAAAGAAGGCATAGCAAAATAATCTTTATGAGATTTATTGTTAACCAAAATATCTTTTCCACCCTGGGTGAAAAGACGAACCCTGGCAGTGGATGTTTTTCTTCTCCCCACCGCCTCAAAGTACTTTGGTTTTTTCTCTTCTAATTCTTCGGTTTTTTTCTTTTTCGGCTCTTCTTTTTTCTTCACCGACTTTGGCTTCTTAACCTCCTTGTCTTTTTTTACCACCCTGCCCTTCTTTGCAACCTTTTTCTTTACTTCTTTCTTTGCCTTAGGCTTTGGCTTTTTTCCAGTTGTTTTTTTAGCTTTTGGCATACCTAGAACATAGTCGCTCGCTTCGCTCGCAAGCTATGTTCTCCAGAAACCCACGGTTTCCGGCGCTCGCAAGCTTCGCTTGCTCACTGCTTTCCTATACGGGCAAAACTACGTTTTCCCCGACCCCCTTTCCTTTTGTATCAGAATTTCAATTGTTATTGAAATTCCGATACAATAAAATAATCTAAGTCTCTAATCACTAATAAGTGTCCGAGGGCAATTGCTGAAAGGAGCGTCCGCAGCCAAGCCCACCACGCACATTATGCTAAATCGGAGCTTGGAAGGCTTGACAGGGGACAGGCGCGATCGGAAAATAACTTTTTATCACCACATGGACCGACGCCGTGCTCCTTGAGGCAATTTGCCCGAGGACCTTCTTTATTATTTAAAACGCAAGCGCTTTATCATCTTATCCCTTAATTTGTTCTTTGGCAACATACCCCAGACAGCCTTTTTTAAAACCTCGTCAAATCCTTTCTTTTTGACAATCTCTTCCATGGAAGCTTGCTTAAAACCTCCGGGATAGCCTGAATGGCGGTAGTATATCTTCTGCTTTAATTTTTTGCCAGTTACCTTTACTTTATTTACATTTTCAACAACAACAAAATCACCCATATCTTTATAGGGAACAAAATCAGGCTTATGCTTACCCCGCAAAAGCCCAGCCACCTCAACTGCCAACCTACCAAGCACTTTGTTAGCAGCGTCAATTGTATGAGTATTTCTTTTCACAATCAATAAGCCCGAAGGCTAATTCTATTTGACTAGTTCAATAATTACCATCTTTGCCCCATCTGATTTTCTCATTCCCAGTTTTATAATCCTTGTATATCCCCCCTGCCTTGTTTTATATCTTGGGGCGATTTCATCAATTAGTTTTTTTACTATTTTGTTTGGAAAAAAACGAAGCAAGTATCTTCTGGCAGCCAAATCTCCTTTTTTAGCCTTTGTTAAAAATTTCTCAGCAAATCTTCTAGCTTCTTTTGCTCTCGCCTCAATGGTTTTAATTCTTTCATGTAAAAAAAGCTCAGCCACCAAGCCTTTCATTAATGCCTTCCTTTGGTCTCTTTTCCTTGAAAATTTTCTACCTTGTTTTTTCTTTCTCATAGCTTTCAAGATAGAAAAGGAGCAATTATTTCAGCTCTAATTTCATTTTCTTCAGCACCTTTTTTAATTCTTCCATTCCCTTTTTGCCAAGCCCCTCAAGCTGAGAAATGTATTCCTCTGATTTCCTCAACAGCCCCCCTAGTGTTTTTATGCCGTTGTTGATTAAGGCATTCTTGGTTCTTTCAGAAATCTTTAACTCCTCTATTTTTATTTTTCCCACATCTTCTTCTTTCTTCCCACCAGCAACAGATTCTTCTTTCTCCTTCTTTACTTCTTCTTTTTTAGGAGCTTTAGCAAGGGCTTGAGAGAATAGCGAAAACTGCTCAACAAGAATATCTGAGGATTGCTTCAAAGCCTCGTCTGGGGTAATAGTGCCGTCGGTTTCAATCTCTATTTTTAATCTGTCGAAATCCGTTCTCTTGCCAACCCGCATATTCTCCACTGCAAAGCTCACTTTTTTTACTGGCGAGAAAAGTGCATCCACCGGGATTGCCCCTATTTCTGATTTTCCTCCTTCCCGCCTCTCTGCTGGCTCATATCCCATTCCCTTCTCAACCTGAACCTCCATATTAAGCTCAGCTGAAGATTTAGTTAAAGTGGCAATATGGGTTTCAGGGTTGCTAAGCTCTAATTGGGGTGAGAGTTTAAAATCCTTTCCCTTAGCCTCTTTTTCGCCCTTTACTACTAATGTTGCTGTTTGGGACTCGTCGCTGAAGCTCTTAAAGCTCAGCTTTTTCAAATTGAGAAGAATCAGCACCACGTCTTCAAAGACTCCAGGAATAGTTGAAAATTCGTGGGCAACCCCTTTGATTTTAACCTGGGTGATAGCAGCTCCCTCAAGAGAAGAAAGCAACACCCTTCTTAAGCTGTTGCCGATTGTTGCCCCATAACCGGGGTAGAGCCCCTCAATTTCAAATACAGCTTTGTTGCCCTTTTTTTCAACGACTTTTGGTTTTAATGGAAGTGGAATCATGTTAAAGCCCGTTAACGAGACCCTCTAATTTTACTTAAGTAAAATTAGAGGGAGAG
>CAYGBM010000029.1:0-3835 GCA_964348225.1 uncultured Candidatus Saccharibacteria bacterium | reverse complement strand
AAGACGCAAGGGCAATTATTGAAACCTGCCTGCTTTCAGCTAGAGCCAGAAAGGCAGCCAAAGCTGCCAGAACCACTGTGCTGAGAAAGGGCGTGCTAGATGGTTTAACTTTGCCTGGTAAGCTTGCTGATTGTTCCTCAAAGGTGGCTGAAGAATCAGAGCTTTATCTTGTGGAGGGGGATTCGGCTGGTGGTTCAAGTAAAATGGCTCGCGACAGGAGGTTTCAAGCAATTCTGCCTTTGAGGGGTAAAATTCTGAATGTTGAGAGGGCGCGGCTTGATAAGATTCTATCTTCCAATGAAATCAAATCTTTAGTTATTGCTTTGGGCACTGCTATTTCCCAAGATTTTGACATAGATAAAATAAGATACCACCGGATTATTATAATGAGTGATTCTGATGTGGACGGTGCGCATATTCGCACTTTGCTTCTTACGCTATTCTTTAGGTATTTCCGCGAACTCATCGAGAGAGGTTATCTTTACATTGCCCAGCCTCCTCTCTATAAGATTCAATCAGGTAAGAGGGTAGAATATGCCCAAACCGACGCTGATAAGGATGAGATTGTTTCAGATATTCAGCGAGCTAAAAAGAAACCTGTTGCTAAAAAGGGCAGAACTGCAGCAAAGAGCAAGGCACAAAAGAAGACTGAAGGAGCCGAAGAAGCTGGAGAAAAAGAGGAAGAGAAGAAAAGTGGAGTTAATATTCAAAGATACAAGGGATTGGGTGAAATGAATCCAGGAGAGTTATGGGAAACAAACATGAATCCTGAGAATAGGATATTACTGAAAGTAACAATTGAAGACGCCAAAGAAGCTGACCACTTATTTGACGTTTTAATGGGACAAGAGGTCATGCCTCGCAAGAAGTTTATCCAAGTTCATGCCAAGAAGGTGAAAAACTTGGATATCTGATCTTTTGAAGGTGGGATTTGCTTGACAAGGCATTGTAAAAAGGGCTAATATGAGAAAAGAAAGCCCAAAAAGGGCTTTTTTAAAAGAAAACTAAGTATGATTACTAGAATCAGAACTTTTTTTAAGGAAGTTTGGACAGAAACCAAAAAAGTAGACTGGCCTTCCCGCCAGGATACTTTAAGGTATACCGTACTTGTTATTGCGATTTCTTTTGTGGTTGCTTCTTTTTTAGGCTTTCTAGACTTTATTTTCTTTAGAATAATAAGGGGATTATTTTTCTAACATGCCAAAGCAAAAAATACAACAGGGAAGGAACTGGTATGTTTTGCATACCTATCCAGGAGAGGAGGAAGCTGTAGCTCGAAACTTGAAACAAAGGATTGAGAGTTTAGGTATGGAAGATAAAATCTTTAATGTTTTAGTGCCCAAAGAAAAGAAAATTAAGATTAAAAACGGAAAAAGAAAAATCATTGAAGAAAGAATCTATCCAGGCTATGTTTTTGTTGAAATGATTGTTACAGACGACTCCTGGTATGTAGCCAGAAATACCCCCCGGGTTACTGGTTTTATCGGCGCTGGCACCACTCCCATTCCTGTTTCTCAAAACGAAATAGATATTTTAAAGCAAAGAATAGGCGTTGAAGCTCCTCAGTATAAAATTGATGTTTCAATTGGGAACTTGGTTAAGCTTATTGATGGCCCCTTTAAAGACTTTGAGGGCAAGGTTTCAGAAATAGATGAAGAAAGGGGCAAGATAAAAGTTTTGGTAAATATTTTTGGCAGAGACACTCCAGTTGAGGTTGACTCTTTACAGATTAAGAAGCTGTAGGTAGTTGAGTAATATGAAAAAGGTAATTGCAACAGTAAAACTTCATATTCAAGCTGGCAAAGCAACTCCAGCACCGCCCATTGGTCCTGCTCTAGCGCAGCACGGAATAAATATCAGTGATTTTTGTCAGAGATTTAATGATGCGAGCAAAAGCCAAGCAGGTTTTACCGTTCCGGTTGAAATCACAATTTTTGAAGACCGAACTTTTGATTTTAAACTCAAAACACCTTTGGCTTCCCAGCTTTTGAAAAGGGCAGCAGGCATTGAAAAAGGCTCTGGTGAACCTAATCGCAAGATGGTTGGCAAAGTTACCAAAGCCCAATTAAAAGAAATCGCCCAAAAGAAACTGCCTGACCTCAACACCACTGACATTGAAAAAGCAATGAAAATCATTGAGGGCACCGCCAAAAACATGGGAATCACTGTTGAGTGATTCATTGAACGTCGGGAGTTCAATAGAGCTATGAAACCTTGGTTGACAGGGGTTTTTATTTTTGATAATTTGAGTTTACGTTCCTTGAATCGCTTTTTGGGTTGGGTGAAAACTAAGAAGAATCGGCAATTGAATATTTAGAAGGGAGAAAGAAAATGGATGACATTAAAGTTTCACTTATGAGTTATACTCCAGATCCCCAAACGTCGTCTGTAGCAGGTGCTTTGGCTTGTTTTGAAGAAGCATCTAGTTTAGAACTTTGGCAAGATCTAAGATTGCTTCCAGGAGATAAACGGGGTAAAAAAGAGAGAGCGGTGCTAAAGAATAGTTTGGGCAGAGGACATGGTTCAGTGGGAGATCAGAATTGCTTCATTTTCAGCATTCAAGATCTTCCCCGGCTGGCAACCCTTTTTCTCTGCCTTCCTGGGTTTCTGGCGCATTTGCAGCAGTCTTTGAGAAGGGCTTCTGCCTCAAGAGGATCCTATTTACCTTTAGCAATTAGAGAATCTGAATTTGCAAGCGAAGTAGAAGATGTACTTTCTGCAAGCTTCGGACTTTACGGAGAAATGGTTAAAGCAGGAGTACCAAAAGAGGATGCAAGATTCCTGCTCCCTCTTTATACAAGGACAAATATCCAGACGGCTGGTAATGCACGGGAACTCAGCCATTTAAGGAAAATGTCCCAAGGAGTATACGTGCCTTCTGTAGTCAAAGCCGTTGTAGAACAAATGATGATTCAAGCTGAAGGGGTGGCACCTTATCTGTTTGAAGATTTTGGCTTTAACTACGAACCACTTGCTTGGTGTCCTTCTGCTCGGCTCTATTACGCCCCAAGCAATCCAGTATTGGACGGTTTGATCAAACAGCTAAGTGTTGAGCAACAGGAGGTTGCTCTAGTAAGTAAATCCACATTTCCCCTAATTAAGACAATCATAGATCAAGCAATTACAGGGAGAGATGAGGCAAGCTTAGCTGTTTTGAAACACCTCCATTTTGAGTTTCTTTGTTCAATGTCTCTTGCTTGTTTCCATCAAGCTATCAGACAGAGGACATGGGATCACGCCACTGAGTCAATTTATAGTGCTGCTGAACAGGGTCTTAATAATGAGAATCGGATGGTGGTGCCACCCTCTATAAAAGATTCTGATTTTCATACAGCATATAGAAAGCAGCATTTTGAGATGTTAAATTTATATGCTGAGCTTGCAGAGGCAATTTGTATGGAAGAGGCAATTGGGGTTATTCCTCATTCCTTGAAAATTCATACCTGGGTACATGTAAATGGATGGAATGCTATCTATGCCATTGGAAAAAGAACATGTACTGCTGCTCAATGGGAGATTAGAGCGAAAGCGAAAAGAATAGCAAGTATAATAAAGAGTGAGTTTCCAAGCCTTGGCTTTTGGGCAGAACCCCAATGTATTGCATATGGGAGATGCTCGGAAACTGAGGATTGTGGGTACTACAAAAAAGCAGAGTTAACCTAGAATGCGAAGACAGGAAGTTCAACCAAAGGGATTCTTGCTCTGTGAGCAAGAATCCCTTTACTCTTTTTTATTCAAAAATTTTTGGTATAATATCTAAAAGCTTTATGAAAGAAAACGAGAAAGTTTTAGTTGTAAAAAGGGATATTATTTTTAAAGATGGTTGTTGGCAGGG
>CAYGBM010000028.1:0-43472 GCA_964348225.1 uncultured Candidatus Saccharibacteria bacterium | reverse complement strand
TTATTAACTATGAAAAACAAAAGAAAGATTTAACTTTTTAGATGTGGTTTTTACTTTTTAGATTTAAGATTTTAGATTCAAAGATGATATGTTCAAAAAATTGATAGTTATAACATTATTATTTTTTCAGCTCTTTCTAGTGGGTTCGGTTTTTGCTGTTTCAGATGACACAACAGTTAATTTAGCGGTTGATGATGAGGCTGCGCCAAGCCCACCAGGTGGCACTCCATTAATTCCTGATATAACTCCACCTGAAATTTATAATGTTTCTGTTATTGAAATAACTACAAACTTAGCCTCGATTTCTTGGCAAACTGATGACTGGGCTGCTTGCCAGGTTTTTTGGGGAACAAGCTCAGACTATGGAATAGAGGTTATATCTGAAATAACTTTTTATAAAGAGCACTTAGCTAAATTAACTGATCTTTCAGCTGAAACCATTTATCATTTTAAAATCGTTTGTAAAGATAAGAACCACAATGAATCAGAAACAGGAGATTATCAGTTTACTACCTTGGCTTTTGATTTACCCCCAGCCAATGTAACTGATTTGGAGGCTGTACCTGGTGATGCCAAGATAACCTTGGAATGGACAAATCCGCCCGACATTGATTTTAAAGAAGTAAGGGTTGTAAGAAGTACTGATTTTTATCCTGCAGATCCCTGGGAAGGCGCCATAGTATATACAGGTAAGGGAGAGTTTGTTGAAGATACGGGTTTAACCAACAATGTTACATACTATTACACTGTTTTTGCTTTTGATAAAAAGGGTAATCTCTCTTCAGGGGCAATCATTTCAGCTGTTCCGCAAGCGCCAGGTGTACCCCCAGAGCCTCCAGAACCGCCAATAGAGCCACCCATAGAACCGCCAATAGAACCATTACCTCCTGAGGTAGAGGAATTAACCCTGGAAGACTTTGACTTTTGGCAGCAAGGGAAAAAGCTTGCCATTATTGATGGGAAATATGTTCATTTAAAAGAAAGATTTCCTTTAACTATCTCTATTAACTATGAAAAAGTGCCAGAAGTTTTAAAAACAATGATGATAACCCTGGAAAAAGAGGATAAATACTTTTCTTTTCTCTTGAGAATAGATGAAGCCAAGAAGAGGTATCTAGCAACCCTATTACCTCCAGATCCTCGCAATTACCCAATGAGTATTTATGTTCTGGATTATAAAAATCAGGCATTAAAAGATATTGAAGGCGAGCTTGAGGTGAGTGAGATTCCAGAATACGTTCCAGCTTCACTTAAGGTCAGTTGGTGGAAAAGAATCAAGCAGTGGTGGCTTCATATTTTATTAATAGTAATAATTCTGCTTAGTTTGTTTATCTTGATAGTTTTGATTCTTTTTTTGAGGAAAAGACATAGGGAAGGGGAAAAGGAAGAAGACATTTATCATGAATACCGGATAAATGATACAAAGAAAATCTAAAAAGGAAAATCTAAAAACCACAACTAAAATCTAAAAGGGTTTGTGCAGAAAAAGATTTAAGATTTTAGATCAATAGAAAATGCAAAATTTCCTCACAAAATATACAGTTATAGCCATAGCCGGATTTCTGCTGGTAGGTTTTGTTTTTGTGGCTTTAACTGTTGATGCTGCTTTCAATGAGCAAATAAATTACCAGGGTAAGTTGACAGCCAGCACCAGTGTGGCTGTGCTTGATGGTGGCAAATGTATGAAATTCAGGTTAATGACAGCAGCAACCAGCGGCTCTGAGGTTTGGAATGAAGAATGGACCTCAGCCACAAGTTTAGCGACAACTACCAATGGTTTGTTTTCTTTGCTTTTGGGCACGCATCAATCATTATCAAGTGTTGACTTTGACCAAACCCTTTATTTAGAGGTTCAATACGACCCTGGGTGCGATGGAACTTATGAGGAGATATTTGCGCCTCGCAAAAAATTAGGGGCAGTGCCTGCTGCTTTTGAAGCAAAAAAGCTCGGGGGCAAAGAAGAAACAGCTTTCGGCACTTTGGTTGAGGATGAAACAATAACTGGCGCTTGGACATTCTCTGGGCTGCTGTCTGCCAGCACCACTGCAATTACTGCCAGCACCACCGGCGCTTTATTGACTGTGCGTCAAGACGGCTCTGGCAACATCGTTGATTTCAAAGACGGTGCTACAACCGTTTTCAGTATTTTAAATGGCGGAAACGTTGGCATAGCTACCTCAACTCCTGCTTACCCCTTGCATGTTTGGGGTGATATGGCGGTTGGCACTTCAAGCATTCCAACGCTCTTTGTTGACTCCCAGAACGGGAGGGTGGGCGTGGGGACGACGAGTCCAAGTGTTGATTTACATATCCAAAAAACAAATGTAGGGACTGATACTATTTTACGCATAGAAGAAGATACTGATGGAGAAGATGCTGTTTTACAGTTAGTAGATCAGAATGGAAAGGTGGGCATTATTTGGCAAGATGATACTACTCACTCTCTCGTTTTTTCACACGGAACGGACGGAGAATTTGTTTTTGATACAAATATAGGAGACAATCGGCTTTACATATCAAGAAATGAACTAACTTCAGAATCACTAAGTATATGGGTAGATGATTCTAGTGCTCATTTTGAGAGCATTCAGAATGAAGATTCACCTGGTTATGGCAATATGATTTTTGCAGTTGATGATGATGGAACAGCAGATGGTTTTTTTGCTTTTCGAACAAAAGGAGGAACAGAATTTGCTCGTATAATTGGTTCTGGCAACGTCGGCATCGGGACGACTAGCCCAGCTGCCAAGCTTGAGATAGAGGTAGGCTCAACCGATGCTGTAACAGCCCTATTACTTGACCAAGATGATGCTGACCAATCAGCCCTCACTATTCAAGCTGTAGCTACCACTTCATCAATAATAGACATAGATGTTAACCCGACAGCAGCCTCATCAACTGCCATTGTCTTTGATATTGATGCTGATGGCAATTTCCAAGGCACTTACTTTGATGTTGACTATGTTTCAGATGACATCTTTACATTAGATACAGTTCAAGCTCAATTCGATGTACCCGCTTCCTTCAACTCTCCAGGCGATGTTTCTTTAGCATACGACCTCTTATTCTCAAACACCAACGCAGCTTACATTAAATTCTCAGGTCCTGGTTATGTGCAAACGGACTCTGCTTCTGGCAACTATGATTTAACCTTGTCAGCAGCCAACTTAGGTAATGTGATTGTAGCTGATAGTTTTGAGGTTGGCACATCATCAACAGCAGCTTTGTACGTAAACGCTGGCACTGACCGAGTAGGCATTGCAACCACCACCCCAAGCTACAAGTTCCATGTTTGGGGAAGTGCAGGCTTTGGCACATCAGCTGTGCCTGCTTTGTATGTTGATGCTGGCACAGGCAATGTAGGTGTTGGTACAGTAACTCCCACCTCTAAACTAACCATTGCCTCGTCAACCGAGCTTGCCTTTGGCGACTTCAATGCTGAAGTCATTGACGATATGGAAGCAGTAAGCGATTGGTCAAGCTCTGATGGAGCGAACACCACAACGTCTCTGGAAACAGGCACAAGCACTGTGAAAAGAGGTGATGGAGCATTAAAGATTACAACCACCCTAGATAGTTCTGATAATGACACTATCACCAAAACCATCTCTAATGAAGACTGGTCAAGCTATGAAAGAATAGGCTTTTGGATTAAAGCAAGCTACAACACAACTTCAACATCAGCTAGCACCACTCAAATGATATCTGCTCAGTTCTACTGCACTTCAACCCCAGCCACCACCACTCACAACATAACTATTCAAGAGATAGGTGAGTGGCAATACGAAGAATGGAACATTGCTCAAGCCACCTCAAGCAATATTGGATGGATCCGTTTCAGAATAGATGAAGACTATGGCTCACCCACCTTTTACATTGACCATATCCGTTTATACGATGATGACGAAAGAACAGCAGAGCTCTTTGTTGATAAATCAGGCAGAGTAGTTGTAATGGGCAGGGGAGGAGTTGAAATTACATCCCCAACAACAGGTTCAGGACATCCCTCAAGCATACAGGTTGGCTCAGCCGTAGTTGAACTCCATCAACCATTATCAGTTGACATAGCTGGTGATGTTGGCTTTGATTATGATTTGGTCTTTATGAACACAGGCGTTTCTCAAATAACCTCAGAGGGTCCTCTAAGGGTTGTAGCTGGTGATAGCAATGGCACTGAGAACCTTACCTTAACTACTGGTAATGCTGGTGATGTTATTGTTGAGCTTGTGAACACTGGACAGGAATTTAAAGTAACTCAAGGTGCTGCTGCTTCAACCACTGCAGCCTTTATTATAAATGCTGAAACAGACAGCTCCTCTTATCCTTCAGGAGGATTGTTAAAGATTTTAACTGATGTTGGAGCTGATGAACAAGAAGTATTCGTTGTAAAAAGCGATGGTTCAACAGCTATTGGTACATCAACTGCCACTGAGCGCCTCACCGTGCTCCAAGACGACACAGCAACAAGTACTATTGTTGATGTAGCTGGTTTCTACCATACTGGTTCAACCACTACTGGCTCTGGCATAGGTACAGGACTGCTATTCTATTCAGAAGCTGATGATGGCACAGTAACAACAACAGCCCGCATTGCTTCAATATTTAATGCTTCTTCAACCTTTCCTCAAGGTGAGCTTGCTTTTTATACCAAGCAAAGCACAAGCACGTTGAGTGAAGTAATGAGAATTGATGAAAACGGCTATGTTGGTATTGGCACAACCACTCCAGGTACTACTTTGCAGATAGCAGGTACTACAACCGCTTTCAATATTGTTCCAGCAGCCGATAACGTGTATTCGCTTGGTGTTTCAACAACTACGCGCTGGGCAAATATTTTTGCTGCCACCACCACGGTTGGTGACTTAATATTTGGCAACCAATTTAGAATAGCTGAAGCAACAAGCGCTCCACACTCTTTAATACTTTATAATCAACGGGGAGAAGTCATTGCTGAACTTGATGAATCTGGCAACCTGTATCTTGAAGGCAACTTGTTCACTTCCGGAACCAGCTCTCCATTAAGCGTGGCAGAAGATGCTTCTGGTACACTTGCTAGTATTTCTTCCAAGCAGCTTAAAACAGGGCTTGCTTCGCTTGGTCTAACAGTTACAGATTCTGGGACATTAGAGGTTAAAAAGCTTAAAGCCGAAGAAATAGAAATTGGCTCTGAAACAAAAGCAACAGGCATTACCATTTATGATGAAGATACTGCTGAGCCTTATTGCATTAAGATGAAAGGTGGGGAAATGATAAGCGTAGAGGGCAAATGCGAGGCTGTTGAACCTGAACCCGAACCTGCACCTACACCCGAATTACCTGCAGAAGAGCCTGCAACAAACACAGAACCCGTCCCAGAACCAGCCACTAGCACCGAGCCTGCAACAAGCACTGAACCTGAAGTGCCAGTAGAGCCTGAACCCACGCCAGAGCCCGAACCAGAACCACCCCCAGAAGAACCAGGAGAACCTGAGCTTGAGCCCTTGCCCGCCGAAGCTTCGTCAGGAGCGGAGGCGGGAGCACCTGAAGAACCACCTCCAGACGAGCCTCCTGTGGAAGAGCCAACACCAGAGCCTGAGCCCGAACCAGAACCCGGACCGCCACCAGAAGAAGAACCTCCTCCTGCTGAAGAGTCACCACCAGAAGAGCCAGAACCAGCACCAGAGCCAACGCCAGAGCTTCCTACCGAAATCACCGAAGGCTAATAAATTTTCAATTTTCAATTTCTAATTTTCAAACAATTTCCAATTTTTCAATGTCTCAAACATTATGCAGTACGACTTAGAAGAAAGAACAAAACAGTTTAGTAAAGACATTATTGAGCTATTATCTAAAGCTAAAAAAGACATTGTTAATAAAGGCTTAATTTCTCAGCTTATCAGGTCAGCAACTAGCGTAGGGGCAAATTATAACGAAGCTAACGCTGCCAGCTCTAAAAGAGATTTCAGGAACAAGATATTTCTTTGTAGAAAAGAGATTCAGGAAGCTAAGTATTGGATTGAGCTCTTAGCCAAGTCAAATCCAGAAATAAAACCTCCTTTAAGAAAATTATGGAAAGAAGCTCATGAGTTAACCCTTATATTTAATAAGATTTCAACTAGTTTGAAGAATTAAATCATTGAAAATTGTTTAGAAATTGAAAATTAGAAATTGAAAATTAACCCAATGAATTCTTTTCTCAAAAAATCATTATTCATCACCCTCGCCCTGGCAATCATCACAACTGGTATTGTTTTTGTTATAGCTGGAGGAGACGATGGCGATACTGGAGTGAATTGCACCCAGGACCCGGGCTCGTGCGTTGACTATGGCTTGGTTGGTTTTTGGGATTTTGAAGAGGGCACAGGGGCTACGGTCAACGACCGCAGCGGCAACAGCAATAACGGAACCTTAACCTATATGGCCACAGGCACGCCTTGGACCACGGGCATTGTGCCGTTCTCCGGCGGCCGGCCCGGCGGCACCGCCCTGGACTTCGACGGCGTTGATGATTATGTTCAAGTGGCTGATGATGATAGTTTAGATCCAGGGACGAGCGATATCACAATTTCCGCTTGGGTTAAAACTAGTGCAGCTAATGCTCAAACGATTGTAGATAAGTATGATAACTTAGGCGGATGGCTCTTTCGGGTTGACAGTGCTGGCAACCTTCGCTTTCTTGCATACGACGGCGGGACTACAATAAATGAATATACTCTTTCATTTTCTTTAGATGATGGTAATTGGCATCATGTTGCTGTTTCAGTAGATAGGAGTGCTGAAATTGCAAATTTTTATGTTGACGGCGTAGTTGAACAAGAACCCTTTACTAACATTGGTTCTTTGGTTGATACGGCTACTCTGTATATAGGGTATAGGAAGAAAACAGGAGAAGAGGCATATTTTGATGGCTCCATCGATGAAGTCCGCATCTACAACAGGGCGCTCTCGTCAGAGGAAATCCGCTACCACTACAATAGAGGCGGGCCAGTGGCGCACTGGTCTTTCAACGAGGGTTCAGGCAAAACCGCTCACGACGCCACAGCCAACGACAACGACGGCTCCCTGTATGGCGAAATGGCCACGTCCACTGCCCAAAACTCTGGCTGGACCACCGGCAAACACGGCAGCGCTTTGGCTTTTGATGGAAGTGATGATTATGTGGAGGTACCAGATAGTACTTCATTAGAACCAAACTATTTTACAATCTCAGCATGGATTTATTCGCAGACAGCGGGGGCCGATGTGAACCAACAGACGATCGTATCGAAAGGCGATAATCCCTGGAGTTATTACTTGACTGTTGGTGCGCAAAAAGTAAATTTATGGCACCAAGGACCAGGTACTTGGCTAACTGGCCGATCGACCGTTCCTCTTAATCAATGGATTCATGTTGCTGGTACCTGGGATGGTATAACAAGGAAAGTTTGGTTGAACGGTGTGGAAGATGGTTTAATATCAGATACCGCGGCTACAAGTTACGGTGCCCATGTTTTAAGAATTGGCTGGAGGTCGGATGGTGCTCACAATAAGTTCAACGGCCTAATAGACGACGTCAAAATATACAACTATGCCCGGAGCCCGGCGCAGATACAGGAGGACTACAATGCCGGGCTGGCAGCGCACTTTGGGCCTAAGACGAATTGCGCGGAAGACCCGGGCAGTTGCATCACCGAGGGCCTGGTTGGGTATTGGGACTTTGAAGAGGGCGAAGGCATTATTGTTAATGACCAGAGCGGTAATTCCAACAATGGCACTTCAACCAATGGCCCTAAGTGGGCAACTGCCTCTGACTTGCCCAGCGACGCTTTTGTCTCGGGCAAAGGCGCTATGGACTTTGACGGCACTGATGATTATGTGGATATGGGAGATGTATTAGATTTTGGGCAGAGTGATGATTTTACGATTTCAGCTTGGGTTAAAACCACAAATACTAATGGATATGTTGTTCAAAAAATCAATAGTGCCGCAAGTATTTACTATTACTTCGGAGTCTTTAGTAGCAAATTGAGAGTGAAACTGAAGGATGTAAATGCGAATAATCCTGAAATGAACAGTACTAATATTGTAAATGATGGTAAGTGGCATCATGTTGTTAGCGTAAGAGATGCTGGGAATAATTTGTACCTTTATATAGACGGTATGTCTGATAGAGCTCCTGTTGTCGATACTACAAATTCTACGTTGGCTAATGATGGAGCTTTTGAAATCGGACAACGTTCAAATGGCGGTGCTGGTAAAGTTCCATTCGACGGCCTCGTTGACGATGTCCGTATCTACAATCGGGCGTTATCAGTAGAGGAAGTCCGCTATCTTTATAACCGGACTAGCCCGACTAAGACAGAGCCCATTTTTGCCTGGGATGATGACTCTTCCTTGGTCGGCCACTGGTCCTTTGACGACGGTTCAGGAACCGTGGCTCAGGATAAAAGCGGTAATGAAAATAATGGCATTTTAACGTCTGGCCCTAAATGGGCGCCCGGCAAACTCGGCCCGGCCATGGACTTTGACGGTATCAACGATTACGTCAACGTGGACTATAAATCAATCCTAGATTTCAAAGGAGCAAATCAGAGTTTTACGATAAGTGCCTGGATCAAAACTGACTCGCTTTCATCTGATACAGGCATAGTAGGCAGATGGTGGGATGTGAGTAATTCTCAATACGTCTTGAAAATAGAGTCGGACACTAATGACATAAAATTCGCCGTTTATGATACAGGTACAGGCGTTCAAGTCGCTGAGTCCGTAGCAAATAGTATTGTGGCTAATAAATGGATTTATGTTGTAGGTGTAGCTGACAACGGTGTAGCGAAGGTTTACATTGATGGGGTGCAATCAGGCAGCATAGCTACCTATGGAAGTATTAAAGATATAGGCACTGAGGAAGACTTAAGTCTTGGGACTATTTGGATGGGAGGAGGGGGGCAATATTTTAATGGTCAGATTGATGAGATTCGTATTTACAACCGGGCGTTGACAGCGGACGAGATTTGGCAGATGTATGTTAATTCCAAGTATGTTTCAGCCCATTTTGGGCCGAATACCACCTGTGTAGAGGACCCAGGGTCGTGCGTTGACTATGGCTTAGTTGGCTACTGGGACTTTGAAGAAGGCACAGGCACCACTGCCAACGACCAAAGTGGCAATTCAAACGATGGCACGCTCACGTATATGGCCACGGGCACGCCTTGGACCACCGGCATCACCCCGTTCTCCGGCGGCCGCACCGGCGGCACCGCCCTGTCCTTCGACGGGACTGATGATTATGTGAATGCAGATGGTGTTGCATCTGGAGATGAAACCACCTGGCAAGGAATTACCACAATGGCTTGGGTTAAACACACATCTTTTTCTCCATCTCACCAAGAAATTATTAGGTTTGGAAATAATATGATGGGAGGAGCAAATTTACAAACGACCGGTTATGAATGTAATCTGAATTATCCAGCGGTAATAAGAGCAGGACGAGGCGGAGAAGTGATTCCTAATTTAAACCAATGGTATCATGTTGTTTGTACTTATGATAAGAACAATCTGATTTTATATGTTGATGGAGTTGAAGCAGACAGAGATGCTACAACAACAGACATACAAGGTATCAGCACCTTTCGCATTTCTCGACAACCAGACCTCAATAGGCAAGTTAACGGCAAAATCGACGAAGTCCGCATCTACAACCGGGCGCTCTCGTCAGAGGAAATCCGCTACCACTATAATCGTGGCGGGCCGGTAGCGCATTGGAAATTCAACGAGGGCTCGGGCAAAACCGCCTTTGACGCTACGGCTAATGACAACGACGGCACCCTGTACGGCGAAATGGCCACCTCCACAGCCCAAAACTCTGGCTGGACTACCGGCAAACACGGCTCTGCTTTGGCGTTTGATGGCAGTGATGATTATGTAAAAACTGCAGGAAATTTTTCTAATTCTGCTAATGCCCCTATAACTTTAAGTGTTTGGATTAATTCCGATGTAACTTCGAATGATGGTGCATTCTACCGTAGGATTATAGTGCCTGGAGGTGATCAAGATTTTACTCTGGTGTTAAAAGCAGGGCAGCTTACAGTTTACTACAATAATGGTCAAGAATTAGTTGATTCCAATACAATATCTGTAGGTGTATGGTATCATGTTGTCGCTTTGTATGACGGAACCAGGGTTAGGTTATACGTTAATGGCGACTATGTTAACTCAGTGGTTGCAAATTTAAATTCAATATCCTCTGGTCCCATTCGTATAGGTGCTTATTTGGACGAAAGCAACGGATGGTGGGACGGTCTCATCGACGACGTCAAAATATACAACTATGCCCTAACCCCTGACCAAATCTTAAAAGAATATAATGCCGGGAAAGCAATGCACTTTAAGTGAATTTTCAATTTTCAATTTCTAATTTTCAAACAATTTCCAATTTCTCGATTTTTTAAACACCGAGATAACAAGACTTAAAAGCAAAAGATTAGCTGTTTGAAGAATTGAATCATTGAAAATTTTTTAGAAATTGAAAATTAGAAATTAGAAATTAACGCAATGAAATCGTTTATCAAAAAACTATTATTCATCCTCCTTGCTCTTGTTATCATCACAAGCGGGTTTTTAGTTGTTCGGGCAGTAAGTAACCGAGGCAGTGAACCTGTTGCTTGGTATCCTTTAGATGAAGGTTATGGCTCAACCACTTATGATGCAAGTGCAAACACTAATCATGGTACAATCACAGGCGCTAGTTGGAGAACAGAAGAAAGCTGCAAAATAGGTAAATGCCTGTATTTTGATGGTTCTGGTGATTACATCACAATATCAGATAACACTTCTTTAGATGCAACAGAAGGACTAACCCTTGAAACCTGGATACGTCCCAATACCTTTAATGCAACCTCAAGCTTAATTAAAAAAGACTCAGCTTATGCCTTAGACATTATCCAAGGTATGCCCCGTTTCCGCGCTTATGCCAATAGCACGTGGTACACAGTGCAGGACCAAGGTCAGACCCCGGACGGCGGCGCTCAAGGGTGGCTTTTTAGAGAACCTGCGGATGGGCAACTGACGGGCGACGCCAGCGTGTCCTTCACCGAAGCATTCGGGTATAGGGGTCTGACCCCTACCAATTTGACCAGTGAGAAAGGCATTTTGATTACCCAATCCGACAATCTGCAATACTCGCGCGGCTCCCAAGCCACGCCCGACGCTACCAACGTTGTCTATGAAAACTTTAACCCCAACCAAGGCACGCTGGAGTTCTGGGTGCGTCCGAATTTTGATGTTAATGATGGGGTAGACCATTACATATTTCAAAGCCGAAATGACAGCACTAATTATCTTAAGCTGTATGAAAACGATACGACTGCCGATCTCACGCTTGACTATGCAGGCGGAGGTACTGGGGGTTATATCTTTGCTACAGTTTCTTGGACGCCAGGTACGTGGTACCATATTGCGGCTGTTTGGGATATAAATGATGTAACGAATGGCACTGATTATCTGACTTTATATATTGATGGTAGTCGTGTTGGTGGGAACTCTAATGCATTGGGTGATATGGAGACGGTGCAGTCAACTTTTCAGATAGGAGCTTGGAGTACTACAAGGCACTTCAACGGCACGATCGCGGGCAGGATACTTAATAGGCCCCTGACAGCTAGTGAGGTGGCGGCGCTTTACAATTCTGGGGACGGCTCAACAGACACCTTCACTGTAACCCCAGACACGGTCTGGCTCGGCACTTACAGCGACAGCTCCACGAGCGCGGTATATCAACACCGCGGAAAGTCGGTTTCTGCCATTTCCGACGGCGCAACAGAGGATACCCTGACCACTGCCAGCGGCGCTGACAACTCGTTTAGCGACGGAGACCGGGTCTCTGTTTCTGACGGCACGGGCTACAAGGTGGAAGGTTGCATAGATGGAGACCCGGTCTCTACTAGTTTAGATGTTGACAACTGCTCTGGCGCGGACGCAGGCACAGTGGAGAATGTTGGCGTGAATCTGGACTTAGATGATAGCTATTATGCCGAGGCAGCCAACAACACTATCCACGATATTACCACAGAGGATATCAGCATTTCAGCCTGGGTGAAGGTGGATGTGAGTACTGATTATTCTTACACTATAACAAAGTATAGCGGTGGGAGTAATGGATATTTCTTGAACGCATCAAAAAGTGCTGGCGGAATGTATGGATTCTTTAGGGATGCTGACTTAGACACATATGAAATAGTTGGCAATACGGATATACGAGATAACAAATGGCATCATATTGTGGTTATATTTGACAGAGATAACGCAGCGAATTGCAAGGTATTTTTAGATGGGATAGATGATACTGTGACTAGAAGTGGGACATTGGCAAATGTTGATTCGCTGACTAATGCCGGCAAGCTTCGGTTAAGCCTTGTGCACGACGGTCAAGTCCGTGATGTCAAGCTCTACTACGCGGCGGACGCTCATTGGAGCGATGCGGAAATACTCTACCAAGCAACGCACCCGTTTGATTACAGCGCCAGCGCAGGGACGATGACTGACTACTGGCGCGGGGACGACGGCACAGGCACCACGGTGAGCGGCAATGTTAATGACTTAACCCTGACCAATGCCGCGGCTTGGAGCCAAGAAGCGTTTGTCTCCAAAAACCTGCTCCAAGACCCGGGGTTTGAGAATGGCGGTATTGGCGGCTGGAATACCCACACCGGCAATGCCACCACTACCAAGGACACCAGCGTGGTTAAGTTTGACAACCAGTCGCTTAAAATCCAAAACACCACTGCGGGCGTGCAAGGCACGGCCTCAACCACCATCACCACAGCCAGCGGCGAGGATTATGTGTTCAATGGCTGGTTCCGCACACCCTCCACCCCGGCCACCTCCACCACCCTGGTCAACATCGGCGCCAGCAGTTCTGACTCATTTTTAATCAACAATGTCACCACCACTGGCGCCTATATCAAGGCCGAAACCTGGTATGAGGTTGACTTTACTTTTGACGCGGGCGGCGCCACGCCCACTACCATTGAACTGGGCTCCGGCTCCACGACCACTGACGAAGCAGGTTATTGGGACCAAATCTCGATACTGCCAAATCTCATAGATAATCCCGGAATGGAAGGAACAAAACAGGGGACCGACCCATATTGGCCAGCAGGTAATTGGGTGAATGGTGCATTAGAGGCCGGAGAAGGAGATGTTGTTGCAGCTGCTGCCCACTCTGGAAGCGTGGGCATGAAGTTTATAAGTTCTGATACTCTGGAGCCAATATATCAAAATATTTCTTTATCCACTAATACATATTATACATTTTCAGCTTGGTTGAAAGGCGATACTGGTGGAGAAAGTGTAAAGCTAAGAGCAGCCCATTTTGGCGATAATTCAGAAACCACTTTTTCCTTAACAACATCGTGGAAAAAATATTCTCTTACATTTAACCCTGGGTCATCAGATGCTTTTGGCCAAGTTCATATTGTAGCTGGCGTTGCAGACCAAACATTTTATGCTGATGATGCCTCATTAGTGCAACTCGACACCGTCGCCGCTAGCACAGCCACGCCGTCAACCGAGGCAAACTCCTTTGGCACAGGCAAGTGGGGCGACTCAAACGGCGCGTTCCTGGTTGACGGCGGGGACACTTTGACATATCCCACATCCGGCAACATTGATGCCTCGCAAGGCACCATCGCAATGTGGGTCAAGCCCAACGGCTGGGACGGCGACGATGGGCTAAATCGTTATTTATTTGATACTGACGCCGATCGTATTTTAATGTTTAAAGGAAGCGCCAGTAGTTTTATATTTTATCCTAATAATACAGATAGTTCAGATAGGTATATTGTAGGTTCATCTGCTTTGGATTCCTCAAGTTTTGGCGCTAACACCTGGCATCATATTGCTGTAACCTGGGACCAATCGGCAGACAGCTTGCTGATGTATCTTGATGGTTCATCTCATTCAGTTACACAAAACGGTACAAGCTGGACAGTACCTGATTATGGGACAAATTTATATCTTGGCACTAGGAATAACGGCTCATTTCCAGGCGATATTTTCTTCGACGACATCCGCATTTATGACACCGTATTGGACTCATCAGACATATTGGACCTCTATAACTCGACATTTCGAAATGTCATAAATGAGAACGAGTGGAGCCATCTATCAGGCGTTTACGACTCGACATCTCAACATATCCAAATCTATGTAAACGGAATTCTGAAGAACACCACGGACGTGGGCGGCTCGTACAACCTTAACAATTCCAGCAATAACTTAATTATCGGCGAGGGCCTTACTGGCTATATGGACGATATTCGGGTTTATGACGAGGCGCGCTCGGCGTCGCAAGTGAAGGCGGACTTTACAGGCAAGCAAACCCCTCGGGGCGCCAGCGGCCGGAGCGTCACAGTAGGGGAGTCCGCTGACTCGTCAGAGGGCCTAATTGCCCACTGGAAGTTTGACGAAACCGCGCTGAACAGCTGCGGCACTAACCAAGACGCCTGCGATGCCACCGGCAACCTCAACCATCTTTCTGCTATTGCTGATGCCGCGCCGACGACGACGGCCAAATACGGCTATGCTGCTACTTTTGACGGCACTGGCGACTACTACTGCTCTGACCCGGATGACGACGGCGCGTGTGAAGACGACGACGACCTTGATATGGGCACGAGCGACTTCACCATTGAAGCGTGGGTAAAAACTTCTTCTTCCGCACAACATAATGGAATTGTTAGCAAATGGTCAGGCTCTGGGACGCAAAACTCTTATCGTCTAGTTATGCGGGATGAGGCCAGTTTTGGCGGAGCAGCAGGCAGATTGAGTTTCGTGATTTATGACGACGGAGGCGCCGGTGACTATGTTTACACCACTAAAACTGTTAATGACGGAAACTGGCACCATGTTGTTGCAACGCGAGATGATAATAATATGTATATTTATATTGACGGTGCGTTAAGTAATGCCAACGATGATACTTCTTCTGTTGATTTGGCTAACACCACTCAGTTGAGTATTGGATATGGATATAGTTCCGGTTGGCCCTTCACCGGTCAAATCGACGATGTCAAAATATACAATGTGGCGCGGTCGGCCAGCCAAATCCGCAAGGATTATGAGACGGGGCCGCCTCCGGTAGCGCATTGGAGATTCGACGAGAATGTCGGCCAGACGGCCTACGACACCAGCGAGAACAGCAACGACGGTACCCTGACCAATATGGACACAGCCAACAGCTGGGTTTCGGGCCAATACGGCTCCGCCCTCTCCTTCGACGGCGTGGATGATTATGTGGACGTTGCTTCTGTTGATTTTAAAACCCAATCTTTTTCTGCGGAAGCTTGGATCAAAACAACTGATACCAGTGCCATGCCTGTTAGTTACCAAAATACTTCTGGCTATTATGGTTGGTATATTTTATTCACTGGTGCAGTAGTAAGAGGAGCTGTTGTAGCTTCTAATGGTGCTTTACTTGCCTCAGTTGATGCAACGGTTACAGTCACAGATGACGTTTGGCATTATGTTAGCCTTACAGACGACGGAAGCACAATTAAGCTTTATGTGGATGGGGTGGAGATAAATTCTGGTTCTTCGGCAACCAAAGTATGGGATACGACGATGCATTTTTATGCTGGTGCCCAGAGGCCCGAGCATGCCTCACCTTTATATTGGCTTGATGGCACAATCGACGACGTCCGCATATACAACTACGCCCGCACGCAGAAACAAATTTTGGAGGATATGAACGCGGGCCACCCGGCCGTGGGCTCGCCGGTAGGGTCGTATGTTGGTCATTGGTCCTTTGACGAAATGGCCGGCGACACCGCCTACGATATGTCGATATCTCAAAACAACGGAACATTACTGGGCGAAATGGCCACGTCCAGCGCCACCAACAGCGGCTGGCAAAATGAATGCAAATTCTCCGGCTGCCTCGCCTTCGACGGCGCGGATGATTATGTGGATTTAGGTACAATAAATACTGGGATAGGAACTGGAGATTACGCTGTTTCGATGTGGTTTAAAGCAAGTAGTGAGGATACTTTAACATTAATATCTTTTGCCGATAATTCTCCAAGCATGTATGCAGAGTATGTTACTGATAATAATGTAGGAATATTTTCAGAAGAGGATACTGTTTATGGAGGAGATGGTTATGAATATACTGATATTACGTGGTTGGATAATAGCTGGAACCACGCTGTTTTTGTGAGAGAGTCAGGGGTTGTTTACGTATACTTAAATGGCATAAAAAGCGGGTTGTCAATAGCTGATGATGAGACAAGTATAGATAATGTGGCAGTAAATATAGGGAGGAGAATAAATGATAATGATAGATATTTCGATGGCCTCATCGACGAAGTCAGGATTTATCCATTCGCCCTAACCCCGGCCGAGGTGAAGCAGGAATACAATCGGGGGGCGACCCTGCAGTTAGGTTCGGTTTCCACCGAGGCCGACGGCACCACCGCGTCACAGGCAGCCAGCCGCGAATACTGCATCCCGGGGGACACCTCAACCTGCCTGCCGCCTGTGGCCCACTGGAAATTTGACGAAAAAACCGGGCAATACGCCAACGATATATCGACATCTACAAATACCGGCACTTTAGGGTCCTCCGCTGGCGCGGACGCCTCGGACCCTGTGTGGAAATCCGCCGCCTCCTGCCATTCCGGCGCCTGCCTCTCCTTTGACGGGGTGGATGATTATGTGAATTGCGGGACGAATACTATCCTAGATTTGACAGGAGATTTGACTATCGAAGCATGGATTTATCCTGAAGGCTGGGGAGATGGCAATTATGGAAGAATCTTTGAACGCGGGGGACCTAGTAAAGGATATAGTCTCCTTTTGCGTAATGGTGGGGGTGAAGAAGGACTCTGGTTTGCGGCTCTGGGGGGGGATAACGCTTACAGCAACAATAGTGTTATCAGTTTAAATAGTTGGCAACATGCCGCAGTAACTCGTTTGGGAGCTTCGGTTACTTTTTATGTAGATGGAGTTAATTCTGGGTCAGGTACAGTTTCATCAATTAGCAGCGGTGGCTCTATATCAGCACTTATTGGCGATGAATACGGACTTGCTCGAAGTTTCAACGGCCTAATCGACGACGTGCGCATATACAACTACGCGCGAACGCCAGCCCAGATTGCCTGGGACTACAACCGCGGCAAACCCATAGCCCACTACAAAATGGACGAAGGCCAGGACACCGAGACCACCTGCGACGCCACCGGCAGTGTGGTGTATGACTATTCATACGGCTGCACCCAGCAGGGCACCTGCAACCACGGCTTTCTCAACAACGCCACTGGCTCTCAAGCCACCACCTGGTCCGAAGGCAAATACGGCTGTAGCCTGGACTTTGACGGCGTGGATGATTATGTGCAGATATCTAATGATTCAACTATTAGCTTCACTGGCACAAGTTTTTTTTCGGTCTGTGCCTGGGTGAACCTGGATGACACCAGTTCAAATGATTGGATACTCAATAAACAAGTAGACGTAAGGAATGAGTTTGCTTACGGATTTCTCTTATATTCTGGGAAGTTGGCATTTTCCACTGGAAGGCAAGGGACCGGTGCAAACATCAAAACTGCTGACAATGCGGCTAATACAGATCAGTGGTATCATATGTGCGGCGTTTTTAATGCTACGCACTTGAGATTATATGTAGACGGCGTTATACAGGGCGATCCTTTGGCAGATGTCTACAATGGAAATGCACAGACATCTAGCTTGTTTTTTGGACAAATGTATAATAATACATTAAGATTAGACGGCACAATCGACGACGTGCGCATCTACAATTATACCTTAACCCCTTTGCAGGTTAAATTGCTTTACAACGAAGGCGCCGCCGTCCGCTTCGGTCCCCCCACCGGCCTCCCCTAGTGTATTTGAAGGTCGGGAGTTCAACGGGGCTCTATCGTATAATGCTAACGAAATATATGCCCTATAGGGATGGTTTTTCAAACGAACAATCATATCACATAGTTTTACGGGCCTTAGATGATAATTTGTTATTTAAGGATAGAGATGATTGGTATCGGGGTGTTTTTTCAATTTATGAGTTTAATAATTCTGCGCCAGTGGATATTAATTGGCGTCGTCGCCAGCGTGCCCTTTTCAAAAAGCGATTGAACTCCCGACGTTCAGCAAGTTTAGAAGAAGAGGACAAGAGGAAGAAATTAGTTTTAGTTGAGGCGTTTTGTTTAATGCCCAACCATGTCCATTTGCTTTTAAGACAAATTCAGCCTAACGGTATTAGTAGATTCATGCAGAAGTTTGGCGGAGGGTTTGCCAAATATTTTAATATTAAATATCAGAGAAAAGGGCATGTTTTTCAAGGCAGGTTTTTAGATGTGCCAATTACAGATACTGGTCATTTACAAGTTATATTAACTTATATTCATACTAACCCGATAGCTTTAATTGAGCCAAAATGGAAAGAATTGGGAATAAGAGATTATCAAAGAGCAGGTAAATTTATAGAAGAATACAAATGGTCGAGCCATCAAGATTATTTAGACCAGCAAAATTTTCCATCTGTCACAGACAGAAAGGATGCTTTAGAAGAGATAGGTGGGGTTGAAAATTATGTAAGCAGTATTAATGCTTGGATTAGTGAGAAAGCAGAATTGAGGAAGCTTGTGATGAGAGTTGAAAAAGATTTAATAGAATCAGAAAGAAAGCGGTTGAACTCCCGACGTTCAACTTATTAGTTGCATTTTTATTGACATTTGGTTAAACTAATAAAAGGTATGTACCAGAAAGTACTTAAATACACTATTTATGTTTTAGTGTTTCTGATGCCTCTTTTTTGGCTGCCGTTCTCTTTTGAGGCGTTTGAATTCAACAAGGTCTATTTGCTTTTGATATTGGTTACCATTGGGATTTTGGCTTGGCTTGGTAAAATGGTTTTTCAAGACAAAGAAATCAGGTTCAAGAGGAGTGCTCTTGATCTTTTTGTTTTGGGATTTTTAGTGATTATGGCTTTGAGCGTTGTTTTTTCAAAAGACAGGGCTTCAAGCTTGTTTGGTGAGTATGGCAGGTTTTGGCCAAGCTTGGTTGGGCTTTTGTCTATGGGCGGTTTTTATTTTCTGTTGACTAATAATGTAACCACAAGCAGGAGAAGGATACTTAAGCAGCCAGTGAGTGGGCCTTTGAAAAAACAAATAGATAGGACAGGCGGGAGCGTTAGAATAGACAGCCTGTTGAAAGTTTTTCTTGTTTCAGGAGGTTTAGTTTTACTGGCTGCTTTTTTTTCTGTTTTAGGCATCTGGGGCTTTTTGAGTAGTGTATTATCTTCTTTAAGCAGCAATTTAAGCTTGCCTTTGGTGATGCTGAGCAGGGCTTTTAGCCCGGCCGGTGCTTTTTTAGAGGGGCTGGCGGTGTTTTTGGCTTTTATTGTTATTTTAGCTGTTGTGAGCTTGGCATTTAGCAAGAGAAAGCCTAAATCTCACTGGCTTTATTATCTCTTGCTTGCAGGTAGCTTAGGAATGTTGGTTATTGTTGATTTTTGGCCAGCCTGGTTCAGCTTGTCAGCTGGTTTAATAGTGTTTTTGGGTGTTTCTTTTTGGAAAAGAATATTTAAAGAAAAGGTAGGCAGGCTGGGTTTTTCTGTTCTGCTTTTGATGATTTGCCTGCTTTTTGTGTTTTTCAATCCCTTAAGGGCTTTACTGCCTCAAGATGCTTTATTAAATAATTTACCTCAAGAAAGTCTTTTGGTGAGGCAAATACCAAGTTGGAGGCTTTCTTTGACAGGATTGAGAAGGGCACCGATTTTGGGTTCTGGGCTCAGCAATTTTGGTTATGTTTTTTCCAGGTTTAAGCCAGAAAGCTTTTCTCAGGGAGTTCTTTGGCAGTTAAGGCTGGATAGAGCAGGGAGGGCAGGCAGTTATATTGCAGAGCTTACACCAACCACCGGGGTTTTAGGGATAGCTGCCTACCTCAGCTTAGCTGGTATATTTTTGGCTTTATGTTGGGCAGGATTTCGTCGGTCAGAGAATAAAGCACTTGTTGCAGAAAAAGCTGAAGAGAAGAAGGAAGAGAATGTAATAACGAATGGAAGTGGAGGTTTGCCAGTAAAAATAGTTGCAAAGCCTCAAGGTGCGCAAGGAAGGAATTTGATGTTTTATCAGCTGATTTTTTTGGTTGGCTTTGTTACTTTATTGGTGAGCCAATTTGTTTATTATCAAAACACAATTTTGGCTTTTAGTTCCTGGCTGATGCTTGGCTTGGGGGCAGCAACTTTGCCCAAACAGGAGGAAGATTTTGCAAAAGTAAAGAAAAGAAGTAGAATTAAACCTGTTATAAGAGAGAAGGTCTTGTCTTTTAAGAATCTGCCTGAATTAGGATTAGTGTTTAGTATTGTTTTTTGGCTGCTTGTTGTTGGAACAGCCTTTCTGTATTTTAATATGGCAAAGTATTATTTAGCCGATGTTCTTTACAGGAATTATTGGTTAAATCCAGCAGAAAACACAAATGAGCTAGCAAGGGCTGCTAAGCTCGGTGATGGGCAAACTATGTATCACGTTGATTTAGCAAGGGCTTATTTGTTAAGCTTTTTGCAAGAGCTCAATAAAGAACAGCCTGATTCAGCTAAAATAGAAGAAATGGTGAGGTTGGCGGTTGAAGAAGCAAAGAAGGCAGAAGAGCTTAGCCCGAATAAGGTAACGGTTAAAGAAACAGCCGGACTGATTTATTGGAATATACGACAAGTTGCCAAAGGAGCTTTAGATTGGGCAATAAAAAGTTTTGAAGATGCTGTGAGGCTTGAGCCGAACAACCCCTTGTTATCAGTTGAGCTTGGCAGGCTTTACTTGGCGGAGGGTGAAGGCGCTGATGAGGCAGTAAAGCAGAATCTACAGGAGGAAGCCAGAAAATTGTTTGAAAAAGCCATTATTCTATGGCCAGATTATGTTGAAGCCCATTTTCAGTTGGGTAGGATTTATTATAACACAGCCGAATACGACAAAGCAGAGGGAGAGTTTCTGTTAGCCTTGAGTTTTTTCCCAGATCATTCTAATTCTCTTTATTCTTTGGCTTTAATATATGAGAGAAGAGGGGATAAGGACAAGGCGATTCAATTTTTTGAAAGAGTATTAGATTTAAATCCTGGCCATGAGGAGGTAATGGAAAGGCTTGATGCTTTGAGAAGTGGCAGGGTAGAGATACAAGAGCCAGAACCGCTTCCCCTTGATATCTTTCCACAGGTTTTGGAAGAAGGGGCAACTTCAACAGAGGAGGAGACAGCTCAAACAGAGAAAGAAGTAGGGGAATAATTAAAAATTTCTAATTTTTTAATATGGCTTCAAAACAAAAACAAAAAACAACTTCAAAACGGAAAGCGCCACGAAAAGCAAAGGTTAAAACAAAATCAAGAAAAAAAGCAAAACACAGCTCTTTTAAGCCGCGCAAGATTAGGATTAAAGTTCTTGGCATAGGGGGTGGTGGAGCTTCTATTGTGGCTGAAATGGCCCAGAACTTAAAGAATGTCAGCCTTTTGGTAGCAGATACTGATGCTCGGGTTTTTAAAAAGGTGAGAAAAGGAGTTAGGGTTTTTCAGTTTGGAGAAAAATTGGCTGGAGGTATGGGCACTGGTATGGACCCTGATTTAGCTCGCAAGGCTGCTCTTGCTGAAAAAGAAAAAATTGTCAAGATTTTCCAGGAGCAAGACCTCTCTATTTTAGTGGGGTCGCTTGGTGGAGGAGTTGCTTCAGGGGCTGGGCCGGTTTTTGCTGAAGTTGCCAGAGACCAGAGAAACATTTCCCTTGGAATTTTTACTTTACCTTTTAATTTTGAAGGTGAAAAAAAGCTCAAGGTTGCAAAAAACGCTATGGATAAGCTTCGGGAGAATTTGTCAGGGATAATCGTTGTTCCAAACGAGAAAATTTTCAAGATTATTGATAAAAGAACACCCTTAAAAAAGTCGTTGTCTTCCTTGAATCAGATATTTGCTGGCTGGCTGAATGATTTAATAGCGGTTATCTCAAAGCCGAATTTAATTAATATTGATTTTGCTGACTTAAGAACAATACTTGGAGAAAGGGGGAAAGTGCTTTTTTTCGCCCAATCAATGGCTCAAGGCCCTAACCGGGTGGAGGAGGTGATAAAAAATATTTTTCAAAGCCCTATTTTTGAAGGTGCACCTAAGGGTGTGAGGAGGATTCTTTTTAATGTTACAGGCGGTAAGGATTTAAAGCTTAAAGAGGTTGAGGCTGTGAGCGAAACTGTTGCCAATTTAAATCCTAGAGCAAAAATTATTTTTGGTATCTCTGAGAGCCCAGAACATAATGGAAAAATCAAGCTGACGTTGCTTGCGGTAAGCGATAAGGAAAAGGGAGAAAAAAAGAGAGAGGCTTCCTCTGGGGTCAGTAGCAAGAAAAGGAAAGTTGTCAGGAGTTTGCCGAAGAAAAAAAAGAAACCAGTTTCTGTTAAAGTTAAATCTAAAACTGACAAAAAAGACATCTCTTTTTCTGGAAGAGATAGCCAACAGAAAAAACAAAGAAAAGGCAGGGTTCGCAGATCAGCGCTTGAGGTGAGAAAAGCTGAGAAAGAAGCTCAAGAAAGAGAATGGGCGCCGGAAGGAGACTGGGGAGTACCTGCCTTTTTAAGGAAAAAAGGAAAATAAAGAACATAGTCGCTCGCTATCGCTCGCTGACTATGTTCTTTAGAAACCCTCGGTTTCTAACGTCGCTCTCCCTTCTAAAATTCACTTGGTGAATTTTAGAAGGGAACCCTGTTAGAGCGACTGTTTTCCTACACGGGAGGAAATTCTTTCCTCCCGACCCCTCCTTGATGTATCGGAATTTCAATTGTAATTGAAATTCCGATACAATAGATTATGCAAATAAAAAAAGTTGTAATACCAGCAGCTGGTCTTGGGACCCGATTTTTGCCTTTAACAAAAGTTTTAGCTAAAGAACTTCTGCCTTTGGTTGACAGCCCCATGATTGATTATGTTTGCAGAGAAGCAAAGGACTCTGAAATAAAGAATATTATTTTTGTTTTGGCGGAGCAAAAAAAGAACGTCCTTGAATACTTTACAAGGAAGCCAAAATTAGAAACCCTTTTAAAGAAGCGCAACAAGAAAGATTTATTGGAAAGGCTCAGAAAAGCTGACCAAGATTTTGAAGGAATATCTTTTTCTTCAGCTCAACAACAAACACCAAAGGGAGATGGAGATGCTGTTTTGAAAGCAAAAAGGCAGGTAGGAAAAGATGCTTTTGGGGTTTTGTTTCCCGACGATATCTTTGAAAGCAAGATACCTGCTTTAAACCAGCTCAAGAAAGTTTTCACCACTTCTCAAAAAGCCATTATTGGCTTAAAGCAGGTGCCAAAAGAGCAATTACCTTCTTATGGTGTTGTTAAGGTAGAGAAGATTGCCAATCGTTTGTATAAAGTGAAAGAAATAATTGAAAAACCAGAGATTGCAGAAGCCCCTTCTGACTTGGCAATTGCTGGCAGATATGTTTTTCCACCCGAGATTTTTAAGTATCTGGATAAAACCCTGCCCAATAAGAAAGGAGAGATAATTTTAGCTGAAGCATTAAGATTAATGCTGAAAGATGGAAAAATGGTTTATGGCGTTGAAATTGAAGGGCAATGGCTGGAATGCGGCAAGACGGTTGATTGGCTGAAATCGCATCTGCAACTTTGTTTGAAGCATCCTCAATATGGGCCAATGTTGCGTGATTTTTTAAAAAAGACAAATAAAAAATTATAAATCTTTCAAAACTTAACATAAAAAATATGACAAAAATAACCAAAGATATTTTGAGAAAGGTCTACCCTCCAAGAAAGCCTGATGCTAAAAAATATGATTATGGGCTTTTGTTGGTAATTGGGGGAGGGCAGTTTTATACTGGCTCCCCAGCCTTTGCTGCTATGGCTGCTTTCAGGGCAGGGGTGGATATGGTGCAGGTTTTAGCTCCAAAAAGGGCAGCTGACATTATTTCTTCTTTCTCACCCAATTTGGCAGCTTACCCTTTGAAAGGAAACTGGTTAGATGAAGAAGACCTGCCCATTTTAATCTCAATGACTGAGGCAGCTCGAGCAGTGGCTGGAGAGAATGTGGCTGTTGTTATCGGTGGAGGGCTTGGAAGATCAGAGGGTACTAAAAAAACGATTCTGGAATACTTAAAACGGGTTCCGGTAAAAGCGGTTATTGATGCTGACGGTATTCACGCCCTAGCTAAATCGCCCGAAATAGTGAAGGGGAAGAATTTCCTTTTAACCCCTCATAGCTTTGAGTTTTCTATTTTAACTGGAAAAGACATTTCCGGTTTGTCTGGAGGAGAGAAAAAACAAGCGGTTATAGAGGCAGCAAAAAACCTGCAAACCACCATTCTGCTAAAGGGCAAAGTGGATATTTTGGTTTCCAATGGTGAAGATTCAGCATTAAACAGAACCGGTTCTCCGTTTATGACGGTTGGGGGCACAGGCGATACCTTAGCTGGGATAGCGGGAGCCATCTTGGCCATGGGGAAGGATTGTTTAACAGCGGGAAGTGCAGCCTCTTTTATAAATGGTTTGGCAGGAGAGAAGGCAGCTAAAAGATTAGGTGCTTCATTACTGGCAAGCGATTTAATTGAGGAAATCCCCAATGTTTTGAAAGAAGTAAAGCAGGACAAATAGTTAAAACAGCTTTAAGATAGTTCTCTGGAGTCCATTGTCCTTTGATTAGAGAGAGCAGGGGGATATAAAAGGCTAATGGCAGGGGTCTGACCCCTGCATATTAATAATATGGAACGTTTATACGACCTTGTTATAATAGGAGGAGGACCTGCTGGCATCACAGCTGGCATTTATGCAGCTAGAAAGAAACTACGGATTTTGCTTTTAACAAAAGACTTTTTGGGGCAAGTGGCAAAAACCAGTGAAGTAGATAACTGGCCAGGCACGCCCGGGGTTTCGGGAATGAAGCTGATGAAAAGCTTTGAGAAGCACTTAAAGAAATTCGCTCCTTTGTCTCCAATTGAGGGCAAGGGAGATTTTAGTGAACAGGACCTATATATTTTAGAAGGGGAGGTGGTATTCAAAGTGCAAAGAAACCGGAAAAGGAAAGGTCAGTTTTTGGTTAAAACAGCAAGCAATAAGCAGTTTTCTGCTAGAGCAATTATCGCAGCTCCTGGAAGAGATCCTCGTCATCTAAATATTCCGGGTGAAAAAAAGTTTACCGGCAGGGGCATTTCTTATTGCCCAACATGCGACGCCCCGTTTTTTAAAGATAAACATGTGGCAGTGGTTGGAGGTGGCAATTCAGGGTTTGAATCAGCCTTGGATTTGGCAAAGTACGCAGCAAAGATTTTTATTTTTGAAAGAGGAGCAAGGGTAATCGCTGATGAAATTTTACAAGAAAGGGTTAAGAAGCAAAAGCACATTGAAATTCATCTTAACAAGGAGATGAAAGAGATTGTGGGCAACGGCAACGTACAAGCTTTGATTTATCAAGACCTAGTTAATAAAAAAACATTTCAAGTGCCCCTGAACGGGGTTTTTATTGAAATTGGCTCTATCCCGGCTGCTGGTTTTTTAAAGGGATTGGTGGATTTTAATAAGAAAAACGAGATAAAAATTGACCCTGCCACCTGTGCTACATCAGTGAAGGGAATATTTGCTGCTGGAGATGTTAATGATAACCCTCACAAGCAGATAGTAACAGCAGTAGGGGATGGATGTAGGGCAGCCCTTGCTGCTTACGATTATTTACAAAATAACTTATGAAAATTAGTTCTCTCAGAGCAAAGGCAATTCTGAATTCGCGGGGAAAAGCAACACTAGAGGCAGAAGTTGAAACAGAGAGAGGTGTTTTTCGAGCTTCTGTGCCTTCTGGCGTTTCCAAGGGCAAGTACGAGGCAGTTGAGGTTGTCGCTGAAAGGGCAGTGGAAAATATTGAGGAAATAATTTCAAAAAGGATATGTGGTAAAGATTTTAAAAGCCAAAAAGAGATTGATAAACTTTTAATTAAGCTGGATGGCACAGATAACAAATCTTCCTTAGGGGTTAATGCTGTGTTGGCTGTTTCAATATCTTGTTGTCGAGCTGGAGCTGCTACAGAAAACGCAGCTCTTTATTCGTACATAGCGCGCTTGGCAGGGAATAAACTTAGCGAACTGCCCAAGCCATGTGTTTTATCTATAGAAGGGGGTCGCCACGGAGACAATAAGTTGAGTGTGCAAGAGTTTATGATTGTTCCTCAGGACGATTCGTTTAAGGCGAATTTTCAAATTGCTTCTGAGATTTACAACAGTTTGAGAGATATCTTGAAAGATGAATTAGAAGAGCCTGGTGTTAAAATGGGCTGTGAAGGAGGCTTTTCTCCTTCCTTAGAGAAATCTGAGAAAGCCTTGGATTTGATAGTTCAAGCAGTTAAAGGAGCTAGGGCTGAAGAAAAAGCAAAAATCTATTTAGATGTTGCTGCCTCACAATTCTTTGAAAGGGACGGTTATAATTTTGAAGGCGCTCAAAAGAACAGAGAGGAGATGTTGGAGTTTTATGAGGATTTGATTGCTCGCTATCCAATTTCGTTTCTTGAAGACCCTTTTTCAGAAGACGATTGGTCCTCTTGGCAGACGCTCAAGCGAAGGTCAGACACTCGGGATTTGATTGTAATAGGAGATGATCTAATAGTGACAAATCCCAAGAGAATGAAGAAAGCAAAAAGGAAAAAAGCATGCAATGCGGTTGTTTTAAAGCCTAATCAAATCGGCACGGTTTCAGAAGTTATTGAAGCTGGAAACATGGCAAAAGAATTTGGCTGGGAAATCATTGTTTCTCATAGAGGCGGTGAAACAAAAGATGATTTTATTGCTGATTTAGCGGTTGGTTTGGGAGCTGGATTTATTAAAGCTGGCGGTCCTTTTCAGCTGGAGCGTAAGGCTAAGTATGAGAGATTGTTACAAATAGAAAAAGAATTATGAAAATTTTATTTATTATTATCGATGGCTTAGGGGATAGGGCCATTGGAGAACTTGGAGGGAAGACTCCGCTGGAAGCGGCTGAAACGCCCAATCTTGATTTTATGGCAGAAGAGGGGATTTGCGGTTTGATAGAGCCTGTTGCAACAACTGCTATTCCAACCTCAGAAGAAGGGCATTTCTCTTTGTTCGGATATGATCCTAAAGATTATCGTGTGCAAAGAGGGCTTTTTACAGCGAGGGGGGCTGGGATAAGGTTGAAGCTGGGCGATGTGGCTTTAAGGGGTAATTTTGGCACCGTTGACAAGAAATTGAATTTGGTTGACAGAAGGGCAGGAAGGATTAAAAATACCAAGCCTCTTATTGAAGCTTTAAATGGAATAGTGATTGATGGCATTAAGTTCCTGATTAAGGCTGCAGGTGAATACAGGGTTGCTGTAGTTTTGCGAGGCAGAAACCTGAGCTGCAAGATTAGCGATGGAGATCCTTATTATGCTTCTTTGAGTAAGAAAGCAGAAAAAATTGTTGCCTTGGAGAAAACTAAAAAAGCGGAATTCACAGCTGAAGTTTTAAACAAGTTTTTACTCAAAGCCCATTTGATTTTAAAAGAGCATTCCCTGAACAAAAAAAGAAAAAAACAAGGAAAATTGCCAGCCAATTATATTTTAGTCAGAGAAGCAAGCTCTTTGCAGAAGTTGCCCAGTTTCAAAAAAAGATATGGGCTGAAAGCCTGTTGTATTGCAGGAAAGATTCTTTATAAGCAGATTGGCAAGATAATGGGTATGGACATTATAGAGGTTAGAGGAGCTAATGGTTTGCCAAACACAAATTTAAAAGGTAAAATTAGAGCTGCCAGAGAGAGTATCGGAAAATACGATTTTGTTTTTTTACACATAAAAGCAGCAGATAGCTTGGCTGAAGATGGCAATTTTCAGGGTAAAAAGTATTTTATTGAAAAGATTGATAAAAACCTAGCTTCTGTTTTGAAGCTAAAAAATACCTTAATAGTGATAACAAGCGATCACTCCACTTGCAGTCAGTTGAAGCGGCATTGCAAAGAACCATTTCCCGTTTTGATTCTGGGGGTCAGCAAAGATAGTGTTAATAGGTTTTCAGAAAAAACCTGCCAAAAAGGGAAAATCGGCAGAATCAAAGCAACTGATTTGTTAAAGTTAGTTTTGAAATTAAGCTTGTTGCAAGGGAAATAGTTTTTTGGTAGAATCAAGATATTAAACATTAATTAAATATCAAATAAAAGGTTGACTAGTTCCGGCAAGGAACGATGCGATAATGAAAAAACATAGTTGTGCTGGCGCCTGTCTACTTTTCTGTTTGCGGAAAGCAACCAGGTAAGCTGGCAGCTGTGTTCTAATATTATGGCTAACTTAACAGGTAAAAATTCATTAATTGTGGTTTTGGTGCTTGTTTGCATTGGCTTGGGTATTGGGTTAGCTTATTCTGGCTCCTGTCCAGAGGGTGAAGAAGGAGCAAAAGCTGTTTCAAAGGCAGAGGCAGCAAGCATAGTTTTGGACTATATCAATAACAATATCCTTAGCGGTGATTTACAAGCAAGCTTGATAGGAGATGTTATTGAAGAAAGCGGTCTCTATAAAATGCAGATTAAGATTCAAGATGATGAATTCTCTTCCTATATTACAGGAGATGGAAAAATACTTTTTCCTCAAGGCATTGATTTAGCTGAGGCACAGGAAGAAGAAGGAGAAGAGGAGGAAGAGCCAGCTCAAGATAAATTTACTCTGGGGTCTTTTTCAGTGAGTGAAGATGAAGTTTGCACAGAAGATGGAAAGCCCATAGTTTACTTTTTCGGTGCTGACTATTGTCCTCACTGTCATTGGGAGCATCCAGTGGTTGAGGCGGTAGCTGGAGAGTTTGAAGGCTTTATTTCTTTCCATGATAATATGGATTCAGACGCTGACAGAGACATATTTACGAAATACAGCACAGGCGGAATACCCACAGTTGTTTTGGGGTGTAAATACTACAGAGTTGGTTCTGGTGAAAGGTCAGGGGAGGAGAAAGAAACCAAAAATTTAACTGCCCTTATTTGCAACCTCACTGAAAATCAACCAGCTGGGGTTTGTGAGGCGGTTAAAGACTTAATTGAACAAATAGACTAGGATGCCTACCAAAATAAAGGTTTATTCTACCAATATCTGTCCTTATTGTGTGGCTTTGAAGGAATTTTTGAAGTCGCATGGTTTTGAGTTTGAAGAAATTGATGTTTCAGAAAATGCAGAGGCTCAAAAAGAGATGGTTGAAAAATCAGGGCAGATGGGAGTGCCGGTGGTGCAGATTGACGATGAAATTATAGTTGGCTTTGATAAGGTGAAAATTACAAAGCTTTTGAAAATCAAGGAATAAAAATAACCAATTTTTATGCCAATAAAAATTGCCATTAATGGTTTCGGGCGTATTGGCCGGCCGACCTTTCGGAGGATTTTAGACAACCACCCTGATTTGGAGGTTATTGCTATCAATGATTTAACTGATGCTGAAACCCTTTCTCATCTTTTGAAGTATGATTCTTTGTATAGGATTTACAAAAAAAGGGTAAAGTTTGACGAGGGCACCTTGCTGCTTGACGGAAGCTCACACGGAAAAAAGGTTAAGGTGCTAGCTGAAAAAGAGCCTTCAAAACTGCCTTGGAAAGAGATGGGGGTGGATATTGTTTTGGAATGCACTGGTTATTTCAGGGATTTTGAGGGGGCGAAAAAGCACTTGGCAGCTGGGGCTAAAAAAGTTATCATTTCAGCGCCTTCAAAGTCTACAGAAGTGCCAACCTATCTTTTAGGAGTAAATGAGAAGAAATACCAGCTGAAAAAAGACAATGTTATCTCAATGGGTTCTTGCACCACCAATTGTTTAGCGCCAGTGGCTAAGATTTTACACCAGCATTTTGAGATTGTGAAGGGCTTTATGACAACCGTTCACAGCTACACCAATGACCAGAGAATTTTAGATTTGCCCCACAAGGATTTAAGAAGGGCCAGGGCAGCTGCTTTGAATATTATTCCTACCACCACGGGGGCTACCAAAACAGTGGAAAAGTGCTTGCCAGAGCTAAAAGGGAGGTTAAATGGCATGGCTTTGCGCGTGCCGACGCCGACCGTGTCTATTGTTGACGTGGTAGCTTTGGTCAAAAAAGGAACCACGGCTGAAGAAGTAAATTATGCCTTGAAACAAGAATCAGATAGGGGGGATTTGAAAGGGATTTTAGGGGTTGAAGACGCTCCTTTGGTTTCTTCTGACTATATAGGAAATTCATATTCAGCTATTGTTGATGCCCCCTCAACCCAAGCCTTTGGTGATCTCATTAAGGTGTTAGCTTGGTATGATAATGAATGGGCGTATGCGTGCCGATTAGCACAATTCGCCGAGTATGTCGGCAAGCAATTATGAAGTTTTATGTGTTTTGGCAGAATATTTAAAAAAATACCTTTTTGGCTGAAGTTTGCCATCTGGTTTACTATAATAATCTGTGTGTTGTTTCTGATCGCTTTTGTTATTGAAACGTTGTTCTTCGAAATAGAATCAGACATGGGAACACCTGTATTATGGACTCTGATATTTGCAATTTTCCCACTATTCCTTTTACTTTCAAGGTTTCAGTCAGCAAGAATAATATGGGCGAGCCCCATTTACTTTTTTGCCATCGGCTCAATCATCGGGCTTATTATTCAGTTAATTAAGTCTAGAATCCGAAGGAAAGGATAATAGCTGTCCGTTGATTCTCTTGAAGCGTGCTTTGCATCGCTTTTTTTTTAGGTTATAATATATATTGAAAACTGATTCATGAAATAAAAGTCATAAAGCAATAAAAGTATAAATCCCTGATAATGGAGGAGCAGGGGGAGTATTATAAAAGAGAATATATGAGCAAAAAAAGTTCTCAAAAAACAATTGAAAAAAGAAAAGGTTTATACTTTCCAGTAGGGGAGCTTAAAAAAACTGCTGTTGTTAATGATAGGTCAATCTATAAAAAATCATTGAAAAACCCTCTCAAGTTTTGGGAGAAGCAAGCTGAAGAGCTTAAATGGTCAAAGAAATGGACAAAAGTTTTTAAACATCATCCACCAGCTGTTGATAAAAAAGCAAGCAAAAGAGATGAAGACGGAATGAAAATCAAGGGGAAAGTTTCTTCTAGAACATATTTTGAGTGGTTCTCGAGTGGAAAGATAAACATTACAGAAAATGCCCTTGATGAAAACCTGGAAGCCAGAAAAAACAAAACAGCTTTGATATGGGAGCCAGAACCAACAGGAGAAACACCAAGAAAATTCACCTATTATGAGCTTTTCTGTGAAGTTAACAGGTTCAGCAATGTCTTGAAAAAACTAGGAGTTAGAAAGGGAGACAAGGTTGGCATATACTTGCCAATGCTGCCAGAAGGCATTATCGCTATGTTAAGCTGCGCAAGGATTGGGGCTGTTCATTCAGTTGTTTTTTCTGCTTTTTCACCAACTGCTTTGCGGGTGAGATTGCAAGATACCGCAGCTAAGGTTTTAATTACAGCTGATGGCTATTATAGAAGAGGAAAGGTGATTGATTTGAAGAAGAATGCTGATGAAGGCGTGAAACAAACAAAGGTTAAAAAAGTAATTGTTGTTAAAAGAGCAGGAAACCCAATAAACTTTAAAAAAGGCAGGGATTTATGGTGGCACGAGCTGGTTGATAAAGCAGATGATTGGGCAGAGCCTGTGCCAATGGATAGTGAGGATTTATTGTTCATACTCTATACATCAGGGTCAACGGGTAAACCAAAGGGCACTGTTCATGTTTGTGGTGGTTATACAGTGCAAGCTAAGGTTACTGGCAAGTGGATATTTGATTGGAAAGAAGATGATATTTTTTGGTCTATGGCTGACATTGGCTGGATTACAGGGCATACTTATAGCTGTTATGGTCCTTTGCTCAATGGCATTACATATTTAATTTTTGAAGGCGCGCCTGATTGGCCAAATTCTGACAGATGGGCAGATGTTATTGAAAAGTATGGGGTAACCACTTTTTACACAGCCCCAACCGCCATAAGAATGTTTGAGAAATATCAGGGTAAGATAGGCAGCAAACATCAGTTTGAAACCTTGCAGATTCTGGGTTCTGTTGGCGAACCAATTGATGAAGCTGCTTGGATGTGGTATTTCAGGGAGGTTGGCAAAGGGAGATGCCCGATTGTTGATACATGGTGGCAAACAGAAACAGGGGGTATTTTAATTACTTCATTGCCAGGCATTGGACCTTTCAAACCCACCTTTACTGGCTTGCCTTTTCCAGGAATAAGAGCTGATATCCTGGATGACAAAGGAAAGCCGGTACGGGCTGGTAAAGAAGGCAATTTGGTAATTTTGCCTCCTTTTGCCCCTGGGCTTTTGAGAGGAGTTTATAAAAATCCCAAAAAATACTTTGATACTTACTGGAGCCAGTATGGTCCCAAAGTTTATTTTTCAAGCGATGCTGCTCAAAAAGACAAAAACGGGCTAATAAGAATTGTTGGCAGGGTAGATGATGTAATTAAGGTTGCGGGGCACAGAGTGAGTACTGGTGAGCTTGAAAGCGCTATTGCTTTGTTGCCAGATATTACTGAAGCTGCAGTCATTGGCAAATCTGATGAGATTAGGGGTGAGGTACCCATAGCGTTTGTGATATCTAAGGCAAAAAAACCCAAAGACGTAGTAAAGAAAGAAGTGGTTTTGCAGGTTCGGAAAGAAATAGGACCTATTGCTTTGCCAAAAGAGGTATATGTGGTTGATGATTTGCCAAAAACAAGGTCAGGCAAGATTATGCGTAGAATCTTAAGGAAATTGTTCACAGGCGAGGACCTTGGCGACTTGTCAACATTAGCTAACCCACAAAGCGTTGATAAAGTGAGGAAAATAATTGGCAAAAAATAATTTAAAATTTAAAATTATAATATGAGTTCTAGTAAGAAAAGATATATTTTAAGCTTCAAGCAGATTAGTAAGAAGGATGTTGCTTTGGTTGGGGGGAAGAATGCCTCGCTTGGTGAAATGTTTTCCAAACTTTCAAGAAAGAGCATTAATATTCCTGATGGTTTTGCTTTAACAGCCAAAGCGTATTGGTATTTTTTAAAGAAAAATGGCATTGATAATAAATTAAAAGAGCTTTTTGGGGGGTTTAATCCAAAAAGCTTAGAAAGCTTGCAAGAAACAGGAAGAGAAGCAAGGAGATTGATTTCAGAAGGGGAATTTCCAGAGGACCTGGAAAAAGAAATATTGAGGGCTTACGGAAAACTATCCAAAAAGTACGGAGAGGAAAATGTTGATATTGCAGCTCGCAGTTCAGCAACAGCTGAAGATTTGCCAAAGGCTTCGTTTGCTGGGCAGCACGAGACATTTTTGAATGTGTCTGGTGAAGAGAACTTATTAAAGGCTGTGAAAAAATGCATGGCTTCTTTATTTACCAATAGAGCCATTGCTTATAGAGAAGAAAAAGGATTTAAACACTTGAAAATTGCTTTGTCGGTTGGAGTGCAAAAAATGGTTAGAAGCGACTTGGCAGCAGCTGGTGTGATGTTTACCATTGATACAGAAACTGGTTTTGAGAAGGTGGTTTTGATAAACTCAATTTACGGGATAGGTGAGATGATTGTTAAAGGAAAGATTACACCTGATGAATTTTATGTGTTCAAGCCGACCCTTAAACTTAACCAAAAAAGCAGGGCAGGGGAGCACAAACCCATTATTGTCAAAAACTTAGGCAGGAAAAATAGAAAATATGTTTATGATAGAAAGGGTGGTTTGAAAGAGGTTGGCGTTCAAGAGAATAAACAATTGAAGTTCTCTCTGACAGACGATGAGATTTTAACCTTGGCCCGCTGGGGCTGTTTGATTGAAAAACATTATGGAAAACCCCAAGATATAGAATGGGCAAAGGACGGCAAAACAGGCGAGCTTTTTATTGTGCAATCAAGACCAGAGACAGTACACACTCCAAAAGAAGGCAGGGTTTTTGAGGAATATCAAGTTAAAACCAAAAAAGCCCCTGTTTTAACTGGCATAGCCATTGGAGATAAAATTGGTATTGGGAAAGTTAGAGTAATTACCGATGTTTCAAGAATCAACCAGTTCCAAAAAGGGGAGGTATTGGTAACAAAAATGACTGACCCTGACTGGGTGCCGATAATGCGTTTAGCATCAGCCATTGTAACTGATGAAGGCGGGAAAACAGCTCACGCAGCCATTATCTCAAGAGAGCTTGGTATTCCAGCTATTGTTGGTACAGGCAAAGCCTCAAAGCTTTTAAAAACTGGGCAAGAGGTAACGGTTGACTGCACCCAGGGTCTGCACGGAAGAATTTATCTTACTAAGATTCCTTTTAAAATAAAGAGATACGATTTAAAGAAGATTCCAAAGTTGAAAACAAAGATAATGATTAATATTGGGGCGCCTGAAATTGGCTTTAAAACGTCTTTTTTACCGAATGATGGAGTGGGATTAGCAAGAGAAGAATTTATTATTGCTGAAAAAATAAGGGTGCATCCTCTTGCTTTAATTCGTTATAGCGAATTAAAGCGAGGAATCCGAAATCCGAAACCAGAAATCAGAAGCAAATTTCAAATACCAAAATCTAAAATTCAAAAAATAGTAAAACAGATTGATGAAATAACAGTAGAGCATAAGAATAAAAAGGAGTATTTTATCAAAGAATTAGCAGAGGGGATTGGGCAGATTGCAGCTGCTTTTTGGCCCAAGCCCGTGATTGTCAGGTTTTCTGATTTTAAAACCAATGAATACAGGCAGTTAATTGGCGGAGAGTTATTTGAGCCAGAAGAAACAAATCCAATGCTTGGCTGGAGGGGCGCTTCAAGATATTACGACCCTGGTTTTCAGCCAGCCTTCTTAATGGAATGCCAAGCTATTAGAAGGGTGCGGGATGTTTTTGGTTTAAAAAATGTAAAAGTAATGGTGCCTTTCTGCCGAACGGTTGAAGAAGGCAAAAAAGTTCTGCAATTAATGAAAAAAGCAGGGCTTGAGAGGAATAAAGATGGGCTCAGAGTTTATGTAATGGCAGAAATACCAAGCAACGTAGTTTTAGCTGAAGAATTTTTGAAGATATTTGACGGAATGAGCATAGGAAGCAATGACTTAACCCAGCTTGCTTTGGGTATTGACCGTGATAATGCCGGGTTGCAGAAAATTGGCGATGAGAGAAATGAAACAGTCAAAAAGATGATTTCAAAAATCATCCGTTTGTGCAATCAAAAAAAGAAATACTGCGGAATTTGTGGCCAAGCCCCAAGCGATTTCCCGGATTTCGCTGAATTTCTGGTGAAAGAGAAGATTGAAAGCATCTCTTTAAACCCAGACACGGTCATAAAGACCATTTTGAAATTGTCAGCCAAAAATTCTTAATTCTTAATTTTTAATTCATGTACGACATCATTACATTTGGCTCAGCCACCCAAGACAATTTTCTGCGGCTGAAAAAAGACGGCTATAGGGTTTTAGATACAAACAGGTTTTTAACTAACCAAGGTCTTTGTTTTTCTTTAGGCAGTAAAATATTTATTGAGGATTTAAATATTTTCAGCGGGGGCGGGGGAACTAATACAGCAGCCACTTTTGCAAGACAGGGCTTCCGAGTGGCTTATGTTGGCAAGGTTGGGGATGACAAAATGGGAGAATCAACAATTGAGGAGCTAAAGGGACTTGGTGTTAATACATCTTTTGTCAAAAAAGAGCCAAATTACAGAACAGCCTATTCAGTTATTTTATCTTCTCCTCATGGAGAAAGAACCATCTTGATTTACCGGGGAGCTTGCCATTTTATGACAAAGGAGGAGGTTTCTTGGGGTAAAATTAAAAAAACAAAATGGTTTTACTTAGCTCCTCTGAGTGAAAAACTAGCTGAACTCTTTGGTCCTTTGGTAGATTTTGCTAAAGAAAACAATATAGAAGTGGCTGCCAATCCTGGCAATACTCAAATTAAATTGGGTGAGGAGGTTTTAAAGCCTATCCTCTCAAAAATTAATGTTTTGTTTCTAAATGAAGAAGAGGCAAGCTTGTTAACCAAGATTCCTTTCAAGCAGGAAGAGGAGGTAATTAAACAGCTGAGTTCTTTTTGTCCTGGCATAATAGTTATTACCAAAGGGAAGGATGGTTCAGTGGTTTTTGATGGAAAACATGTTTTTCGGGCAGGCGTTCAAGACGTTCCTGTTGTTGATAAAGCAGGAGCTGGCGATGCTTTTGGTAGCGGCTTTTTGAGTGGACTTTTATTGAAAAATGATATAGAATATGCCATTCAGCTAGCCACGGCAAACGCTGCTGGTTGTGTTCAGGAAACCGGCACCAAAAACGGCTTGCTTTCAGAGAAAGATTTAGCTGATTTACCTAGGGTTTTGGTAGAGAAAATGGAATTATGAAAATAATACTTGAAAAATCAAAATGTATTGGCTGTGGGACGTGTGCTGCGCTTTGTGAGAAGTTTTTTGAGTTAGCAGAGGACGGTAAGTCGCATTTGAAAGGGGCTGAAATTAATCCAGAAAAAGAGGAATTAGAGATAAAAGAACAAGGCTGTGCTAAAGAAGCGGTTGAGGCCTGCCCAGTACAGTGCATCCGAATTAAGAATTAAAAATTAACAATTAAGAATTTAATTCAAAATTCTTAAATCTTAATTAAATTTTTAATTTTTAATTCTTAACTTTTAATTTAAATATGGTTTCACTCAAAGCTAAAATTAGGGAGTCTTTTGGACGGGAAACAAATATTTTGAGGAAGCAGGGCAGTATTCCAGCTGTTTTGTATGGTGAAGGGATTAAAAATATCTCTCTTCAGGTACAAGAAAAAGACTTTGAAGAAGTTTTTCAAGAAGCAGGGGAAAGTTCTTTGATTATGCTTGAGGTTTACCCCCACACCAAAGGGGCAGAGGACACCAAAGAGACCAAGAATAATAAAGATAGACCCCCTTCTGGTGTGGGGGTGAATGGAAAAAAATATGAGGTTCTTATTCACCAGATAGCCAAAGACCCTCTGACAGGCAGGTTTTTGCATGTCGATTTTTTCCATCCTTCTTCAAAAAAGAAAATTGAAGCTGAAGTTCCCTTGGTTTTTGAAGGAACAGCTCCCGCTGTTAAGAACTTAGGAGGTGTTTTGGTTAAAGAAATTCAAACGGTAGAGGTTAAGGGTTTAGCCCAAAATTTGCCAAGAGAAATAGAAGTAGATGTTGGCTCTCTAAAGAGCTTTGAGGATAGAGTTTATGTAAAAGATCTGAAAACAGCAGAGGGCGTTGAAATTCTAAAAGAGCCGAATGAAATTGTAGTTCATGTTACCCCGCCCACCAAAATGGAAGAGGAGAAGCTTGTTGAGGAGGAGAAGCCAGAAGAAGAGGTAGAGGAGGAGAAACCGGCTGAAGAAGAAAAAGAAGAGGGGGGTGAAGGAGAAACAAAAGAATAATTAGAGATTTAACATGTTTCTTCGTTTTCTAAAATTCATTATTTTAACTTTAGCGATAGGGGCTTTCTTTTGTTTGAACTTTGTTGCTGTTTTGGGTGAAGAAGATTTAAGCTCTTTGTGCGAATGGAGCAAGATTGAACAGGCTGAGAAAGACCTTTCAAGAGAAGAATACAGGGCTTTGCTTGAGAAATGCCAGAAATATTACGAGCAAAGAACTGGAGAGATTGAACAAGACATTACTAAAACCCAGCAAGAGAAAAAGACCCTTTCAAATAAGATTACTGAATTAAGGAATAAAATAAAAAGTCTGGATTATCAGATTTACCAAACAAACATAATGGTTAAAGATTTGAGCGCCCAGATTGACAATACCCAGGCTTCTATTAACAGAACCACTTTAAAAATAGAGGATATTCAGGGAAAATTAGCAAACATCTTGCAGCTTCGGTATGAAGAAGACCAGAAATCAACTGTTGAGATATTGCTGGCTGAAGAAAGCTTGTCAGGCTTTTTTGATAACCTGGTGGCCCTTGAACTTCTAAATTCAAAAACCCAGGAGCTTTTGAAAAATATCAAAGATTTAAAGTCTGATTTGGAAGACCAGAAAACCTCAATGGATAATGAAAAGAAGGAGCTGGAGAACTTAGCTATTATTCATACCCTACAAAAGCAAGATTCGGCAAACCAAAAAAGCCAGCAAGAATATTTCTTGAAATTAACTGAAGGAGAATACCAGAAATATTTATTAGAGAAAAAGGATGCTGAAGAAAAAGTAACCAAAATTGGAAATTTGCTTTTTGAGCTGCTTGAGGTGCCAGAGGGCGGGATAAAGTTTGAAGACGCAGTTGAAATTAGCAAAAGCATTGCTAAGCAAACAGGGGTGAGAGCTGCTTTCTTACTGGCTGTTTTATGGCAGGAAACAAGGATAGGCAAGCTGAAAGGTGGTTGTTATTTAAGAGACACCAAAACAGGAAACGGTGTGTATATCAAAACAGGCAATAAAGCGCCAAAGACTATGCACCCGAGCCGCGATGTGCCCCCCTTCTTGAAAATCATTAAAGAGTTAAATGAGGCTGACAGGTTAGCAACCGATGCTTTTCACACGCCCGTTTCTTGCTGTATGATTCGGAACGGCAGTTATTTTGGCTGGGGAGGGGCTATGGGGCCAGCCCAATTTATCCCCTCAACCTGGATGCTTTTTAAGGACGAGATAGAAAAAATCACAGGGTCAAAACCAGCCAGCCCCTGGAGTGTTAGAGATGCTTTTTTAGCAAGTGCCCTGTATCTTAGAAATTTAGGGGCTGGGAGCCAAACCTATCAAAAAGAGATTTATTCTGCTTTGAAATATTTTGGCTGCACCTCTTCTTGGTGCAGAACATATTACGGCAGGCCAGTGATGACAGCCGCCGAATGTTTCCAAGAATACATTGACAAAGGTGCTATGTCAGTGAGCTGCAAAGACTTCATCTTTTAAGCTTTATAGGAAACAGACCTCCGTGAACTGGATCCCCGTAAAGTACAAGTTTTTATAGGGATTTTTGCAGTTTTTTGACGATGGGGTCTAGCCTGCCATCAAGAATTTTCTCAATATTGTGAAAATTCTTTTTTATTCTATGGTCAGTGATGCGATCTTGTGGAAAGTTGTAGGTTCTTATTTTTTCTGCTCTGTCAGCAGTGCCAATCTGAGCTCTTCTTTCTTCAGTGAGCGCTCCTTGAATTTTGCTTTGTTCTTGCTGGAAAAGCTTTGCTTCAAGTACAGCCATAGCATTAGCTTTGTTCTGCTCTAAGTTTCTTTCGGTTTGACAACTTACCACAAGGCCGCTGGGTGCGTGAGTAATTCTAACTGCGGTTTGGCGCTTATTAACATATTGGCCACCAGGTCCTGAAGCCTTGAAAAAGTCCATTTTAATATCTGCTGGATTTATTTTGACCTCAGCTGCTTTGGGCTTTGGCAAAACAGCAACTGAGGCTGTAGAGGTGTGGAGCCTGTTGCCCTTTTCTGTTTTCGGCACTCGCTGAACCCTGTGTACTCCTCCTTCATATTGCAGCTTGTCAAAAGCTTCCTCTCCCTGTATTTCAAAGGTTGTTTGCTTTAGCCCTCCTATGCCTGTTTGGCTCCAATCCAAAAGGCGTACCTTCCAGTTTTGGGATTGGGCGTATTTTGAATACATCTTAAACAGGTCTTGAGCAAAAAGAGCGGCTTCTTCACCGCCCGCTCCTGCTCTTATTTCAATTATAATAGCGTCTTTTTGCATGTTAGAGATTGTTAGCGAAGAGGGCATTTTTGATGCCCGATGAGCTTACAAGCTCTTACACCCGCCGAAATTTCTCCGAAATGTAGGCGGGTTTACTTTTTCTTTTTCTTGGTTAAAACCTGTTTTTTAGCTAATCTTTTCTTAAATTTCTCAACTCTGCCTGCAGTGTCAATTATTTTTTCTTTGCCAGTGTAAAAGGGATGGCATTTAAAGCAGATTTCAGTTTCAATGAATTCTTTTGTTGAGCCAATTTCAAAGGTATTTCCACACGCACAGTGGACCTTAGCATTAGGGTAATATTTAGGATGAATTTTTTTCTTCATAGGTTTCGTCCTTAAACTAAGGGACAATTAATCTATTTTACCCATTACTCTTGAAAAATCAAGAGGGGTAGTGTACAATTTATTATATGTTATCAACGAACACCGCAGAAAAAGAAAAAGTAGCGGAAGAAGATACTAAAAGAAAAGATAATTTCGATATAGACCCAGATGAGATGATGAAAGCTGGAGCTCACTTGGGCCACCAAACTTCAAAGCTGCATCCGAGGATGGAGGATTTTGTTTTGGGTATAAGAAATACAGTCCATGTGATTGATTTAGATAAAACAGCCCGATATTTTAAAGAAGCCTTGAAGTTTATCTCAGAGCTTTCAAAAGACGGGAAAAAATTGCTTTTAGTTGGCACAAAAACGCCTTTAAGAAAGTTGGTTAAAGCAACCGCTGAAGAATGTGGCATTCCTTATGTTACTGAGAGATGGCTGGGAGGTACTTTTACTAACTTTGAGGTGGTTTCAAAAAGAGCAAAATATTTCCGAGAGCTTCGTGAGCAGAAGGAAAGCGGGGGCTTTGATAAATACACTAAGAAAGAAAAGATAAGAAAAGAAAAAGAATTGCAGGACTTAAGCAAAAAGTTTGAAGGAATAGAAAACATGGAGAAAATTCCTGACTCCGTCTTTATATGCGATATTGTCAAAGACAAACTCTGTTTAAAAGAAGCAAGAATGAAGGGCATCACAACAGTAGCTATAATTGACACCAACGCTGACCCGAGCTTGGTTGATTATCCTATCCCAGCCAATGATGATGCTATAAGCTCGGTGAAGTATATATTGGATAAGGTAAAAGAGGCAATATTAAAAGCAAAAAGTTAGGGAGCCCTCGGGTGGCTTGCCTCAGGAAGCACGGCGTCGGTCTATGTGATACTAAAAGGTTATTTTCCGACCGCGCCTGTCCCTCGCCAAGCCTTCCAAAGCCTGACTTAACATAATGTTCGTGGTGGGCTTGGCTGCGGGACGCTTCCTTCAGCAAGCACCCTCGGGCTAATTACCCAATGATTTTAATAGAAAAATTAAAACAATTAAGAGAAGAAACAGGGATTTCAATGATAGAGTGCAAAAAAGCCCTTGAAGAGGCAGGGGGTGATATAAAGAGAGCAAAGGAGATTCTAAGGGAAAAGGGCAAGGAAATGGTTAAGGGAAGAGAAGGACGCAGTGTGGCTAAGGGAATAGTTGAAAGCTATATCCACGCTGGTGGTAAAATAGGGGTGCTACTTGAGCTGCACTGTGAATCAGACTTTGTTGCCAAATCAGAAGAATTTAAAAAGCTGGCCCACGAGATTTGCTTGCAGATTGCAGCCAGCCGTCCTTTGTTTGTTAAGGTAGATGATATCCCAGAGGAGTTTTTAGACGGGGAAAGAAAGATTTATCAAAAGCAGTTTGAGGATTCTGGCAAACCCCAGGAGATAGTTGATAAGATAATTGAAGGAAAACTGCAAAAGTATAAAAAAGAAGTCTCATTGTTGTCGCAGGAATGGGTGAAAGATACCACCAAGACTGTTCAAGATATGATTGATGCAGCTAAAGCCAAGATAGGGGAGAATATTGAGGTTGGCAAATTCAGCCGCTATGAGATTTAATTATCTGAGATTTAAGCCCTCGGGTGGCTTGCCCCAGGAAGTACCCTCGGGCCTTCTTCTCCATTTCCTATGATGTTTGAATTTATAGTTCAACTTATATTGGTTTTAAGCTTTGGGGGCATGGTTTTGATTGCTGTTCATAAGATTCCGGTTTTGCGTACCCTGCCTGCGGTTGTGATGAAAGAACCCAGAGAAAAAAGGAGGTTTCTCAAAAGAATCAAAGCAGTAAATCCTATTGGCAAGGCTATTCTTGCTTCAAAGACTTTTCATAAAGAAGCTAAAAAACCAAAGAAAGACAAGGAAATAAAAGGAGGAGAGGTTGATTTTTCCGAAGACTACTGGGGAAAGATAAGGGGGGAATAGAATGTGCCGAGGTAGCTCAATGGCAGAGCAATGGTTTTGTAAACCATAGGTTGGGGGTTCGAATCCTCTCCTCGGCTTTGATTACCCGAGCCCAAACAATTCATAAAATAACAGTCGATTTTTTTATATTTTCGTTTTCTGATATGTCAAAGAAAAAACTCTACAGAAGTACTCAAAATAAAGTGATTTGCGGATTGCTTGGCGGAATAGGGGAGTATTTAGACATTGACCCAGCCATACTGAGAGTAGGTTTTATTATTGTTGCTTTCCTTACTGCTCTTATGCCCTGCATAATTGCTTATTTTATTTCCTGTCTTGTGGTGCCGAAAGCTCCACCGAGCAAGGCCAGATTGAAGAAAAAATAAAAGCCCTATATTGTCCTAGGACAGGTTAGGACAAGGCTAGGACATTGTCATAATGATACTAGGACAAAGGTAAAATGAATACCTGTCCGTAGGATAAAAACATATTTCTATCAATTTCTAGGTTTCAAGTCTTAAATTTTTGATCTCAATCTCTATGAGAATTGTTTCCTGGAATGTTAATGGAATAAGAGCAGCCTATAAAAAAGGCTTTTTAGATTGGTTTCGCAGAGCAAATGCGGATATTGTTTGTTTGCAAGAGATAAAAGCAAAGTTAGGACAAATTCCAGAAGACTTGCTTAATCCAAAAGGCTATTTGTCCTATTTTAATCCAGCTGTCCGGCCAGGCTATGCTGGGACAGCTGTTTATATAAAAGAAAAATCTTTGAAAAAACCCCTCAAGGTGGAAAAGAAAATTGGTTTTAAAAGATTTGATGAAGAAGGAAGGGTCTTAAAATTAAAATTTCCTAAATTTACCCTGTTCAATTTCTATATTCCCCATGGTGGCAGAGATAAAGCAGCCTTGCCTTATAAATTAGAGGCTTACAGCTATCTTTTCAAAAAACTCAGCTCCTTGGAAGGAGCGAAGCTCCCTCCTCTTCTTCTAGTAGGGGATTTTAATGTGGCTCATAAGGAAATTGATTTAGCCCGTCCCAAAGACAACAAAAACAACATAATGTTCACTCCAGAAGAAAGAAAGCAGATTGACAAGCTCATAGAGCTTGGTTTTACAGACACCTTTCGTGAATTCAACAAAGAGGGCGGTAATTACAGCTGGTGGCCCTATTTTGCTAATGCCAGAGCAAGAAACCTGGGCTGGCGCATTGATTATTGCTTCACTTCAAAAAACCTCACCCCCAAGCTAAAAAACGGCTTTATCTTACCCGATGTAATGGGCTCTGACCATTGCCCTTTGGGGGTAGAGATTAACATTTAATATTGGGTCATCGGTATTCATATGTGTTATAATTTAAAAAATAAAAGGTCATTCTATTGTTAAAAGGTGAATAATAAAATTTTTATGCAAGAAGACATAAATAATAAAAATATAAGCAATGAAGACATAAGCAGTCAGGATATTGGGAATGTTAGCATACCGACTCGTTCCAGGAAGAAAGTGCTTATCATTTCCATTGCTGCGCTTGTTGGCTTAATAATAGCTGGCTCACTCATCTTCATTTTCTTAATTCGTCCTCAGGGTGAAGAACCTACAAAAGAAGCTGCAGAAATTCCTATGGCTGATGCTGATGAGCCACCTGT
>CAYGBM010000027.1:0-14594 GCA_964348225.1 uncultured Candidatus Saccharibacteria bacterium | reverse complement strand
TCTGGAAGAACTGTTTTTATAATTATTGTTGTGGCTATTGTTGTTGGCGCTGGCTATTGGATATTTCAGTCAGCTTCTGGGCCAAGCCCTATAGAACCTAACACAGAACAAGCCTGTTTGAATGCTCAAGGAACAGTTTCAACTTTGCTATGTTGTAAAACAACCAGTGATTTTCCCAATACGTGCTTAATAGGGGCTTGTGGTTGCGCCCCTGAAGACAGCCACGAGGTTAAAGTTTGCGAATGCGAGCCAGACAGGTGCTTTGATGGAACAAAATGTGTTGTAATAGGGCTAATAGAGCCAGGGGACGGGGTTTTAGGTGGATTAACGGCGGAGATACTTAGAAACGCTCAATATTACATTGAAGCTTATGCAAAAACAGTAAAGCTTGAAAACGGCCTTTACAAAAAAGAAGATCCGGATATGGCTTCAACCTTACAGGTTGTAATTTACAAAGATGCTCAGGGTGATGAAAAAATGGATTTGGGTGATTTGAATAGCGATGACAAAATTGATGGAGCTGTGATTTTGGTAAGCAGTATGGGGGGCAGTGGGAATTTCCGCGAATTGGCGGTGGTGGTAGATGATGGAAACAGCAACCCCAGCCATTTAACTTCTGAAAGCTTAGGGGATAGGGTAGTGATAAATTCTGTTGATATAGAAGAAGGAATAATCAGTGTTAATATGATAACCCATGGACCCGACGATCCAATGTGTTGCCCCAGTGTTGAAAAAACTCTAAAATACCAATTGCTTGAAAAAAAATTAAAAGAAGTAGAAACAGAAGCAGAAACAACTGAACCATAAAACAAAAACTAATCGCAAAACTTGAAACGTGGAAAACGAAGCTTTTTTGTTTTAATTTTTTTGAATTTAAAAAATGAAAGATAACACCAGAAAAACTTTAAAAATTTACCTCAAAGCAAGTCTTCGATATAAGGGATTAGCTTTTTTAATTGTTTTTTCAGTAATAGCTGCAGCAATAGCTGGCATTATTTTCGCTGTGTATTTGAAAGAATTCTTTGACATTTTGGTGGCTGGAAGTACAGCTAAAATTGATTATGTTTCAGCTCTAATTAAAATTTTAATCATTTTAGCTTCAATAGAATTTACAGGCTGGGTATTCTGGCGAGTTGCAACTTTTTCCTCAACCTATTTTCAAACTAAAGCCCTGGCTGATTTAACTAATAACTCCTTTGCGTATCTACACAAACACTCTTTTGGCTTTTTTGAAAGCAACTTTGTTGGTTCGCTTGTTAAAAGAGTGAAATGGTTTTCCCGGGCTTTTGAGGTGATAGCCGACCAAATCACTTGGAACTTACTGCCATTGGTAACCAATATCATTGTAATTGTCTACATTCTATTGACACGCAGCTATATTTTAGGATTGGGAATTCTAGCTTGGTCGGTTGTCTTCTTGCTAATAAATTATTTTTTCACTAAATTTAAACTTAAATATGATATCGAAAAAGCAAAAAAAGAAACAGAAAGTACCGGTGTTTTGGCTGATACCATCACCAACCAAGAAAGCTTAAAGCTTTTTACAGGCTATAAGAGAGAAATAAAAAGATTCGGCACAGTAATAGATGAACTTAAGAATTTAAGACGATTTACTTGGAACTTGAACAATTTTTTTGAAGCAGTGCAAGGCATCTTAATGCTTGGCCTAGAAATAGGCATATTATACCTATCTATCAAGCTTTGGCTTAGAAATATTTTAACAATAGGGGATTTTGTTTTAATTCAGGTTTACTTAATCAGGATTTTCCATAATGTTTGGGACTTTGGCAGGGTCTTAAGAAGAATTTACGAATCTTTAGCTGATGCTGAAGAAATGACTGTTATCCTCAACACCCCGCATGAAATTGTTGATATTCCCAAAGCAAAGAAATTAAAAGTTCCAAGGGGTGCAATAGAATTCAAAGGGGTTGATTTTTGCTATCATAAAACAAGGAAAGTTATTGACAACTTTAATCTAAAAATAAAAAGCAAAGAAAGAATAGCCTTAATTGGCCCTTCGGGTTCTGGTAAAACAACGGTGGTAAAACTGCTTTTAAGGATGAACGATGTGGCTAGGGGTGAGATATTGATTGATGGCAAAAACATTGCCAAGGTTACCCAAGACAGCTTGAGAGAAAATATCAGCTTGGTGCCCCAAAATCCGATTTTATTCCACAGAACCTTAATGGAGAACATCTGCTATGGAAAGCCCAATGCCAGCAAACAACAGGCAATTTCAGCTGCTAAAAAAGCTCGCGCTGACGAATTCATCTCTGTTTTCCCAAATAAATACAACACTTATGTTGGAGAGAGAGGAGTAAAACTATCTGGGGGTGAAAGGCAAAGAGTGGCTATTGCCAGAGCCATTTTGAAAAATGCCCCTATCTTGGTTTTAGACGAAGCCACCTCAAGTTTGGATTCGCACTCAGAAAAATTAATCCAAGAAGCAATTGAAGAGCTAATGAAAAACAAAACAGTAATTGTTATTGCCCACCGCCTATCAACAATCCGTAAGATGAACAGAATTCTGGTGATTGACCATGGAAAAATTATTGAAGAAGGCACCCATCAAGAGCTTTTGGCTAAAGCAAGGGGGAAATATAAAAGGCTCTGGGAATTGCAGTCAGGCGGTTTTGTGGAATAAAAAAAATAATCCCTATGAAGTTCTACATTATAATTTTTTCTATAGCATTGGTTCTAATAATTGTTGGGGTATTTTTTGCTTCAGAGCCCGAGCCAACAATAGAATTTCAGCCTCCATCAAAAGCCCAGATTATTCAGGATAAGCCTTTACCTGAAGATCCCTTGTTTCAAGAAACAAACCAAGAGATTGTTTCTTCCTCTTTGCCAATGGAAACTGAAATTGATGAAAGCCCCAAGCCTCTTTCTCCAGCTCCAGAAATTATTAAGGCTGTCTATTTAACAAGCTGGTCAGCCAGCATCAAAAGCAATATTGATTATATAATTGAGCTTGCTTCTTCAACAGAGGTTAATGCCGTAGTTATTGATGTAAAAGATTTCTCAGGCTATGTGGCTTATGACACAAAGCTTGAACAGGTTGAAAAATACAAAGCAGAACATATAAGACTGAAAGACGTTGAATCTCTTATAGAACAATTCCACAAGAAAGGAATCTACGTCATTGCCAGAGTCACTATTTTTCAAGACCCGGTTTTGGCTAAAGCCAGGCCGGATTTAGCAGTTCACAGCAAGGCAAAGCTATCAACAACAACAGCAACCTCAAGCCAGAACACTGCCACCCAAAAACCAAGCTCTTTTTCCGCTTCTTCTCTTTGGATTGATGATCTCGGCTTGCATTGGATTGACCCAGCCAGCAAAGAAGCCTGGAATTATACAGCAGCCATTGCAAGGGAAACAGCCAGCCTTGGCTTTGATGAAATAAATTTTGATTATGTCCGTTTCCCATCAGATGGTGACCTAAAAGATATGGTTTTTCCTCTCTGGGACGCTACCACATCAAAACATCTTGTTATAAAAGACTTTTTCAAACATCTCAGACAGGAGACATCAGGAATTAAAATATCTGTTGACCTTTTTGGCTTATCTACTGCTAACAAAGATGACCTGGGCATAGGCCAAGTTATTGAGGATGCTTTCTTATACTTTGATTTTGTCTGCCCTATGGTTTATCCGTCTCATTATTCTCCCGGCTTTTTAGGATATAAAGAACCAGCCAAATATCCCTATGAGGTAGTAAAAGACGCAACAGAAAAGGCTCTTTACAGGCTGAAAGTTTTTAAAGAGTCTAACCCAACAAGTTCTCAGCCAATCAATATAGGATTCAGACCATGGCTGCAAGATTTCAATTTAAGAGGTGTGTATTACGACGCTAAAATGGTTAAGTTAGAAATTGAAGCATTAAAAAAAGCCTCCGGAGACAATTTTAAAGGTTTTATGCTGTGGAATTCTTGGAATATTTACACGAAAGAAGCTCTCTTGAAGCCTAAGCCTGAGCCAGCCACCACAACCGAAGCTACAACCACTGAAACCACAACAACACCAAAAATAACAACAAAAGAAAGAGAAGAAAAGCAAGATTCAACAACAACAGCAGCAACCACCACAGCAAAAACGAGCACAGAAAAAGAGTAGGGGATTATTCAATCCTTCTCACATACTCACCTGTTTGAGTATTAACCTCAATAATATCACCTCCTTCCACAAAAAGCGGGGTATTTATTTGAGCTCCTGTTTCCAAGCTGACTTGTTTGGTGCCAGCTTCCGCCCTGCCAGCCCTAACACCCGGAGGAGCCTCAGTAACTTTGAGATTAACTTTTATTGGCAAAGAGATATTGATTATTTCACCCTCAAACTCCAAGCCCTCTACCATTTCATTCTGTTTTAAAAATTGAACTCCAGAACCAATCTGCTCTTTCCCAAGCTCAATTCTTTTGCTAGCTTTCTCTGGCTTTACAAAAACATACTTTTCTCTGTGCGAGTAGAGAAACTTTAATTGTTTTTTTAAAACCTCAGCCTCTTCAAAGCTATCGCCTGGATGAAAGGTTTTGGACAAAGTGGCACCCGTAGCTAAGTTCTTTATTTTAACCTGCATCACTGACCCACCCCTGCCCTTAAAGCTATGCGAATGCTCAAGCACCTGGCACGGCTGGCCGTTTAAAATAAAAAGAGTACCTTTTGTCAATTCATTATGAGAAAGCATATTTAATTATTTCATGGTTCGCCACTCTATTTTATCTTCTTTATCAGCAAATTCAAGCCACCTGCCATCATCCTCAATAACATACCATTTTCTAAAGGTTTGCGACCAAACCATTGGCTTGCCATCATAAAACGGCTTTTTCACTATTTCCTTGGGCTTTAACCTGTCAAGCTCAAGCCATTTTTTAAAAACAGTTTCAATGGCATAATCCAAACCCCTGGTATTTGCCCACTCAGCCACTTTGTCAATGGCTTTTTTAGCTTTTTCAATGGAACCTGCCAGCTCCAAAAGCTGTCTGGCAGGCTTGGTGAAACGAGAATAAACAATCTTCCTCTTTTTAGCATCCCGTTTAAGCTCTTCTAGGCTCAACCCCTTACTCTTGAAAAAATGGGTAATAATCTGACGAATAGCTGTTTCCTCTTTTAGTTCCTCGTAATATTTGATTTTGCCTTTTTTTAAGTACTCTTCAATTTTCTGAGCAATGCTTTTGCCAACCCCTTCAATCTTATCAAGCCCTTTCAAGCCTTCTTCCTTGTAAATCAAAGAAACATCTTTCTCTAGTTTTTCTAAAGCTGAAGCTGCCGCTCTATATTTTTGCGGTTTATACTTTGTACCCTTTACATCCAACAACCCTGCTATTTCAAGCAATATCTGAGCAATTTTTTTATTAGACATCTGTTTAAAAATTAAAAATTCAATAAAAATTAAAAATTAAAAATTTTTATAGCCTAGCTATGTTTTTCAACACTAAACTTATATATCACTATTTTATCATTTTCTGCGTTAATGCCGCCCTTTCGGCAAGCAATTGCTATTTGTTTCTCAATGGTATCAATTCCCTCTAAATCAGGCAGGAGAAGCGCAGACTTTAAAGGAAAACCAGTAGTTTTTATTAATATACCATATTTTTTCGGGTCTAATTCTTTAATGTCTTTAATCTGCAAAGGAGCACCTAGAATATAAACTGTATAAGAAAGATAGGGGAGTTCGCTTTCTTCTATTGCTCCGAAACGATAATCCTGGGTGGCTGCAGCCACAGCATTGCGGATTATTTCTTCAGCAATATTCTCTTTTGTTGGCAAATAAGTGCCAATACAACCCCGCAATTCTTTCTGTTCACCTTTCTCCCTCTTTTCAATAGTAACAAAAACCCCAGCTTTCTTTTCTAGAATCTTTTTTGATAGGCCGTTGGGCAAGACAATGACTTTGCCTTGCCTAATAAAAGCTTCCACTGCTTGTTTGGCTAAATTCGTGTATTCATCCATAAAATTCTAATTGCCCGAGCTGCCCGAGGTCCGTCCTTGGGCAGTCTGCATTTGTCCAAGTACGAGCCTCAGGTCATGTTGCTTTTGGATTAAAAAATTCTTTGATTCTCTCTTTTTCTTTTTCCAGGAACTCGCCTTCATATTCTGCGCTGTGGGCTGGAACGCCTTTATAGCTTGGCTTTTTTTGGTCAAGGTGCAAAGTAAAATAGAGCTTATCTGTTTTTTCCTGTTCTTTCGAATAAAGATGGAATCGGGGATAGGGATTTTGCTCTAAAGGACGGGTAAAACTCATTTGCCCGGTTTTTTGGTCAATGCCAAGAAAACGATAGCCTATTCTTCTCAAAAGAGTGGGGGAATTCTCTCTAGTTTTGTTTTCAACACTAAATTTCATCTTATCTCAACTTTGCAGCTTAATTACAACCCCCTGGGGGTTGTAAGTTTAGGGGTTTGGGAGACGGAAAGAGGCAACGAGGTAGCCAACGCCAAAAGGGCCTTCATAAGAGAGAATCTCTACCTCCCATTCTTTATTGCTCAAAGCTCCCAGCAAAATTATTATTGACCGATAAGCACACTCACCAACTTCTTCAAGTAATTCAGGGGACATATTCAAGATTGCATCAACATCTTTCTTTTTCAAGAGACTAATCAATTTTTCATCAAATTCCTTGCCTCTAGGGCTAAAGCCAGCAGGTGCTTGAGGAGTCAAGCGGTGCGACAAATCTCCAGAAGCTATTAAAGCAACGCTCTTGCTATGGCTTTCCATTGCTTTTTGCAAGGCTTTTCCAAACTCAAAATGAATTTTTGGGTTCAAAAAAGAATAGGCAATTGGAACTACTCGAAAATTGGAATGCTCTTGAGCCAAGTAGTAAAGAGGCACTAAAACTCCATGGTCAAGTTCTTTGAGTTCAACTTTTTTTAAAGGAATAACTGCCTCGCTGCTTTGTTTTTCTAGTAAAGCAACAAAATCTCGGTCGTTTTTAAAAATAAATTCTGTTTTAAAATCACCAAAATTATAAAAATGGCCAGCTAGGGTAGGGGAGTCAGTGGTTGTAAAAGCATTGAAATCCACTGGCCCGTGAGGCGAAACAACAACTATTGTCTCAATGGATGGGCGAGCAAAAACTTCAGCTATTTTTTCCATAGCTTTAATTGTTTTGGAAACCTTGTCCAAATCGGGTGGACTGCCAATTGTTGGCAAAATTATTGGGGGATGGGGTAAAATTGCAGCAAATCTTAACATATTTAACGGGGCAAATAAAATTTCATTAAAATTTTAAAACCTTCTTCAAAAGAGATAGGGTCGTTCCTCATTATTTTCAAGCCTTGATTCAACAAAATTTTTCTACTCCTTTTATTCCTATGGTACAAGTTATGAAGCTTTGTGAAGGGATAACCTAAGATTAAGTTGTTCCTTAGTAAAAACTGGGTAAGTAAACCATATCTGTATCCAAAAAGGGGCTTTTTTTGACACAAAACAGAATATTTTTCCAATGTTTTTTTAGTGTAATCGTTCTTCTTGATTGCTTCTGCAATTATCCTGCCTGCCATCTCTCCATAATAAAGGCCTGTTCTTAAACCTTCACCGCTGATAGGGGAGCCCTGGCCGGCTGAATCGCCAACCAAGACAATATTATCATCAACAATCTGTCTTCTCGGAGTTACCCTAATGCCCCCATAAAACTCTTTGCTAAAATCAATAGCTACCTCTTTTTTGATTAAACCTTGTTTTTGAAAAAAATTCCATAGATTAATCATTTGCCTTTTCAATTTTGCTTTTATTTTGCCCGTGTCCCTATTGCTTCTTAAATAACCAGCAATGCCGATATCAAAATATTTCTTTGAATTCGGATAAAGAGCGCCAGCTGTCCCAATTGAAATAAAGTCCGGCTGTCCCCTTGAAAAAACTACAGAATCATAGTCAGAAAGAGCATCTTTTTTATAAATTCTCAAGAAATAGCACATAAACAACCAGAATTTTTCATTAGCGACTTCCAAATCCTCTGCCACAGCTGAATAGCTGCCGCTGCAATCAGCAATTATTTTACCTGTAAAATCTCCTTTGCTTGTTTTTACTTTAACTAAACCATCTTCCCGATAGCTTTTTTGGTACAAGGTTCTATCCAAAATCTTGCATTTTCTATGTTGCTTTATCTCTTTTTTGTAAGCTTTGTTCATTAATGCTTGCTCAATAATATATCCTGTTTTTGCGGTTCTGTCAGAATCAAAAGCCTCTCCTTTGTTAAAATTGTAAAGTCTCAAGCGATGAACTCTGTTTGTTATTGCTTTTTTCAATAAGGGATATCTCTTTACTGCATCAGGAAAGGTTAGCCAGGATTTCTCGGTTTGGAGCAGGGGACTTTCTTCAATAAGCAAAATATTCAGTCCTCTTTTTGCACACTCCAAAGCAGTTGAAAGCCCGGCTGGCCCAGCTCCAACAATTATTACATCGTATATCTTAGTTTTTTTCATATTTTATTTTAAAATCAAATTCAAATCTGTTTTACATTTTGAGCATTTGCCGTTTTTATCGTAACGGATAATGGAATAACCGCTTCTTTCTATCATTTTGGCATTGCATTTTGAGCAATAGGTGTCCTCAGAATCAATTCCGGGCACATTGCCTGTGTAAACATATTTTAAGCCAGCCTCTTTGCCAATTTCATAGGCTTTTTGCAGTGTTGTCAGGGGAGTGTCTGGAATATTCTGAAGCTTCCAGGAGATTCTGCCAGAGAACTGCGAGATATGCCAAGGAGTCTCTGACCCAAGCTCGTTTTTAATAAATTCAGCAATGCCTTTGAATACTCTCTCAGAATCGTTAAGCTCTGGAATTACCAGGGTAGTTACTTCTACCCAAATATTTTTACCCTTTAACCTTTTAAGAGTGTCCAAAACTGGCTGCAATCTTGCTGCGCAGTATTTCTGGTAAAACTCGTTCTCAAAGCTTTTTAAATCAACATTGGCTGCGTCTAGATAAGGGCTGATGAGCTCAAATGCCTGCTTTGACATAAAGCCATTGGTTACCCAGTTGTTTTTGAGCCCCTGTTTCTTTGCTAGTTTCATTGTGTCTAGGGCGTATTCTAAAAAAACCGTGGGTTCGGTATAGGTGTAAGAAATACTGGGCAGCTTATCTTTCAAAGCCATTTCCACTATTTTCTCTGGAGCAAGCTCAGCAGTTTCCAGGACACTACCAACCTCCCCTCTATCAGATTTAGGAAATTGAGAGATTTCCCAGTTTTGGCAAGAATGACAGGCAAAATTACACCCAACTGTTGCCAAAGATAATGATGAGGTGCTGGGCAAAAAGTGGAAAAAGGGTTTTTTCTCAATGGGATCAACGTTTAAAGCACAGGGTTTGTTGTAAACCAAAGAAAAAAGTTTACCCTCCCTGTTTTCGCGCACCCCGCACTTACCCCTTTTCCCATCTTCAACTAAGCAATAATGAGCACAGGTTTGGCACTGCACCTTTTTATCCTTCAACTTTTTATAAAGATAACACTCCTTCATAACGGGGTTCATTAATCCATTCTATCAAATCAGGCTTTATAAAAAAAGAGACGCAAAATACCACCTTGTTCATAAAGCAAGTCTTTTTTCGGGAAATATCTTTTGCTATAATGCAAGAGTTATGAAAAGAGTTTTTATTGCTGTAAATCTGCCAGGAGAAATCAAGGGGGAACTGGGGAATTTGGCAAGGGAAATCAAAGATTCTTTCCCAGAAGAAGTAGGGGATTCAGCAGCTAAATGGGTAAAAAGGGATAATCTACATATTACTTTGCTTTTTATCGGCGATGTTAAAGAAGAAAAAATTCCCCAGGTTTGCCAAATTGTAAAACAAACAGTTCAAGGCTGGCAGCCTTTTGGAGTAAAGTTCAAAAAAGTTTGCTACGGACCTCCAAGAAGCATGCCCCCGCGTTTGATTTGGGTGGAACTTGAAAAAAATAAAGACTTAGAGTGTTTGTCTGAAACCCTGAAAAAGAAAATGACTGAAAGCAATATTTTACTGAGATCTGACAATCGCCCTTTTAGCGGGCATATTACCTTAGCCAGAATCAAGGCTTGGGTTTGGAAAAGAATTGAGCCTGAAGAAAGACCGCAAGTTGAGAGAGACATCGAACTAAATTTCAAGGTTAACTCAATTGAGGTTATGGAAAGTACACTGCACAGAACCGGAGCAGAATACAAAATATTAAGCTCAATAAGTTTTAGTTAATTTTCATGAAGATTCACCTCATTGGTATTGGCGGCATAGGGGTTTCAGCTTTAGCCCAGCATTATCTAGCACAGGGCCACCAAGTTAGTGGCTCTGATTTGGTTAGGACAGAAATAACTGACCTAGTAGAAAAAAGAGGGGCTAAAATTGAGATAGGACAACACAGGGCAAAAAATATCCTCTCTGGGATTGATCTAGTTATTTATAGCCCAGCTGTACCCAAAGACAATCCAGAGCTGAAACAAGCAAAGAGACTGGGTGTAAAATGTTTGTCCTACCCAGAGGCTTTGGGTGAATTAACCAAAGAATATTTTAGCATTGCGGTTTCTGGCACCCATGGCAAAAGCACAACCTCTGCTATGATTGGCTTGATTATGCTCAAAGCTGGGCTTGACCCAACCGTAATCATTGGCACAAAACTGCAAGAATTTGGAGAGAGTAATTTCAAAGCAGGCAAAAGCAAATATCTGGTTATTGAAGCAGATGAATGGCAGGCATCTTTTCTGAATTACTGGCCCAAGATTATTGTTTTAACCAACATTGAAGAAGAGCACCTTGATTATTACCGAGACCTTAACCATATCCTAGCAACATACAAGAAATATATTGAGCACTTGCCAGAGAAGGAGACTCTAGTAGTAAATGGCGACGATAAGAATATCCAAAACATAATTTCCAATTTCCCCTCCTTCGCCAAGGCTTCGGCGGGCAGGCAATTTCCCCGTCTACGCCAAAGCTTCGGCGGGCAGGCAATTTCCAAATTCCAATTTTCAAAACAAAAAGAAGAGGTTGCTAAATTAAAGAAAATTCTGCAGGTGCCCGGAAAACATAATATAGAAAATGCTTTGGCAGCTCTAATGGTAGCAAGAAGTTTGGGCATCTCGGATGAGGTTTCTTTTAAAGCATTGGGTGAATATCAAGGCTCTTGGCGCAGATTCGAAGAAAAAGAATTTAAAATTAAAAATTTAAAATTTAAAATTATTAGCGACTATGGCCATCATCCAACAGAAATTAAAGCTACCTTAAAAGCAGCTCAAGAGAAATTTCCAGAAAAAAAAATTTGGTGCGTTTTCCAACCCCACCAATATCAACGTACTTATTATTTATTTGATAAATTCATTAAGGTATTTAAAGAAACTAGCATTGACAAAGTTATTTTAACGGATATTTATGATGTAGCTGGCAGAGAAACTGAAAAAATCAAAAAAGAGGTCAGCACTAAAGAAATGGTCAAAAAAATTGCAAGGGAAAAAGTTATTTATCTTCCTACAGATGAAATAATAGGCTATCTCAAAAAAGACCTGCAGGGCGGGGAAGTAGTAATAATAATGGGCGCAGGGAACATCTATGAACTGGTGAATCAGTTAATAGATATTCTCTGATAATCAAAGTTATCCACAGGCACAGTGATTGACCCTAAAAAGATAAATCTTTAAAATGTATTAATAGACAAAAACCTCCTTTTGATTTAACTTCATTGTATATGTTCATTGTATCGGAATTTCAATAAATTCCGATACAACAGGGGTGGGTCGGAGGGGAAGAATTCCCCTCCGTGTAGGAAAACAGGCTTTTGCTGGAGGAAAAAACGTTAGAAACCGAGGGTTTCTAAAGAACATAATGCACGAGCGAAGCGAGTGCTTATGTTCATCTCTGAGGGGGAAATCAAAAGGTCGTAGAAAAAGAAAATACTATAATAAACAAAAACCATGCAGCCAATAACTCTTTTCACTATAGTAGCTATTGTGGGCGTAGTAATTTTCATTGCTCTGTATTTTACAGGAAGAAAAAAGGGAGTAGCAACAACAAAACAAAAACAAGCCGCACCCCCTAAGCCCTAAACGCTCGATATACCAAGAACCCCAATGATAAAAACGCCGCCAGAAAGATTTAAAGCTTTCAAAAATTAAAGCAAAGAGAAAGGTAGCCAGAAAAACTGCCTTTTTCTTTTGGTGTCAGATTCTTTTAAGATGTGATATAATAATAAATTGATAGAATAAAAAAGATTGAAATCGCAAACTATATGCTACCAGAAGAAAATTTTAAATCACTTTTAACTAAATTCAAAAAAAAGGTGGACCCGGTTATGGAAAAAGTTCTACTAGCCACGGTTTCGCCTAAATTTAGAAAAATTGTTCGATATCAGGTTTCAACTGACGGCAAAAGACTGAGGCCAGCCTTGGCAATTATAAGCTGTAATCTGCTCGGAGGAAAAACAGCTGATGTTTTGTATCCAGCAGCTGGCTTGGAAATCCTCCACAACTACACCCTAATCATTGACGACATTATCGACCACAGCTCAATGAGAAGAAAACAAGCAACTGTTTGGGCAAAATACGGAAAATCGATTGCTGAATGCATAGGAATAGACTATGGTGCTTCAGTTGTTCAAGCAGCAAGCCTCTCAACCCGCCCCGCTGAGATTTCTGAAATCTTTGCAAAAACTATGAAAACAATTGTTGAAGGAGAAATTATGGATATTTTATTTGAAAGAAAAGGCAGAGAGGAAGAGCCCTATATAGTGAAAAATCGCCCCCACGATATAACCCATACACAATATATTGAGATGGTGAAAAAAAAGACAACTTCTCTTTTTCAAACCTGCTGCGAAGTTGGAGGAATCTGTGCTGGGGGAAAGAAGAAGGACATTGAGTCTTTAAAAAACTATGGCTTCAACCTGGGCGTGGCTTTCCAAATTAAAGATGATATTTTAGATATCTTTGGTGAAGAAAAAAAGTTTGGCAAGAAAATCGGCGGAGATATAAAAGAAAGAAAAGGGGGCAACATTGTACTATTGTTTGCCCAAGAAGAGCTCAAAAAGCAAGACAAAGAAAAAATACAAAGGGTTTTAAAAAAGAAAAGAATATTCCAAAAAGATATAAAAGAAACTATTGCTTTAATCCAAAAAACAAAAGCCCTTGAAAAATCATTTAAATTCGGGGCAAAATTTGTTAACAAGGCAAAATTAAGTCTTAAATCCCTCCCCCAAAACAAATGGAACAAAACCTTGCAAGACTTAGCCAGCTTTGTTATCCAAAGGGAAAAATAAACCTCAGCCTCACCGCAATAAAAGAACCTAATTTAGCGCTGGCATAAGCCTTTGTGCAAGGCTTGACAAAGCCTTGTTTTTTGTTATGATAAATATAGAAAAACCAGTATTTTTCTAAGCGGAATTTCTTTTTGGTTAGTTTTACACAACCAAAGAGAACTATCAGTTTAATCTTTAACTGCTCTTTAAGAATCAGAGCAATATATAGAATAAAGGGAGGAATCACCGATGAAGAAAGCGGTTTACTACCTGATTGTAATCGGACTCATACTGACAGCAGCGTGCTCACAAGACAACCCGATAGCTCCCGGTAGAAAAGAAACAGTAATGGAGCCAACAACTGTAACGCAAACAAAACCAACAGAGGCAACAGAGCCAGAGGACGCAACAGAGCCAGAGCCGTCCCAAAACCCCTCAGAAGAGATACCACGGGAACACCAGGAATACCCCAATACCCATAGCAGCAGGTATACCTGCACATTGGAATGGGGAGAAATGGGCGCTATAACAGGAGAGTTTTATAGACCCACCTTCCTGGCGCTGGATGGCAGAAAACTATATGTATCAGATTTCGGTAATCATCGCGTTCAGGTTTTTGACGCCGATGGTTGCTTTCTGAGAGAACTAGGAGAATCTGGCAGAGAAGAGGGGCAGTTCAAGTATCCCCAGGGAATAGCAGTAGACAATTTAGGAAATGTCTACGTGTCTGACATAGAGAACACCTGTATACAGAAATTCACCTCCAGCGGTAATTTCGTGAAAAGATGGAGCGCCCGAAGCTATGCTGAAGCGTTTACACCTTCCGGCATAGCGATAAGAGAGGGTCGGTTATATGCAACTGACCCACTAAATCACCGCATAAGAATATTCACTTCAGATGGCAATATCCTGGACGAATGGGGAAGCACTCAAAGTGATACTGACGGAGAATTCCATTACCCAAATGGAATTGCAGTAGATAATTCAGGATACGTGTATGTGGCTGATTTCGGCAACAATCGTATCCAGAAGCTTACCTCGGAAGGCACATTCGTCACAAAATGGGGCAGTAAAGGAAATGCAGAAGGTCAATTTACTGAACCCTGTAATGTAGCGGTGGATAACACGGGAAATGTCTATGTGGCGGATACCCAGAATAATCGTATTCAGAAATTCAATGCCGACGGAGGGTTTATCACGCAATGGACGTCAGAGGACGGCCGGATAGAACCCTACGGCATAGCGATAGACAATTTCGGAAACGTGTATGTTTCTGACAACGCAGATGAGGGAAGCAGAATTATGAAATTCTCTCCCACGAGATAGTTTAAGGTAAAAAAGCGGCAAGGTAGATGCCTCACACCCACGAGGCGTCTATTTATTTTATATGAAAACCCTGTATCCTTGCTT
>CAYGBM010000026.1:0-18833 GCA_964348225.1 uncultured Candidatus Saccharibacteria bacterium | reverse complement strand
AACAGTTCTTCCAGACATATTTTTATTACGATAAAAATTTAGAGAGATTCCTCCGACCTTTAACTATATATTTTGACATCGTTTCTTTTCTTTGGCTTAGGGCTCTATTGGCTTGCCTAAAAAAATCCTTAGCGTGTTTCTGTTTTCTCGAGCCAAGGGGTGATCTGGCACAAGTTCTACTGCCCGGTCGCAGTAAGGCAGGGCTTTCTCATACTGTTTTTGTTCAGCAAAGGCCGTGCATAAAGCGATATGGGCTACACCCGCGTTAGGGTTAATCTTAACGGTGTGTTCAAAAAGTGTAATAGGATCTTTCCAATATCCTACTTGCAAGAATCCTGCTATTGTAAACAAAGCTAGAACAATGATTGCTGTTGCAATTACTGCTATCTTTGGAATTTTAGCAAATTTTATCAAATAGCCAATTCCCCAAACAACCATTATTAGAAAGCCAATTTGAGGTATATAGGTGAAGCGGTCAGCTATCATTTCAGAGCCCACCCGCACAAGTCCGATTACTGGCACTAATGTTCCCAAAAACCACAGCCAGCCAACTAAAAGATAGGGATGTTTTTTGGCATAAATAAAAGCAAAGATGGTAATTGCTGCCAATAATAAACCAAATCTGAAAACATAGGTTGCTGCAATATTGCTGAGGACCGGACTGGCAAGAAAGCCTAAGTTTCTTGGCCAAATCATCATAATAATATATTTTCCGTAAGCAAATATAGCGGTTTTCAAGCGCAACAGAAGAGGCAGAGATTCAAAAGAGGTAGTTGCTTTTTCTGCAGCTGCTGCTGTTATAAAAGCCAAAACAACTGAGACGAAAAACAAAGGAACTTTTTCCCAAATTAACTTTTTGTATCGTGTCCAGAGACTTTTTACCTTTTGCACCCTTTTCAATGGCCAATGGTCAAGCAAAAGCAGCACAAAAGGCAACGTTATAACCATAGCTTTTGACAAAGCGCCAAGCACGAAAAAGACTATTATTAACAGATAATTTTTAAACTTTGAATTTTTTACATATTTAACATAAGCTGCAATAGCTGCTAAAAAGAAAAAGGTGCTTAAAACATCCTTTCTTTCTGCAATAAAAGCCACAGATTCAGCTCTTAAGGGGTGTATGGCAAAGATAGCCGCTACAAAAGCGCTTTGCCATCGCCCGCCCGTTATCCAGCGCAAAAGCAAATAAAGTAAAAGAACGCTGCAAACATGGATAATAAAGTTAACAACGTGATGGGCACCACTGTTCAGCCCGAATAACTCAATGTCAACCATATAGGAAATCCAGGTTAAGGGATACCAATTGCCAACATACCCCACTGAGCTGAATGCCCATTTTACATTTTTTATAGACAATCCTGTTGAAACATTTTCATTCTTAACAAGATAGTTGTAATCATCCACGCCAGCAAAACCAAAATTGGCTGTTTGCAGAAATACAACCAAGGTTATAAGCACCAAGCCCAAACAAATCCAAAAATCCCCTTTCAAAACAAAAGATTTAATTCTCATAGAAGCTTTTCCCATAAATCCATTACTCTAACCTTGTTTAATTTCCAACTTTACTTAAAGCGAACCGGCACCCGTAGTTCATCATCAAGCTCCCTAAGGTCAGAAGGATTGTCTTTTTTCAGAATGAGATTCCCCTTGTTTGTTTCTGGCATCTCAAACTCAATCTCTGCTTTAAAAGCTACGAAGTCTTCAGTCATCCATTCTCCTTCAGCTCTGGCAATAGCTGTTGCTATTACATTGCCATTTCCATCCAAAAGCTCTACTGGAAAATCCCCTTCAAAAAACCAAGTGCCTCTGGCTTCACCCTCAATCAAGAGGGGGCTTTCTACTAAGTCATTGGGTCGTGGAGTATCTATTCTTATTAAGTCTATTTTTTCAGCTACATTCCCTATATCTTCAATAAATGTTTCACCTGCTGACGTTCTGCATTTACGCGGATAAGATTCCATCACATCGTAGCCTTTAGCAACGCATTCTTCAAAGCTTGTTATCTCCTCTGGTTCTTCTTCAAAAACTCCTTCGCATTGAGCATTAACGCACTTGCACGAAGTTGGTGCTTGGCAAAAGCATTCACCGCCCGTGTCCGATGGAAGATTATCCTTATTATAGCAGCCGCAGTTGCAATCCCCTGTTTCACCAAAAACCACACAGTCGCTGTCGCTGACACACTCTTTGCTTCCCTCTGTACCCGGCCCTGTTGGCTCAGATGATGTTTTATACAACCACCAACCCGCTCCCCCAACAACAACCAGCACAATAATTATTGCAATTACTTTTTTAAGCATATTTTTTAAATTCTTAGACCTTTGATTTGCTAGATATCTGTATTATAAACAGAGATTTAGTAATATTCAACACAGGGCAAAACAAAACTTCCTCTCAAGGGGAAGTTTTGTTTATAATCCGACCAAAATCACTCAGTCACTCAATCACTTAATCACTTCGCTTTATCAACAGTAATTGACTTGATTCCGAGATTGTTCTTCTTATCAGTAGCTTCCACCGTGATAGTGTAAGTGCCAGCAGGTACTTTCTTCATATTCCAGGAATATCGGCAGGTAGTAGTATCCCAGCAGTTCTTAATTGTAATGCCTTCAATCTTAATTCTAATTCTTTGTATTCCACTGGGGTCGCTTGCTTGAGCTTGTACTTTAACCACTCCTTTACTTGGCAGACTCGCCCCGTCTTTAGGACTTGAGATAGTGATATCTGGTGGTGTAGTATCACCGACATTATTTACTGTTACTACAACTATTGCTGAAGAGACATTGTTTTCAGAGGTGTCATAGGCCTTTGACTGTAAGTCGTGCTGGCCATTGCTTTCTTGGGTGGTATCCCAAGAGAAGTTATAGGGATAGGTGTTGTCAGTGCCAAAGAGAACGCCATCAACATAGAGCTCTACCCTATCAACCCCTACATTATCACTAGCTGACACTTGGACATTAACAGTTCCGAAAACAGTTTCTCCATCTTGGGGTGAGGCAATACTGGTTTCTGGCGGGGTATTATCGGTTGATGGTTCAGAGGGAGTGGTAACAGAGGAAGTATTGGAGGGGTCAGAGTAATTGCCAGCTAAATCATAGGCTTTAGCATAATATTCATAGGTGGTGGCTGGAGACACACTATTGTCAGTATAATTGTTAGCTCCGGTGCTAGCTAAATAACTGCTTTCTCGGTAAATATTATAACCTGCCACTCCAACATTATCTGTGCTGGCTGCCCAAGAAAGGTTAACCTGGCTGGGACCGATGGCTGTAGCTGTAAGATTCTGTGGAGCGCTCGGTGGTTGAGTATCAGGCGTGCTTGTTACAGTTCCACCCAGTGCCTTGTAAACATTTAGCCTGCCTTCAGTCAGCAGTTTTCCGGCAAAAACCGCTACTTCATCTACTCCATCTAAGATATTGTTCTTTATATCAAGGTGGCTGAGCCCAGGAAAAGCAGCTCTCATAAGGGCTGCTGTGCCAGCTACATGGGGAGTAGCCATTGAGGTGCCGTTCCAGTATGAATATCCGTTCCCCAGAATTGTGCTTTGTATACTTACCCCAGGCGCTGCAAGATCAACTGATGTTGGACCATAACAGGAAAAGCTTGCCAAATTATCGTTGCTGTCTGATGCAGCAACCGATATTATGTTTGGTAAATCATAGCTTGCAGGATAGAACGGGGCGACATCGTTATTTCTGCTGTAGTTACCCGCTGCCCCCACAAACAATATGCCAGCTTCGTGAGCTTCAAGTATAGCATCTTTCATAGATTGGGAGTAGCTTTTACTGCCCCAGCTGGCGCTTATTGCAGCTATTGGAATGCCATTCTGTTTCATCATTGTGGTATATTGTATCGACCATATCGCCCCTAGCGTTGAACCAGAGCCATAGCTGTTAAAGTCTTTTAAGGGCATTATTTTCACGTTCCAGTTTATCCCAACAACACCAATGCCATTGTTGCCAACAGCCCCAATGGTGCCAGCGCAATGGCTGCCATGGCCATGGTCATCCATGGGCTCGTTTTCCATATGGTAAAAATCCCAGCCATGGTAATCGTCAATAAAGCCATTGCTGTCATCGTCTATTCCATTGTCAGGAATTTCTCCTCCGTTAACCCAGGCATTGGCAGCTAAATCTTCGTGGTTTCTATTAAGCCCTGTATCAATAACTGTCACTATTACATCACCAGAACCAGTACTTATATCCCAAGCTTGTTCTGCTGCTATTTTGTGCATACCCCAAAGGCCAGAGGCATATTGAGGGTCGTTGGGCACCTCCACTATTGAAAGCAAGTAATTAGGCTCTGCAGCCTCAATATTCGGGCCTTTCAGGAACTCATTCATAATATTCTGAAGTTTTTTGGCTTGGGGATACTTGGAAACAAACTTTCTGGTCTGAGGGTTTTGTTGGGCTGAAACAATGTCGTTGGGTCCTTCAAAAGTTACTTTATACCATTGGTATATATCGGCATTTGGGTTTGAATTTGGCCCTGGGCTGACGATTCTTTCAAACTTTCTTGCTTTATATTTTTGATTTAAAGCATTTAAAGAAGCAAGTCCTGTATCTTTAGGCTTTTTATCTTTCACCTTGTCTTTAACTTCTTTTTTCACTTTAATTAACAGCTCATCAGTCCGAAAATAACTCTCTTCAACATCAGCAAAGCTTTCTGGCAAATAGGCTTCAGCTGTTAGAGCAATGGGCAGCTCTTTCACCTTTGATGGTTCCTCTTTTGGGAGTTCTTTTTTCAACCCCATAAAAGTCAACAACTCAGAGCCATATGCGCTTATTAGAACACCAGCAAATACAAGAACGATAATAAGTATACCTATGCCAGCACTGATTTTTTTCTTATTCTTTGGCTGCATATTATTATTTGTATTTTTATTATTAATTTGCATGGTTTTTATTAGTTAATAGATTTTATTAATTATTAGACCTTTTGTTATTTTATTTTAGCAAAGAGTAATTAAAATACTAGAGGTAAAATTTCTCCCCAGCTACCCTTTCTTTTTCTTGTCTTTTTTAATTTCTCTTGGAGGAAATCTACCTAATAGCTGCCTGAAAAAAGTATCTGGAGCATTTTCTTTGGTTGATAAAGTCTCCAATTCCCTTCTTTCTGGCAGAAAATGAGGAATCATAAAAACCCTTCTGTGATAATAGCTTTCCAGGTTCTTTCTTGAGTTATACCAGAAAAGTACAGTCCCTGAAAGTAAAACTAAAATGATTAAAGAATAAAGCGGCCAGCCAATAATTAAAAAGAAATTAAAAAACCCATGAGAAATCAAACAGATGATAAATGCCTTTTTGACAAAATAAAACTGAAAGAGCCTATTGAATTTTGCCAAACTCAAGAAATATCCCATAATCACGCCATAAATCACTTGAGCTAAAGTGGCAAATATTCCTCTCAGCAAAATAAAACTTAGAAAAGCAGAGCCAAAAATAGAGGGGACCTGAGAGGAGAAATTAGAGAAATAAATAAAGTTTTCAATGAAAGCGAAACCCAGCCCTAGCCAAACCCCTATTTTCATACCATCAATCACCTGGTTAACCTTTTTTAATTTCAGGTAATTCTCCAAGACAATTAACTTGATTATCTCTTCAATAACAGCAACAAAAAAGAAAGAAAACAACAAAGGAGCGATAATATCTTTAGCATGTAAAATCTTAAAGGCACTTGTTAAAAAAGGCAAATCAATGTTAAACGACTGGATAAAAAGCTTTTCAAACAAAGCAGCCAAAAGCGCTGAAGCTGCGCCAAAAAAAAGAGCACCCAAAAGAATCTTCTTGGGCGTGGTTTTCTTGGGTGAGTAAAAATAAAAAAAGAGCCCATAAGCTCCAACAAAAAATAAGCTAGCAAAAATAAAAAACAAATAAGACAGAAACGACAAACTCATATTATTCTATTTTAATCGTTGCCTTGCAATCGGTCAAGCTGAATACCCATTAACTTCTAAAGAGCAAGAACCCAGCTTCTGCTGGGTTCCTTGGTTATAGTCCCGATTGTTTTTTACTTAATTGATAATATCTTTAATTTCTGGGCTGTGGTGTCAATTTCTACCTTAAATTCATTTCCTTCCTCTTTGTTCAGCAAAAAATTTAATAAAGGAGAGTTTTTAGAAATAAAAAGCACTTCCCTATCATCATCTATCTTTATTTCCAAGCCAGCAAAAATAGAAACAAAGTAAAATTGTATCCGACTTGTTTCAGGGTTTTTAACCTCTATCAACGCCCCCTCCTCCACCTTGGTTTTAGGGGTTGAACTTAAATTTTGCAAAAAAGCAATATGTCTTTTTATTTTTGATTTTTCTTCTTCCAATTTGCCAATAAGCATTTCTTTTTCAAACCTAGTATTATCTGACCAAGATTCCATCGCACTTGGCGCTTCCTTCCTCTTTTTATCCTCTCCTTCAATAGTTTTTTCTAAATTATCCAACCTCATTTCCAATTCTTTTATTCCTAATTGTACAACCTCATTCTTGTCCATATTTTAAGTTAAATATCTTGAAAAGGATTATAGTTTTGCTTCAGCAGATTTTGCACGGGCAGAAAAAGGGGCTGTGGAAGATTGTCCCAGTCAAACCATGCCCATTCTTCCCACCTTTCAGGTTCCGTTAATTTAACCTCACCTGAATCATATTTTGCTGAGACAAAAGCTGTAACATAGTGTTTACCCTCGTTTTGAAAAATATCATTAGTGAATGGCGCCAGTTTTATTTCTTTAATCTGAATTCCAGTTTCCTCCATTGCTTCTCTCCTGGCGCAATCTTCAATGCTTTCATTAAACTCCAAATGCCCTCCTGGTGGCGACCAACAGCCCTCACCATGGGCATTTTTTCTTTTTCCAAGCAGAATCTTATTGCCCTTCATTATAATCACCCCAACACCTATTTTTGGCATTTGTTTTTCTTCCATAATGTTATTTTTTATTCCTAAATTAATATTTACACTTTATCTCAAATTTTTCAAATTTATATCCTAACTATTTCATATTTATATTATAAAACAAGCCTTTTATAAAGCAAAAGGCTGTTCGAGCCGCTTTAAAACGAACAACCTTATTTATGCATCATCCAGCGCAGGCATCTCCAAAAAGATGCTGTTGGTATATCCTCGCTTTCTGCTGGGCGATTAAGATTAATCTCTTTTGTCCTAACCCTTTCTCCGTCCCAAGACAGAACAAGCAACCCATATCCCCGCCACCATAATGGTGCTGTGGACGGGCAGAAAGCGCATTTGTTTAGAGACTCATACACGCCACTTTCCAACAAAGCCCTGAGATGGTTTGTTGCTCTAAACAGCTTCCATTTCCGTGGATCATGGAAATCTCCGCAAACCACCTTTTGGAGTCTTTGGGTATGTCCCCTAACTTGGCTGACAAAATACTTAAGCGAAAAGGGATTATGGATGCACAGCATCCACGGGGACTTACTACTTGAAAGCGTATCTCCTAAGAATACCGCTTGTTCCTTTTGCATCTGCAGGATTCCGCGATCAGTCTCGTTGTATTCTGCAATGGGTGAAGAGACGCCAATTAACAGAAGACCTTCCTTTTCTTCTGTCCAAAACAGGCCTCCCAAAGCATCATTGCAGAAGTCAATGCTTTGCATGGTGATTCCACCCTGGATGAAAGAATCTATAGTACCGTAGCCCGTATCGTGGTTGCCTGTCATACAATGGACATCAGCAACTCTACTCAAACCTGCGATAACTTCCCTTGCAAGTTGTTGAGCAGACGGATTACGGTATCCTTGTGCCTTATGACCACCCGTGATATCACCAAGGTGTAGCAATAAGTCCCAGGGACCATTATCTTTCAGCCATTCCAGGGCGGTTTCATATGCCAACTGGATTTCTCTACGTATTGCTTCGTATATCATTTCTGCTTGTGTTTGATCCAGAGAAGCAAGCTTGCGCGGGAACAAAGAATGGCTATCCATCCCTGCCAAAGTCAGATGCGTATCCGCAACACAGGCTATCTGCATCAACACACACCTCCTTTCTTTTCTTTATTTGTTAGTAATCTAACCAGTCAATGTACATCTTGAAATTATATCATACAATTTCCCTATTGTCAACTTTGCCTTGTGGCACCATATTATAAAAATTTAGAAAAAAACTGGAAATATTATTATTTTATTTCCGTTTCAAGAAAGGGTTTTTCATGTTAAAAGTAATCCTTGGTGTTTGGTTATTAATAATATCGTGCGACACACCATACTTTTTAGAGTACAAGCTGGTGGCTGAACAAAACAATGCTTTGGAGTAATCAAAACCCATTTTTTGGGCTATTTTTTTGACAGCTTGTTCATTTGTTGCTTCAATCACCCTTAACCATGTCTTTTCTGTTTCCATGCCCTTTGGTAAATTAAAGACAACCCGTTTTTGCAAATACTCGGGCTTCACTAATTGAGCACCAATATCTTTCAGCTTTTTCCTGATGACATCCTTATCAACATCCAAAAATGTTGCCTCATATTCTATTTCCATAAGTTTATTCATTTTTTAATTTATAACCGTTCCCTTGAATTTATTGCCTCTTAGTATTTGTTTGAGGTTATCCAGGCTTTTTCCTCCAGCAACTATAACTTTAAGATTCTCTTTTTCAGCCAAACTAGCTGCTATGGGGTCAACTGGACTGTTCAGGCCCGGGCTCCATTTCTTTGGGATTAATTTTAAATAATCCTGCCAGCTTATCTTTTCAAGGGGGCGAGCATTATGGTCTTTTTCAAAATCAGCTGTATAAACATAATCTGGCTTGCCCAAGATGATAACCTTCTTAATGTTGAAATCACAGGCAATTTGGCAGGCTACAAAATCAGTGGACCAGCCCGGTTTCCATCCAGCCCCGATTACTACAGGATATTTTCCAAATTCCTTAACCCTGAAACGGCTATCAAGTACTATTGGGTTAGCTTGTTCTTTAAAGATTGCCTTCACCAAATGGGCATTAAAACGGGTAGCATAAATACCTATCCAATCTTTATCTTCATCACTAATATCAGTTATTTCAGCTGCAGCCTTCTGGTACACCCGTGTAATCTTACCACCGCCAATCACAATGACAAATCTTAATCCTTTTTTCACCTCTGCTTTAATAAAATCATGGAACTTCCTTAGAAAGTCCGTATCAATTCCATCCGGTGCCACCACCGAACCCCCCAAAGCAATAACAAAATCCTTTTTCTCCATAATTTTTTATGTTGGTTGGTATCCGATACCAACCAACTTTAGGCGCTATTGCCTTACCGAAAAACTGGCTTCCTAAAAAAATGTTTACTTATAAAGATTTGAGGACCTGTTTTTTCAACCGGGCAATTTGATGCTCGGAAAGCCTGAGTTCAGGAATAGGGGTGGCTGAAGAGATTAAACTTTTTAACTCTTGGTTAAGACTCTGGAGATTGTATCGTTTAACCAGTCTTTGATATTTCTGCCACTCAATTAACCCTTTTTTCAAAAGGCTGAAAATATCAATCAAATCTTTTGTCCCCTTGGTTGTTCCACTTCTTTCTTTATAAGTTAATACTTTTAAAATAAGTAAAATTTCAGGAGAGGGTACTAAAAATCCTTCAATAGATTGTGTATAATTTTTGATTTCTTCAACTGGGAAACCCAGCCTAGAAAAAAAGGGCAAATAAATATCAATATCAACTTCCCTGATTTTTATCTCATATTTTTTAAGCCGTTCATTTTTAAATATCTCAAAATCCTGTCTAAGTTTTTCTAAGTCTGGATAGTCAATAATGATATCAATATCTTTTGATTTTAGTGTTTTAGCATAGAGAAAAACAGCCCAGCCGCCAATCAGGATAAAGTTATATTTCTTTTTCAGTTCTTTAAGGACCTTAAAACTTTCTTCAGTGATTAATTGATGATAAAACTCAGGCATAATTATTTTAGGATTTTCTCTTTAAGGGTATTGAGAAAATCCTTGGCATACCATTCCTGCACGTTCCACAAATCAACAAATGTTTGGCAATCAGGGGTAATCCCCTTTTTCACAAGGGAAAAAGCAGGATTTTTTAGCCAAGGGTCTGTTTTTAAAACAATCAAATTGATGTTTCCTCTTCTTTTCTTAAGCTGAACCGTTGGGAACCGTTTTTCAATTTCTTTTAGCTTCTCTTTTTCTAAATAAACATAAACCTTATCGTAATCTGCTGGAGCTTCTTTATATTTTTTAACAAAAGCCGAAAAAACACCAAAAATAGCATTTGGCGGCATTGAACCTTCTATTTCCCGCACACTTCCCTGAACATTGCCTTGATAGATTATTTCTTTGTTTAGCTGCCGGAAAGTTGCCCAAAGGTATAGAAGTTTCTCAATATCTAAAATTTTAAAGCCCCGCCCCGTTGCTTTAATAGCGCCCGAACTCCGTGGAATTTTCAAGGCATTAAAAACCGTACTTAATGAAAAGCCGTATTTTTTTGCCAAGTCCTTTTGGGTAAACTCAATTTTTTTATTTTCTAGGGTCTGATGGAGAATTTCTCTCCAAACCACCTCTTTTTTAGTCATATTTTCGTTTTTTGTTAATTAAAAATGGCTTCATTTCTATATTATTAGAAACAAAACCAAAAGTCAAGAGCATTTTTCCACAACCAGTCAAAAATATGATTTAGCAATTTATTCTATTATAACCTTTTTAGGCGCTATTGGCGTGCCGAAAAACTGGCTTCCTAAAATCCGGAATTTATCAGTTAAATCAGTAGTTAAAAATTCAGTTCTTGAGTTTTTGGTAAGTTCTTTTCTTATTTCAGAATGTCTTTTCAAATAATCTTTTAATTTTTCAGCGACTATTTTACCCTCTGAAACAAGCTTTATATTATCACCTATAACAGCGTTAATTTTATCTTTCAACAACCCATAATGGGTACAGCCCAAAATCAAAACATCAATGTTCTTTTCAGTAAGCGGAGGCAGATAATTTTCGAGGGCTGCCCTTAACACATTATGATTTTGCTCGCCTTCTTCAATGATCGGACAAAGCAAAGGACACGCTTTTTGAAAAACCTTAACTTCTGATTTTAATTTTTTCAATTCTCTTTTAAATGCACCAGAAGCCACTGTTCCTTGGGTTGCAATAACCCCAATGCGGTTATTTTTTGTGAGTTCAATCCCCTCTTCTGCTGCTGGGATAATAACGCCCAAAACCCGCTTTTGAGGATAATGATTTGGCAGGTATTCTTGCTGAATTTTCCGCAAGGCTTCACTTGAAACAGTATTGCAAGCTAAAATTATTAACTCGCATCCTCTCTTAAACAAAAAGTCCACTCCTTGTTCCGTGAAGCTGTAAATCAATTTTTGAGAACGGCTGCCATAAGGGGCTCTGGCACTATCTCCCAAATAAATATAATCATATTGTGGCAGCATCTTCACTATCTCTTTTAATATCTCCAAGCCCCCAAATCCAGAATCAAAAACACCAATTGGCTTAAACATTTTATTTTTCAAATAATAAACCTTGCAAAATTTAATAATTAGTATAACATATAACCACAATAACTTAGTATTAGTTCATTAACTCTAACCCTTGGAGGTCGGTCATGAGCTCATTTAAAAGTCATAGAGGGTGTCCTTTTTACGGGTTAAATATGGCTCAAATAGTTTTTGCTATCACGGAATCAGAGGGCAATCAATGCGCTTTGATACAAGATTCTGTTGCTCCTTGTGTAATGGAGATAAGAGGAGGAACACCTGACTGGAGTTCTTGCTTGCGTAACAAGGAGAGCAAGGAAGCAGAGTCAACGGAGGTAGCGAGGGTAGCAAAGGCGTTAAAGAAAGCCAGGTCTTGCAAATTCTTTTTCCGAGGCCAAGAAAAGGCGTTATCGTTCAATGAATGGTATGAGAGCGTTATGGGCGAATCATATAAGCCGTAAACAGGGCAATATCTTCTAGAATCACGGTCCCCACCGTGATTCTTTCATTATTCAGTTTTTTGTCAACTTCTAAACTTAACGTGATCTTTATTAGTAATCAATCCCCCGCTTAGTATTCTGAACTTCTTTTTTTCTTGCCAAAGTGATTTTAGTTTATCAAAATTCTCATCCGGCTCAAGCAATAATTCTGCAAGCTCATCAATCTCTTCCAGTTCATTTTCACTAAGCTTATCAAAAACCTCAATGCGTGAATAATTAGGCCCGAAAAAATAAATAATCTCATTGTTCATTAAGCTATGAAAATCATAGAATACTGCCCAGGATGCTGGCATTAAGCCCTTAAAACCACCAGCATTAATAAAATTATTTGGGTCCAACTCCCCTCTTCTTATGCCTAGCCAAACTTTCCCTGCCCAATTAAATTTTTCCTTTGGCACATCATAAGGGTTAAAATTTGCCAACACCTTTTTATCTAAACTGCCATCAATATCAATTGTAATCCATCGCTTTTGTTTCTCATCCCAGTATTGATTTATCCAATGGTCCCAGCTTCCGGGAAATTCCTCAAAATAAGGGGCAAACCCAGAACGCACCCTGGCTGGTATGCCTTTTGATTTCAAAATAGAAGCCATCAACAAAGAAACAAACCGGCAGGTTACCACAATTTTATTTTCTACTTCCCTGTCCATAACAAATCCCCGATTGTCCAGCCTTAAAAGCTCAGCAATCATTGATACAGCATTTGGCAAAACATCATCTTCGCATCTTAATCTCCACCAAGGAAATTTGTCCATATCACCGTATTTCAAATCAGCATTAGAACCAACATTCCCCTTTTTTAGAGTAACCCGGTGGATAATTTGCTTTCTTATCAGCAGTCCAAGCTCTTCAATATCATTAGGCAATCCTTTTAAAAAATCCCTATAACAACCAGGGTTTGTATACAAGCTGAATTTTAAATAATGCTCTAAGATTTCTTTTTCCATAGTTTTTTTAATATTTGTACTTTATCTCAATATCTCAATGACTTTTTGTTTTGATTTGCGTCCCTTAACGATGCTAACACAGTCAAGCGGTTTATTAAAGTATTTAGCCAAAAGCCGAAATACTGCTTGGTTAGCTTTGCCTTTTTCTGGCGCTTCCTTAGTAAAAACAAGATAATTCCCTGCTTTTGTTTTTTCTACCATTTCCTTACCTGCTTTAACTTTTACCTTTACTAATATTTTCATGCAATTAACTTATTTTGCCAAAAAAATCGCATAAACGAAGAAAAGAACAGCCAAGGTGTCAACGATAGCAAGGATTAAAACACTAAACAGAGTAATCATATAAACCACAAAGCCAAAAAGCATCTTGGGTATTTCAGGGATTTTTTTAAAAAAAGAAGATTTATCAAATTTTTCAGAAGCAATAACTGGAAAACACAGCCAAGCTAATCCCACAATTATAAAAAGCGGCAAATACTCTTTAAGCTGAGGAGAAGCAAGGATAAAATCCGGCTTGGCGCTTATCAGCAATGCCGCATTTACAAAAAGGGCAATAACAAAGGCAATGGGATGTTTTTTCACGTCGTTAAAGAATCCTTCCAAGCGCCTTGAAACCAAAAAAAGAATTATGGCAAGGGTTACTCCAATAAAAACAAAAGTTCCCAAAAGGGTTTCCCAATTACTTAAAACACTGCCGAAGCCATGAACAACACCCTGTACAATCGCCAAAACCACCACCGCCCCAAAAGGCACCGCAATCATCTTAATATAAAATTTTTTACCTAAACGCTCTTTCATAAACTTATTTTTTATCACACCAAAGTTGTATCTAATCTATGTCAACACGTTGATCAAGGACCTTTACTAATTGGCTGTTTCTCCATTGAATATTAGTATACATAATGCCTGGCTTGTCTTTGAGAACGTGTTCAAAATAAAATTTTGAAGGAGGAAAAACGTTTTCTGCCCCAAAGAGCTCATCTAGCGGCATCCATATACCTTCTTTTTCTCCTTTAATTGATTTTATTTCTTGAGAAGCAGGAATGTTAACCAAAAAAACAAAAGCAATCCAAACCTCTTCTAGGTCCAAATGATGATGGATGCCGATTGCTTTAAGCTTTAGATGTTCTTCACCAACCGCTACCCCTATTTCTTCTTCTACCTCCCGGATAGTAGCGCTCAAAGCGCTTTCCCCCTCATCAATTTTCCCTCCAGGACCAATCAAAAATCCGGGAAATCTTTTTGCTTCCCTACTCCGCTTAAACATCAAAACCTTGTTATCTCTAATAATATAAGCCTCAGAAGCCGGAAACACCTTCCCCAACTCATTAAGTTGTCTCGGCTTTGTTTCGTCCATAGGAACCTTACCGAGGGTCTATCCCCTGTAATTTTTGCTTATTTTGGCTTTCCTCTAAAATCAAACAGCTTCCATTGTTGAAGGAGGTTTTTGGGCTATATTGTAAGTTACACTAACAACCCCCGGCACCTCATCTGTTATTCTGTCGGCTAATCTTTCCAATACCTCGTGAGACAACCTTGTTGGTTTAGCTGTCCTGCAATCAACACTATCCCAGCACCTTACCTCAATCTGTAAACCATAATCCCTTTTGCCGTCTCTCATACCAGTAACCCTGTCCCGATGCAAAATCGCCATATACTGAAAAGCGCTGCTTTCTGCCAACTCGTCCTCAACAATACTGGTTGCCAACCTTACTGTTTTTATCTTTTCAGGAGTTACCTCGCCAATTATCCTGGCAGAAAGGGCAGGGCCCGGAAAAGGCATTCTGTTATACACCGACTCTGGCAGCCCAAGCACCTCAGCAACCTTTCTTACCCCATCTTTCCGAAGCTGCACCAAGGGCTCTATAATTTTATACCCAAATGTCTCTTCAGGATTAATGCCTAATTGTTCAAAAACATTATGTTGCCTTTTAATGCCCGCCACCGTTTCGTCTATGTCGGTTAAAATAGTCCCCTGCAAAAGGTGCTTGGCTCCGCTTTCCCTTACCAGCTTGCCAAAAACATCTTTATAAAATGTCTTGGTAATGGCTTCCCTTTTTTCCTCAGGGTCTGTTATACCCTTCAAAGCATCAAAAAATTTTTCCTTAGCATCAACGATTTCAACCTCAACCCCTAATGACTTAAACAACGAAGCAACCTGCTCTGGCTCGCCTTCTCTCATCAAACCATTCTCAATAAAAATATGTCGTAGTTTGTCCCCCAAAGCCCTGTGCCCCAACATACTAACAGTTGAGGAGTCAACCCCGCCTGACAAAGCATTGATAGCGAAACCATCTCCAACCACAGAAGAAATCTCTTTGACCTTTTGGTTTATAAAGTCTTCTGGTTGCAAATCCCCCACTTTTATTTCTTCAATTTCCATATAGTTATTTTTTGCATTTCCACCACGGTTTATCTAAAACCGCCCCTCTAAAAATATATAACTCACAAGGGTCTACTTCTTTTTTTATCTTCTTTAGCCGTTCGAACAATTCTTCTGGATCTGAATTTCTCATCTGCTTCGGACTTCTAATCCCAAGACGATAAAGCTCCCCAGCCATCACTGGTCCAATATTTCTCAGCGATTGCAGTCTTTTAATAATTTCTGATTTATTATTTTCTGGCATTTAATTATTCGAGTTTTAAAATCCCCAATACTTCCTGTTGGGTCATGGGTTATTTTTCAGAAACAGAGTTGACCTTTATTGTATTGACCCCTGCTTCTCTTTTGACTGTTTCTTCTGTAAATGTTTTTTCGTAAAAGCAAGAGTTCTCTTCAAATATTCTTCAAATTCAAGAAAGGTATCTCCACTCTTATCTCTTTCCTTACTATAGCCTGTATTTAAATAAGCTAACCTTTCTATAAAATCCTTACCAAAAATTTTATTAGTCCAACCTGTCATACGGGAAGTAAATAAATCCCCCCCTTCTAAATAACCTTTAACTAATTCATCCCATACTTTTTGTTCTTTTATATTTTTTGATTTTGAAATAATTTCTATAAACAGGTTTAAGATAGGCAAATGTGACCACTGATAAAGGTCTTGCTTGTGTTCTTCAATAAATTTTTGCACATCTTCTTTATTAAGCTGTTTAACTTCTGCGTACTTTTCAAAAATTTCAGTACCTAATTTCTCAGTAACTGCTTCGTTGAAAATTTGAAATTTTACGTCACGTTTACTATAATCTTCCTTTCTGGACTCTTTATAGCCAGACCTAATAAATCTTCCACTTTGCTCATTTTCTTCTATTCTACGAAAAGAAATAATATGAGTTTGTTCATGAATAAAAGAATGCAGAAAAGCCAAAAATGGATTTGTCTTTCCAGATAAAGCTTTACCTGTTTCTTTAGTATTGATATGTAATTTTCCCTCTTCAGTATCATAAGTCATCATAGCACGGCCGCGAAAATCTATGTTCTCTTTACCTAATAAGTTTAATCCTCCTTCATAGTCAACACTCTTTGCTTTTTCATCTATTACCTCTTTTAAAGAATCAAAATCAACCTTAGAAATCATTTCCTCAAAATCTTCTTGAGTATATTCTTTTTCCTGTATGATACTTTTTATTTCTGGTGAGAAATTTTCTCGTCTCATATTGTTAATTTTCTATAGATTATACCAAGTTTTAAAATCTCCAACGCCTCTTTCTGGGTCATGGGTTATTTTTTAAAAACAATTCAGGTTTATTTTTTTCTCAGTTTTTGTTTTGAAAGATATTTCCTGAAATCATCTTTATAGGGTCCGAATATATATTTTTCAGCAAGTTTTGGATCGCGTTTCTCGGGAGGCAAACGGAGAAACTGCAAGGCATTTCTGGCAATTAAATTATCCTGGCCTCGCCAGGTAGGAATTGCAGAGATTAACCTAAAAGTGCCCTTTCCGAAAGTGCTATCAATTTCTTTACCCAAAGGAGATAATTCCCCTCTGTATTGTGCTCTTAAAAAAAGATTGAAGGCTTCATCAGGATTTCTATACTTTTCTGGCTTTGCTTTGCTTATTTCTATTACTATGAAGCTTATCAGGTCTTGCTCTGCAGGATAAGAAAATGTCCAATGCCATGTATATTCTTTGCGACCATTCTTTTCTTCTTTTACTTCAACATCATCAATATCGTAAGCTCTGATTCCCCATGTTGCAAAGAGTTCTTCTCGACCAACTTTTTCATCTATTTTAGAAAATTTCTTATCTAATTCTCTCTGATATTTTGGATTATTTTGCACAATAAAGTGGAAAATCTTTTTTGCCATTATCTCTGTAACTCCTTCGTCAATAGCCAAAAAACGGAATTCAGGTGGATATGTATCTCTTTTTAGGATAGTCATTCCCTTTCTTTCTGGCGCTACTATTTCCATATCTTCTCCAAGTCCTTTTAACAAAGAAATTTTAGCCATTTTTACAAATTCTTCGTTATGGACATGCTCATGAATTAATGTTTCCAGGAATTCTAACTTTGGATAGGGCGACTTAAGGATATCAGAAGACAAGATAATATCTTTTCCAAGATGTGCCTCTCCCATCATGAATCTTTCAGTTTCTATTTGCAGTTCTTGGCCCATACTTTCAACATCAAGGATATGCACATTTTCTGCTTCAATGCTTCGTACTTGTAAGCCAAGCTCTTGCTTGAAGAATTCCATTGTTTTTTCACTTACTTCTTTAATCATTTGCTCCTGCCAGGGTTCTTTTTCCATTTCAAAATCAGCATAAAGCATTTCTTTAATAGCATCTACTTTTGGCTCAGCCTCTTTTCTCATTGTTTCTTTTTCTTCTTCTGAAGCTCCTTCTGGGTAACGAAATATTAAATTTTCCGGATCAAATCTCCTTGGCATAAATTAGGCATAAATTAATTTTTTATTTTTATCACACCCAAGTTTTAAAATCTCCAACGCCTCTTTCTGGGTCATAGGTTATTTTTTAAAATTTCTTTTACGTATTTTTCCTTTAATTCATTATATCTCTTTCTATTACCTTTGCTTTCTTGATGCCATTTAAGCTTTAATTTATAAAACTTTTCAATTTCTTTTTTGTTTTTTCTTAAATAATCTCGAAAAGCTAGAATCTCCTTATATGCTTTACTTCCTTTTTTAACAATATGGATGTGGAAATTACCGATTGTACTTTCTTTTTTATCGCTTAAAAATATTCTGCCATTTTCTTTAGGATGTACGTGAGTAAAACCTATTTGCTTTAGTTTTTCTACAACTCCTTCTGCTTCTTTCCAATGGTCTATCCCCAACATAATATCAATAATCCCCTTTCCTCCCAAGCCAGGCACCGCTGTACTTCCAATATGATGAATCTCGCAATTTTTAATAACTTTACAAATTTTATTTTTCTCTTCTTCAAAAATTTTCGGAAACTCTTTACTATACGGATAAATTCTTATCTTTTTCATAAATTTTATTTCTTAATCAATTCCCCGTTTTTTTAAGTATAAAATATTGCTAAAGAATTTTTAAGAAGCCGAGAATAACGATAGCGCTGTCGTTCTCGGCTTCTATCTCGTTTTTCCACTGAGAGCCCCCTTGTTTTAGTTGGTTTTATGTGGCTGCCAAAAATTACGCATATAAGCTAACTCACTTGGTGTTTCCTCTACATCTATCTTACCAGATTCATCACTCTCAAAAAAAGCAGCACACAATTGTAAACATACCTCATTTGGCACCTTCTCTTTATCCATAAAGCTTACTGTTAGATGCCAAAAGACAGCACCATCAGAATGATATTCAAGAGTGAATATCAAACACAGGCAACGACCATCTATGATTATTTCGTCAGAATGACGCTCTAAGTTATCAAGGTCACAGATATTGTCTTCAGTGTCCGGATGTTCCTCAGCGCACTGTCGCATCCTGAATGCCACATTTTTAAAGTTCATTCCATCTACCTCCTTTTCATCTTAAACCCAAGTTTTAAAATCTCCAACGCTTCTTTTTGGGTCATGGGTTATTTTCCAAGAAATAAAGTTGATGCTTA
>CAYGBM010000025.1:0-60960 GCA_964348225.1 uncultured Candidatus Saccharibacteria bacterium | reverse complement strand
TTTTCCGAAAGCTTCACCAAATCAGCTAATTTCACCCCAGCCCCACACTCAATAATTTTAAATTTTAAATTGTAATTTTGAATTTTTAATTTTGAATTTTTAATTTTTATTACTATTCCCTCAAACCCTTTATCTACAACCAGCAAATTGCTTCCCCCACCCAAAATAAAAAAAGGAACATTGTTCTCTTTTGCCCATTTAACAGTTTCAATCACCTCTTCTTTGGTTTCTGCCTCAAAAAAATATTTAGCTTGCCCCCCTATTTTGAAGGTCGTGTGCTCTTTTAGTGAAATATTTTTCTTGATTCTTTTAACTATCTGCATTTTTGGGATTTACCTATGCGCCCCGCCCCTAAGATAAACAGGCGAGCCGCATAGGCCAGGAGGTTGTGCCTCCAATTCTAAGTCTTTTGTGAGGACGCTCCTGACCCAGTTTTATTGTACTCTTTCAAAAAGATATAGTCAACGAGAAAAAAGCAAAAAACCTCTGGAAAGAGGTTTTTTGCCGACTATTTACGAATTGGAGTAATTCCTCACGGTTCTAATATTAGCAAATAAAGGCTCAGTTGTCAAGCCCGTTAGAGTCCGTGGTCGCAGAACCTCCCAAGATATCCTTAAAATGCTCTATCCAGTCGGCGTTGAAATTTATCGCTTTTCTGGCAATCTCTATGGCTTGCTCGGCATCTCCCAATTTCTGAGCCATTTTCACAGCTTCCTGGTAAAGCCCTAACCTTTCTGGGTAAAGTTCTATTTGCTCCAAAAGAGAAGTGAGCATCTCTTGAACTGCTTGTTTTAGTTTTTCTTCATTACCAATCCTCTCACCAAACCAAAATGCCAATTGATAAAACCGTACTGTTTCTGGGCTATTATCAATTTGTTTTAAGGCAAGTTCAAGGGCGGAACTTGCAGTTTCTTTCATCTTTTCCTCATTTCCAGCTATTTCAGCAAATTCAACAGCTGATTGATATCTGCTTTGATAATCTACTAACTCCTTGGGATACAAGGCAATTTGTTCCAAGGCCACAGCAAGAGCATTTTCAGCAACCTCTTTTGCTTTTTCTTCCTCGCCAAAACGTTGGGCAATTCTAATAGCTATTTTATGAGACTGCAGCCATCTCGGTTCAAACTCAATTGCTTTTTTAGCTAAAGAAAGGGCTGCCTCAAAATCTCCCTGATAAACCTTGGTTTGGGCTAGCGCCCAATAGCCCTGCTGATTGACTGGTGAAAGCTCAATTGATTCTTGGCCGTATTTTTCAGCTAAAGCCAGCTGGCTTTGATCAATAAGACCGAAAATATTGTAAACATGGGCTAATTTAAGAACAGACCTATAGTCTAGGGGGGATTCCTTTTTGCTTTGTTTCAAGGTTTCAGCTACAAAATCTAATTCCTTAACAATATCCTCTTTTGGCATCTTTTGAAAATTATTAAGTATAAAATCGTGAGTATGCTGGGCAAAGAATTCTCTTATTTGGTATTTTCCCAAAGGAGAGGTCTCCAATGTTTTGTTGTAAAGCTCAACTCTGGTGGGACTTTCCAGGGAACTTAAAGCTTTAATCACCAAGGCATCTGCCCTGAAAGGCTGAATAACAAATTCAAAAAACATAAGAGCAAAAATAACAGCTATTGCAGGAATGGGCCACCTATGTTTAAGTACAAATTTCCTTTCCATAGCTTTTTCTTTGCCAAGGGAGGCTAAAAACCCTACGAACCCTAGGGTTAAAGTAAACATCATTAGGCTTGTCGCCATATCAAAAACAGTAAGGTTTTGAATAAAATAGGCTATGGGAATGGTAGCGAAGAAAGCAAATGTCCAAAAATCAATTGTTTTTTCTTTAAAATATTTTCTCCCCAAAAGATAAAACAGAACAGCGAACAAGCCAAGATAACTAATAAAGCCCAAGATGCCTGTTGTCACTAAGGTATCAAACACAATGTTGTGAGACCTGTCAAACCAGATTTCTCCTCCGCAGTCCTCAGGTATAAATAAACAGGGGTTAAAAAACTTGGTAAAAGCAACGGTATAGTTCTCCGGACCCCAGCCGAGCCATTTATGTTCTAAAAAACCCTGCCAAGCCGTGTTCCAGTTTACAAAACGGGCTCTGGTAACTAAGCTAGCAAACTTTTGATGAACAAAGCTTTCTGGCTGAAAAAGCATAATAAAAACCGCAATTACAAGAAGCACAGAAAAAGCTAAAAGAACTTTTCCAAAAACTCGGCCTATTTTGTACCTGAACTTGAAACTTAACCAAAGTAAAAATATAAGGACGAACCCTCCTAACGTTGAAAGCAAAGCAGCTTGACTTTTTTCATAATACATAGCTAAAATCCCCAAAAAAACAGCAAGTAAGGGTATTGCTTTAAATACCAATGACTTCCAGTCAAGTCTTTTCAATTGAAGGCCACGGAAAAAAAGATACAACGCCAAAAAGACATTGAACATCAAGTAGGTGCCAAGAAAGGAGCTGTTGCCCAAGGTAGCTCCGCCCCGAGGCGAGAAAACAAAAGGTTCAATGCCTTGTCTTTCCAGCAGGGAATTTATAGATACCAAAACGGAAACAAAAATAGAGACAGTGAAAATCTTTTTCCAGTCTGACTCTTTTTTAAACGTGCAAGAAACTGCCAAAAAGAAACCAAACAAATGAAGCCACACTAAAAGCCCTGTCATCCTTTCATACTTTGACCAGAAAGACCGTGAGAAGTCTATGCCAAAAACCGAACTCAACAGCATAACAAACAAGAAGAAAACCAAGGCCAAAAGGACAACATTCAGCTTGGGCCTATACTTTTTAAAATAAATTGCCAAGATCAGCCAAGCAAAAAAAACGATCTGGCAACCACCCATTAAATACAGACTCTTTGGACCAACAAACGGGAAATAGAACTTAACACTCAGAAAAAGAGGTGTAAATAAAGCGCAATAGGTTGCAAAACGGATAATTTCTACAAGGACGCGCTCCAGGGTTGACTTATGCTGCTCAGATCCATTTTCAATACCTTGTTCCTGCTGTTCTCTTCTTTGTTTTTTCTCGCTTGATTTTTTACCCATTAGATTATCTTAATATTTTTGGACGAAAAAGCAAGGGCAGGCTTGGCTTTTCAGGCTTTTTCAGCTAAAATAACTTTATGAAAAGAAAAATCAGACAAGCTGTATTGTTTTTTGGAGACATCATCTTAGCTTTTTTAGCTTTACTAATAACAGTGAGAATCGGGTTCTGGGGACGTTTTAGCTGGCAGATTCTCCAGCAACATTTGCTTCCCTTTTCCATACTATACCTTGCTTGGCTCATCTTTTTCTACGTATTTGGGCTTTATGATCTAAATTTAATCCGGCCGAAAATAGCCTTTTTCATTAGGGCGGGACAATGCTTTTTAACTTGTTTAATTATTGGGCTAATCTTTTTCTATCTTGTTCCTCTCTTTGGTATTACTCCCAAAACAAATCTCTTTTTAAATATTGTCATATTCGCTGTTTTTGCCCTATCTTGGCGAAGGCTTTTTTATTTCCTTTTCTCCTCTTTATATCTACGAAATTTAGCCTTTTTGGGAAAGGGCAGTCTGGTTAAAAAAATAGCTAAAGAAATTAAAGCTAATCCCCAGTTAGGCTATAAAGTGGTTAAGTTTTTGGACCCAGGTAAAAATATTTTCTCTCAGATAGAAAAAAACAAAATCGAAACTTTGGTTATTGCAAGCGAACTTAATGGAAACCCAAGATTAACCAAAAGCCTTTATAAATGTTTGCCTTTGAGAATAAATTTTGTGGACCTAGCCCAGTTTTATGAAAGGATACTCCAAAAAATTCCTATTGATTTTATAGACAAAGGTTGGTTCTTAGAAAATTTAAGGGAGGGGGAAAAAACTGTTTTTGATCAAGCAAAAAGAATTGGTGATATTATTTTGGCAAGCTTGATTATTGCAATCGTTTCTCCTTTCTGGTTGATTTTTTCTATTATCATCAAGCTCGAAGATAAAGGTCCAGTTTTTTACAAGCAGCAAAGAATGGGAAAAGACAAGAAAATTTTCTGGTTAATTAAATTCAGGTCAATGAAGGTGGGAGCTGAAAAGGGAGAGGCTGTTTGGGCAAAAGAAAAAGACCCCAGAGTAACGAGAATTGGAAGGATCTTACGAAGGTTACACCTAGACGAAACTGCCCAAATGCTTAATACTCTCAAGGGAGAACTTTCCATGGTAGGACCACGACCTGAAAGACCAGAATTTGTAAAAAAGCTTGAAAAAGAAATTCCCTTCTATCATTTACGTCATATGGTAAGACCTGGTTTTACCGGCTGGGCGCAGATAAAGTTCAGGTACACCAGAACATTAGAAGACAGCAGAGAGAAAGTCCAATACGACCTTTACTATATTAAAAACAGGTCCTTTCTCTTGGACCTTGGAATATTATTAAAAACCTTTTACCTTTTCTTCAGAAAAGAGTAAAAGGTTTCTCTGGAAGGAGTTAAACTCCTTCCAGATACCAGTCAATTGTTTTTTTGAGCCCTTCTTTTAATTCGGTCTTTGCTTCAAAACCGAATTCTTTTTTTGCCAAAGAGGTATCAAGCTGTCTTCTGGGCTGACCATCGGGTTTGGTTGTGTCCCAGTGAATTTCCCCTTCAAAACCTATTATTTTACAAATCATCTTTGCTAAGTCTTTAATTGAGATTTCCATACCAGATCCCAGATTTACTGGTTCTGGCTTATCGTATTTTTCTGTTGCCAACAAAATCCCCTCTGCCCCATCCTCAACATACAAGAATTCTCTGGTTGCTTTACCGGTACCCCAAACTTCAATATATTTTCTGCTCTCTCTTTGAGCTTCGGTTGCTTTCTTTATTAAAGCTGGAATCACATGGGAAGATTTTGGATCAAACTTATCTCCAGGCCCATAAAGATTAACAGGTATTAAGAATATGGAATTGAAACCATACTGCTGACAATATGCCTGACCTTGCACTAAAAGCATCTTTTTAGCCAAACCATAGGGTGCGTTGGTTTCTTCAGGATAACCATTCCATAAATCAACTTCTTTGAAGGGAACGGGCGTGAACTTTGGATAACAGCAAACGGTCCCTAAAGCTACGAACTTCTCAACACCTGCCTGTCTTGCAGCTTCCATCAATTGAATACCCATGATGGCATTATCATAAAACATTTCCCCAGGGATTTCCCTGTTCAAGCCGATTCCACCGACTTTTGCTGCCAAATGGATAACAATATCCTGATTTTCAACTGCCTCTTGACAGTCTTTCCATCTTCTTAAATCTAATTCTTCAAAGGTGGGTAAAAATAGATTCTCTCTCGGGACCTTCCTTTTTTCTAACAAATTTCTAACCAGATGCCTTCCTAAAAAACCAGCAGCTCCCGTAATTAGAATTTTCTTTTTGGTTAAATCAATCATAGCATTGTGCTGCAAATATTATTATTCAAAACGGTTTTGCACCTCAAAGCCCCCTTTCTTCAGATGAGCCTTTCTTTCGGCTTCTTTTAAATCCGATTGAACCATTCCCTTAACTAATTCTTGAAAACTTATCTTTGGCTGCCAGCCAAGTTTTTCTTTGGCCTTGCCAAAATCACCCAATAAGGACTCAACCTCGGTTGGACGAAAGTACCTAGGGTCAACTTCAACCAAAACCCTGTTTGTTTTCGCATCTATTCCCCTCTCTTCCCTTCCTTTGCCTTGCCAGTTAAGGTTAATCCCTACCTCCTTGAAAGCAAGCTCACAAAACTCTCTCACGGAATGCTGCTCTCCCGTTGCTATCACATAATCATCGGGTTCTGGCTGCTGGAGCATTAACCACATAGCTCTGACACAATCTTTACTGTGCCCCCAATCCCTTTTGGCACTTAGATTGCCCAAATATAACTTATCCTGCAACCCCAGTTTAATTCTAGCAACTGCCCGGGTAATCTTTCTAGTAACAAAGGTTTCTCCCCTCCGGGGACTTTCATGATTAAAGATTATACCGTTGCAAGCGAAAATATTATAAGCCTCCCGATAGTTAACGGTTATCCAATAAGCATATAATTTAGCCACTGCATAGGGGCTGCGAGGATAAAATGGTGTTTTCTCGTTTTGGGAAGCCTCGCCGGGCCTTCCAGAAAATAATTCGCTGGTTGATGCTTGATAAAATTTTGTTTTGTTTCGCAAGCCAAGAATACGGATAGCCTCCAATAACCTCAAAGTCCCCAAAGCATCGGTGTTTGATGTATATTCGGGTTTTTCAAAAGAAACCTGAACATGGCTCTGCGCCGCTAAGTTGTAAATCTCATCTGGCTGCACTTTCTGAACAATTCTTATCAAGTTGGTAGCATCGGTCATATCTCCGTAATGCAGAATCAATTTTCTATCTTTATCATGAGGGTCTTGGTATAAATGATCAATCCTCTCGGTATTAAAAGAAGAGGCGCGACGTTTAATCCCGTGAACCTGATAGCTCTTCTCTAACAAAAACTCAGCCAGATACGAACCGTCTTGCCCTGTAATCCCTGTAATTAAAGCTTTTTTCATAGGATGATTTAAATCTACCACTTTTCGTGCCACATTTCAAATGTGATTAAAAGCCAGAGGTGATCGGCATAGTCAATGCCTTTTTCCAGAAATTTCTTTTTTTCTTCTTCAATAACTTGCCAATTGAAAATTCCTTGTTTTTTTATTCTTTCTTTGTCTAAATACCTATCAATTAAAAACCTTAAATCCCCTCTTAACCAGTCCTCTAAAGGGATGCTAAAGCCTTGTTTGGGTCTTTCTAAAAGCTCCTTTGGAATATATTTATATAAAATCTTTCTCAAAATATATTTTGAGGTTCCCTGCTTGTACTTCAAACCAACAGGCAAAGAGGCAACGTATTCTATTATTTTATGATCTAAAAGGGGGTCTCTTCCTTCCAAGCCAACTGCCATACTGGCTCTATCAACCTTTACTAAGATATCATCTGCTAAATAGGTTTTATAATCAATGGCTTGCATTTTGGTTAAATTATCCAAATGGCCAATTCTTGATGCTTGTTCAAGCCCCCACACCAAAATATTTGATGGGAGGGGGAAATTGAGCAGCAAGTCAGAAAGCTCTGGGGTTTTCCAGAAGCCAAAGCCCAGCAGTTTATAAAAAGAGATTAGGTCTTTGGGATTTTTAACTATTTCCTTAAGTTTGGCAATTTTCCGCTTTAGTTTATGAATTTTCTTTTTTGTAATTAGCTGCTCTGGTAAAAAGAAGCCGAGGTTCTTGTAAAGAAAAGATAGCACTTCAGGAGACAGTATCTTAAAAACATTTAAACCTCCTTTTAATAAAAATTTAGGGGTTCTTTGAAATTTTTGGAAAAGTGCATCAATCAGCCAGTACCTGTCATAACCGCAAAATGTTTCGTCTCCTCCATCAGCTGACAAGGAAACCTTCACAAGATTCCTGGTAAAACGAGATACCAAATAGGTAGGCACCGAGGAGCTGTCGCCGAATGGTTCATCGTAAATGTCAGCAATACTGGGCACAATCTCCATGGCTTGTTTCTGGGTGCAATATAATTCGTGATGTTCAGTGCCTAAATATTCAGCGACCCTTTTAGCAAAAGGGGCTTCATTATATTTTGCCTCTTGAAAACCAATAGTAAAAGTTTTCAGATTGCTCAAGCCCAATTTCTTCGTCAGCAAAGCCGCCACGGTTGAAGAATCAATACCACCGCTTAAAAAATGCCCGACCTCCACATCAGAAACCATTCTTAATTTAAAGGATTCTTGTAAGATTGCCTCTAATTCTTGGGTGATTTCTTCTTCGTTTTTTCCAAACTGCTCCCCTATCTTGTTTTTGCCTTTTTGCTTTAAATAAAAATCGAAAACATCCCAGTATTTTGTTTTTGTTATTCTTTTTTGACCATCTAAAACTAAACAATGCCCAGGTTCTATTTTCTTAATATCCTTGAAGATTGAATGAGGGGCTGGAATATAGCTGAGCTCTAAAAAAAGATAAAGAGCTTCAAGGTTCAACTCTTTTTTCACCAGCTTATGCTTTAAAATAGCTTTGAGTTCTGAAGCAAAGATAAACAAGCTGCCGTCAAAATAATAATACAATGGCTTAATGCCTGTTCTATCTCTAACCAGAGTCAATCTTTGATTCCTCTTATCCCACAAAGCATAAGCAAACATACCTCTGAATTTTTTCACTCCCTCAATCCCCCACTCTTCAAAGCTTTTCAAAACAACTTCTGTATCAGAGCTGCTTGAGAAATTATATCGTTTCTGCTCAAGCTCTTTTTTTATTGCTTGGAAATTGTAAACCTCGCCGTTGTAAGTTATCCATAAGTTTCCATCTTCATTTCTCATTGGCTGGTGTCCCCTCTCTGACAAATCAAGAATAGACAATCTTCTGTGGCCTAATCCTATATTTGCTTTTTCATCAATAAAAAGTCCTGAATCATCTGGGCCCCGATGCTTTAAGGTGTCGCGCATACTTTTTAACAATTCAGGCTCTATTTTATTTTTGAAATCCCAGATACCGACTATACCACACATGCTTTTTAATAGTTAATGGGTAGCCTTTCTCAGGCTTTCTAAAACTTTTTCTGTAATCATGTCCCAGTTCCATTCTCGTTGAGCCTTATTAAAGCCTTGCTCACCCATCCATTTCCTTTTTTCCGAATCTTTTAAGATTTCAATGCAGGCTCTAGCGAACTTTAGAGGGTCGTTTGGTGGCACAAGCAAGCCGGTTCTTCCATGCTCTACCTGCTCTTTTAACCCTCCAACATGAGTTGCAACAACCGGCACTTTAAAAACATAGGCTAATGGAATAAGGCCTGATTGGGAAGCTTCAATATAAGGACAAACTGCTAAATGAGCTCTGGCAAAATAACTGCCTATTTCTTCGTCGGCTATCCATCTGTTTTCTATTTCAATATCTGCCTCTCCAATCTCTTTCAAAATATCCTGATAAGGGCCCAAATCACCACTGCCCACTATAAAGAGCCTGGCTCTTTGAACCTCTTTTTTGATTAAAGGAAAAGCTCGCAAAAGAACGCCCAAGCCCTTGTATTCTAAAATCCTGCCAAAAAAGAGAATGTTGACCCTGTTCCTGTCCTGTGTCTCTTGAGCTTTGGTAAAAGCTCTGCTTCTTTCAACGTCAGAATAATAACAAAAAACTCCATGGGGAATGTAGTCAATATACTCTAAAGCTATTCCCTGCTGAGCAACAGTTCTCTTGAAAGCTTTGCTTAGAACAATTATACGGTTTGATTGCTTAACAGTCCGGTTTTGCAAAAACTGCACAAAGGAATTTCTTTCACCCTGATGCAAAACAGGATCATGCAAGGTAAAAACCTTGGGGATTTTAGGAAAAAGAAAATTGATTATGGGGTCCCAAAAATGAAAAAAGGGATAATAGATAACATCGGGTGAGAACTTCTTAATTTGACGGTAAAGAAAAAAGAACTTCTTGAAATTAAAAAAAGAAAAAAACAATCCAAAAGCGCTTTTATAGGTTGATATTTTCAAAAGAGAGAGGTCTGCTTTTCCCCAGTATCTTAGATTGTCTATTTGTTCAGAAACAATATTTAGCAGTTCTGATTTTTTTGTGAGTCTCTTTGCAACTTCTAAGCTATAAACAGGACCCCCGCCCCTTCTGCCTAAATAAATGAGAGCTATTTTCATACTCTTTAATCAATTATATCAAAAAATATAGAGATAAGCATTGAATAAAACCAGGTAAAGGGTTAGAATTTAGTATAAATCAATTTAGCAAAAATGCCCAAAATAATCCATATTTTAGCCCATAATATTGAAGATTTTATGGGCGGTGATTACCATAATCTTGACCACTATTGTGTCCGCTTTATAGAAAAAATCAGAAAGTTTGAAAAGAAAGGTCCTGAAAGCTTGAATTTCAAGCACGAACTTTGGGTTCTGAGCAAAAAGTTCAAAAAAGTAATTGAGATGCAACACCAAAAAGGTTTTAAAGTGAAATTCTTTCCTGTTTCTTTAAAATTGCCCTTTCCATTGGAAATTTCCCTGTCTCTTTTGAAAGAGGTTATTAAATTTAAAGCCCAAGAAAAAACTATCTGGCATCTGGACAGCTACTATCTTTTTATGTACGATTTTATCACTCCTGTTTTGTTCTTAAAACGTCAAAAATTTATAATGCATTATTGGGGGGGCGGTCCCAGCTTCACCCCAAAAGCCATTCTTTATACCTTATACCATTATTTAATTGGACTAAGAATAACCCTCAACTTAGCCACTTTTGTTTCAGTCCAAAACCACAGCGAAGAAAAAAGGGTTGCCAAATTCCTCTTTGTAAAAAAAGAAAAAATTCTCTACATACCAAACAGCATGCCCAAAGATACGATTTCTGACCCTCAACTATTGGAAAGGGATTTTAAAGGAACGTTAAAAATGATGTTTGCTGGCAGGATAGAAAAAATTAAAAACAAATCAGAGGTAATAGCAATGTTAAAAAGGGTGCTTTTTTTAAATAAAAACTCTGTTATGGAATTTATCGGAGTAAGAGGAAAAGATAAAGATTTAGATGAGCTTCAAAAATCCTGCCCCAATCAGGTTCAGCTTACCGGTTGGATTACAAAGAAAGAATTGGTCAATAAATTTAGAGAAGCCCATCTCTATTTTCATTTTAACACCAAATCCACCTTTGAGGGATCGCCCGGAGCTCTAGTTGAAGCCCAATCCCAAGGCTTGCCAATAATAGCTTTTGACATAGAAGGGGTCAAGGATATTGTTAAGAATGATTTCACCGGCTACTTGGTAAAAAACCTCAAGGAATTTGAAAAAACATTAAACCAGGCCCTAAAGGATCCCTTAAAAATTATAAAAATGAAAATCAACTGCTTAAATAATGTCAAAGAGAAGTTTCTGGAAGAAAAATACTTTCCCAAGTTAGTAAAAATACATCAATCTTTAATCAAGGCTCGCGAGCGATAGCGAGCGGCTATGTTCTCCCTCCAACCAAAGTAATATTCTCTCCCCACCCAAACTTATCAAGTAAAAGAAAGAAAGGAGAAAAAAGAACTTGTAAAATTTTCCTTGAGTACTTGCGGCATCTCAAAAGAATGCTTTTGGAAGCTTTTTTTTCTTTTCTGCTAGAATTTTGTTGGTTGACAACAGTCCACAATTTTCTTTTTTTTCCCAGAACATTTCTAAAAAAATTCAAAAACCCAACCGCAGCATCATGAAAAAAGGGATTGCGTCCTAAAGAATCAGTACTGTGGCTTTTAACTTCCTTAATTTGATATCGGTCAGCAGTCAAAAAGGATAGGGTTTTTTTGTTGAAAAAATTAAGATGAAAAGGAGGATTAATAACCGGATAATGCCCCCTAAAGATCCTGAAGCCCAACGACTTTGAATTTGGCGTTGAAATAATTAAAATTCCGTTTGGTTTTAAAAACTTTGTAGCTTTAGTAATAAAAGCCTTTGGTTCGGGAACGTGTTCTATCAAATGGCTCATAATTATAACATCAAAGGAATCTTGGCTTTCGGGTGGAGGAAATTCTGCATCGTGAACTTTAACACCATAATATTCTTGAGCAAGCTGACATGCCCTTGACGATAAATCTGTCCCCTGTATCTCATAACCATATTGCTTTAAGCCGTAAAGGATATGACCAGTGGAGCAGCCAATTTCCAAAATTTTCTTTGCTTCAGGGCAATAGCTTTTAATAATCTTATAGTACCTGACTGAAATCCGTTCAGCCTCTCGGGGCTTAAGCTTTCCTATATCACTATTAAAGCCCTTGTAAGCCATTTTCAACTCCTCTTGTTTGGGCCGGGGCAGAATAAAAAAAAGCTGGCACTTATTACATTTAAATAGATTAAACGGTCTCTGGATGGTACCTATTTCTTCAATTTTTTCTGAACCACATAAGGAACATTGATATTCTCCACCCATAATTTCCCGAGAAGTTAAAAGCGAGCAAGCCATTTATTAACCAGCTTATTTTGATAACGTAAAAATTTACTTAATAATTCCGCTGAACCAGTGAAAGAACTAAGCCGTTTCTGCTCTTTTTTGAAGCTTGCTAAATCAGTATAAAATTGATTACCGTAGCCTTTTATCTCCTCGTCCAAAAGTTGATTAACAAAATCATGGAGATCTTTATCTAATCGGTTGGATTCGAGAACCTTGTCGTAAACTTTTGGGGCTAAAAATTCCTTGGAATTCTTTCTTCCACCCCCTACATTTTTCATGAAATAATTTATTTTCAGGTCTATCCCATCTTTTTTGAATCTCTTTTTTAAAAGAAGAAGACATTCATCGAACCTCTCACTCACCCCCGCAAAGAAAAACTCATTCTTGATTCTTTTTTTAGCTTCCTCTATATTATAATTCCTGTCCAAAATGTAAGCTTGCATATTACATAAATAAGACCATTCTCCTTGAGCATCTTTGTGGCATTTCTCTCTCAACTTCTCAAAATATTCTTCAAAGGGCAAACGAGCAAGCTCTTTTTTTATAATGCCTAACTTATCCCGCTTTCTGTGAAACAAATAATGCGACAAAGCTCTGTCAACAGGGTCCCTCAAGAATGTTATGAGTTTGTACCTTATGTCAGTATTTTCTGGCTGTGGAATAGGGCAAGCAAATTTATGAGTAGCTATACATTGAGCTTGAGGAAAAAAAGTAGCCAATGTTTTAACTTCCGAGTCACTAAAAAAACCTGTTTTTTTAAGACCATAAATAGGAACGAACCTTTCTTTAAAATTTCTTCTCAAAAGAGAAGTGAATGTTGTACCCGCTGCCTTGGGTATATGTAAGAAAAGATACATATTAGTTTTTGGTTAATTTATATTTGAAGACCTTGAATTTAAGGATTAAACCAGCCAAAAGATGGTTCAAACCATTTTTAACCGTCACTCTTCTGAAATCTTCAAAGGTTTTAGGGAGGTCTTTGCTACTGTAGCCTCTGATTCTCATTACAGAAAGCGGTATATCAACAAAACAGGGGCGGTATTTTTTGCATAATCTCAATATCATATCATGGTCAGCGGCAATCTTAAAGTTTAAGTCATAAGGCCCGATTTCCTCATACTGCTTTTTCATAACAAACAAAGTGGGATGCGGAAGATAAGCAGAATAATAGAGACGGAGATAACCCAAAAAATTAAAGGGGTATTTATAGGTCTTTTTTTTCTGGCTTGGAAACTGATGTATCAAGGTAAAATAATAGAAATTATCTCCGGAATTGTCAAGATGCCCAACTGCCTTTTCCAAGACATCAGAGGAAAAATAATAATCATCAGAATTCAGAAGATGAATCCAGTCCCCTCTTGCCAATTCTGTTCCCTTATTCATAGCATCATAAATTCCTTTATCCTTACTGCTTATCCAATAGTCAATTTTTTCTCCATATTTTTTAATTACATCCAACGTTCCGTCGGTTGACCCGCCATCAATAACAATGTACTCAACATTATCATATGTTTGCCCGAGAACACTTGAAATAGCATCTTCTATGTATCTTTTGTTATTCAAAACAACGGTTACCACCGTGATAAGAGGTTTGCCCGGTAACGAGGTTTTATAAATTCCCTTTTTCCTAAGCCCTCCCTTGAACATAGTTATAAGTTATAAGATTAAAGATTTAAGATGTTTTCTATTAGTTTTAAATAGCGCTGGGTTTGGTGCTGAAGAGTGAAATTTTCAACAATTAATTTCCTGCCTTCTTTACCCATCTCAGTCAATCTCTGCTGGTTATCTAATAAAGAAATAATGCCCCTTATAAAATCATCAATATCTCGGGGCTTTGCCAAGTATCCAGTTTTTAAATGCTTAATCACGTCCTTACAGCCACCAACATCAAAGGTAACTGCTGGAGTGCCTGAAGCTAAACTTTCCAACAAAGTATTGGGCAAATTATCAGCTAAGGTGGGCAGAATATGAAGATGAGCTCTGGCATAATATTCTGCTAACTCTCTTTCGTGTAAAAAACCTAAAAAGATATGGTTTATGCTGGAAAAAGAAGGAAAAGATAAGGTTTTTTCGCCAACCCAGTAGAAGTCTAAGGATAGATTTTTTTCTTTCAAAACCTTGTTGAGGCTTGAAAGAATCTTTGGAAAAAGCTCACCGCCCTTTCTTTTGTTTTGCGATGCAGCAGAAACCGCAATTACAGTTGGCCTTTTATTCTTTCTTTCTGGCTTAAAAATTGCAGTATCTACCCCTGTTGGGATACGAAAGGCTTGAGCATTTTTAAAAATAGGGCTTTGCTTTATATTGCCAAGCAGCCATTTCGAAGGAGAAACTATATAAAGGTTAGATTTTTGATAAAAGAATTTTTTCAGGCGAAAAAGAAAAGAGGTTGTGTCTCTAAGCAAACCTGGATAATCAGATAAACGGGGACATTCTCTGCAAACTTCCTTAAACTTCTGGCAATCGTATGAATAAGAGCAATGGCCGGTAAAAGCCCACATATCAGGAAATCGCCAAATAACTGGGGCTATTTTGCTCAAAAGCCAGGGTAGCCAAAAGGGCAAATAACCACCATGGAGCATTCTGATAATAAAGACATCTGTCTGATAAAACCTTTTTCGAAAAAAGAGTGACAGCCAATTGACGCTGAAAAGATATTGCAGTCCCGTCAGGTAGCCTATTTTGTTCAAAACTCTCTCAATCTGTCTGAAAAAGAAATTAGAAAACTGCAACACTTCTTTATCTCGAGTGTGTTTTTTATGAACAAATAAAACCGAATCAATCTCTGGGTATTTTAAAAAATCTTTGTGGAGCCTGTAACCTGCTAGAGAAGCCCCTCCTTTAATATCGGTTGGATTTATATGGCTTACTTTTATTTCTTCCATTTAATTTCTCCGTTTACTTCTGAAAAACAGCCAAAATACTATGGCCCTTAACTGAATCTTTAAACCGTGGATAAGAAATAGGAAGTGATACCTCCTGTTTTAAAAGAAGAATTTTCCCTAAAATCTTATTTTTGAAACCACTGTCCATATAACGAGTGCCAATGAAAGTATGCATTGCCCATCTAAAATGATGGTAGCTTAAAGGCTCTTCAATGACAGTAATAATCTTTAAATGATAAATTTCCGAGATTTTCTGCATTGTTTTTTTCGACCAACGAGTCAAATGATGGGGCGGAAAATCTAGGGGTTTTCCTTTGTTTTCTATTAGCCTTAAAACCCCGTTTCTGTTGGGAACTGAAAGAAATAAATAGCCGCCTTCTTTTAAAGACTCTATCATTTTTCTTAAATGCCTTTTAGGATCAGTCAGATGTTCTAAAACCTGAACCGAGATCACCGCCTCGAATTGCCTGCCTGGCTCAAAGTCTAATAAATTGCTCTTAATTAATCGGAGGTTTTCTTTTTTCTGGGGTTTTACATTAAAATCTATGCCCACCCTAAAGATTTCTTCGGGAAGTATTTTCAAGAAAAAACCTTCTCCGCAACCATAATCTAAAAGAGATTCCAATCTGTGCTTTAAAATATATCTTGAAATCACCTTATAGTCCCAGCTGAACTGATAATTCCTTATTGGGGATAAAGAATAAAAATCGTCATCTCCGCTTATCTGAGGGTCAAAAAATTGCAAAGCGCATGACGAACATTCTTTTAGCAGAAAAATAGAAGGGGGAAGATGTTTTTCTATCTCAATTTTTGTGTATTTCCAAATCTCTTTTAATTCTTCGAAAGATAACACCTCTTTAAGGTCTGCTGGCTGGCTGTCGCACAAAATGCATTTTGAAATTTCTTTTTCCATAATCTTCTTCAATGTTCTCTAGATTTTAACTTTTTTTTGGCATTACCAACGATCCCATTACTCCCATAAAACACCTTGATATCCTGGAGCTCTGGACTATCACTAAACCATTGTTCTATTTCTTTTTTTGTTTTTGGAATATCGTATTCAGAGCTTAAAGCATCAAATGTATCCAAGATGGCATGGCGAATCCTCCCCTTCCTAGAATAGCCCAAGTCAATATAGTTCCAACAAGGTATAGGTATTAACCCAGCAATCACACAACCAATTTTAGGAATCTTTTTAATGAAGGTGTCAAAATAAAGATATTTAGGGATGTACCATTCTATTATTTTCAATAAAGTTTCTTTTTTCATTCGCTTTGTTATGGGGCGCCAAAGATATTTTGGAGTAGTCCAGCAGGTTGGAAGAAATTGCTTCCTATAAATGTCCACACTTATTCTTCCACCAGGCTTTAGATATTTGACTAATACCTTAAACGTCTCTTCCGGATTTGGAGTATGTTGTAACACACCATAACAGAATACGAAGTCAAATTTTCCATAAAAAAAGGGCATCTTAGTAATATCAGATTGCAATAACAGTAAATTCTTTTTTTTTCCGCAGTTTTCAAGGTTGATATCTACAGCCCGGCTCATATCAACCGAAACAACCTCTGCCTGATTCTCAATGAATATTTCTGTAAATCTGCCCGGCCCACAACCACACTCTAAAATGGACTTGCCCGCCAACTTGCCTAAAATCCATTCTGTATTTTGGACTATTCTGTTGTATGAGTGAGAATATCCGGTTTTACTATCATGTTGGAGGTTCTTAAATCTATCCCACTGCAGTCCAAAGCTCTCACAGTAGTCGTCTATGGAAAATCTTGGTATATAGTTATAAATGGGGATTTCAAATCCCTTTTTCCTCTCTATTAATTTTCCTTTTTTTATGTAATGTTCATTCTCTTCCTCAATAACTAAATCAAATCTATCTCTTAAGAATTTATTATATATTTCTAAAAACATAAAGGAAATGCAATTGCCGCTTTTCCTTGCCCTTCTTGTTTAGGTCTTTCTTTCTAGTAAACATTGGGCAATAAATAAATCAAGGGTATCGTCTATGTCCCAAGCGGTCTCTCTATCTATAATTATAGATAGAGAGGTTTTGCCTTGGATGGTGTTAGTTTCAAAAAGATTTTCTGGCTTGAAAGCAAAAAGGTTGCCCAAGGCATAAATTTTGGGCCGCTTGCCGCTTTCAATGCTATGCTCGGCCCTCTCTTTCGGCATAAGAAAGTGAGTAAAGCCTTTCTCGTCAATATAACGTTCATTGTAAGGGTGAAAAATAGTTGGCACTTCAATTAGTGTTTCTACCGAATCCACTCCTTTGTCAATCAACACTCGGAGGGCTTTATCAATTTGCTCTGTTTTAACAAAAGGGGCGGTTGGGGGAAGCATCAAAACAAAATCAGGCCAGTAGCCTTCTTTCTCTTTTAGAAAAGTAAGGGCATGCCTCAAAACCGGTACTGTTGGCGTTGTGTCTTGGGCTAACTCTGAAGGTCTCTTGAAAGGCACCTCAATGCCATTCTTTCGGCCTACTTGAGCAATTTCGTCATCATCGGTTGACAGCACAATACGGTTAACCAAGCTACTCTGTTTGGCTGCCCTGCAAACATACTCGAGCATTGGGCGTCCCCCAAGGAGAAGAATGTTTTTCTTGGGTAGCCGCTTAGAACCCCCTCTGGCTGGAATTAAACAGAGAATTTTATAATTTTTTTTATACTTTGCATTTTTCATTTTTCACTGAGGTCTTTAAGCCTCAAGCCTTCATCGTTCGCGAGCGATAACGAGCGACTATGCTCTTAATCTCTTCTTGCCCAAAAATAGAATAGCATGACCTAAAAAATTATTTTTAAGAAGCTGCCGGTACTCTTTATTGAATTTTCTAAACAGACTGAGGAATTCTGATTTTGTCTCCCCTGGAACATCTGCAGCAAAAGGCAGTCGGATATCGCCAAACATATCGCTTGCTGAATTCTGGGGTTTCTGAAGAAAAATCCAGTGAAGCTGATTAATAATATTTGGATAGGCAGTGCCCTTAACTACCCCCTCAAAGCCAGCCTTTCCAGCTATTGAAGAAAGGGTATTTTTTGAAAAATAAAATAGATGCGGTTGTCTAAAGTCGAAATCGTCAAAAGCAGAAATACCGAAAATGGTTCTTAAAGCATCGTCTACGTTTGGCACCTCCAAATAAAGAGTACCATCTGGCTTGAGAAATTCACCAACCTTTCTCAAAAACGAAACAGGGTTTTCGATATGTTCTAATGTTTGTAAAATTGAAACTAAATCAAAGTAACCCTTTGGCAAATTCACCTCCTCAATGGGTTGAGTGTAAACTTTAATCCCCAAATTATTGTTGCAAAAATCAGCATGTTCTTGGTTTAGCTCAACCCCAACAACCTCTCCGACACATTTCTTGATTGAATAAAGAAAATGACCGGTTGAACACCCAATATCTAAAACCTTCTTTTTCGGATTTAAAAGATGCTGAATTTCGTTTAGACGGTTCTGTTGAAAGGGTAAGTAAATATCAAAAATCTCCTTGGCTGAAAGGGCCTTACCTACAACCGGACTATGAAGTTTGCGATAGTCCTCTGTGTAGAATTCTTTTAAATTCTCTTGCCCTGGCTCTAAAAAAACCAAACCGCAGCCAAGACACTGCCAAACATTCCTTTTTATATTATGCCTTAATCTATCTCTGATTAGTTTTAGGTTTTCACCTAAGCAAAGATAACATTTAGCTGTCATTTTCTATTTGACTCCTCTTATGCCCACTTAATGGTTGGTTTAATGAAGTCTTTTTTTGCCTCAATCCTATCTTTAAATTTTATTAAGTCCTTTATAGTCTGGGGGACAACTTCTTTTAAGCCCCGCGGTTTCAAGCCCAAGCGAAAAAGCCCTTGATTGTCAGGGTTATAATAATGTTCCTCAGCCTCTTTCCTTGGATTATTAAGCGCTTGAATAGTAACTTTTAATCCGATTTTCTCTGCTGCCTGTTTGACAATCTCAGCTAACTGGTTGATGCTGAACTTTTCTATCCATTGATTAAATACCCTGTATTCCCCTTGCTTGGGGGGATTGTCAATAATCAAGCGGATTGCTTGCATGGAATCGTTAATATTGATATAACCTCTGATTTGGCCGCCCCTGCCATAAGGGGTCAAAGGAAAGCCAATTACTGCCTGGCTGCAAAATCTGTTTAAGGCGGTTCCAAAGGACTGGTCAAAGTCAAAACGGGTTCTCTGCCAATCTTCTTTCATTTCATCGGTTTTGCTTCCATAAACAGGACCTTGGTTAATATCGGTTGACCTCAACCCCCAGATTCTGCAGGCAAATAAGATATTGTTTGAATCGTGTACCTTTGTCTGATGATACCAGCTCCCTGCCTGCTTGGGAAAAGGCAATCTGTCTTTTCTTCCCCTAAACTCTATTTCAAAAAAACCTTCGGAGATATCTATGTTGGGTGTTCCGTACTCGCCCATGGTTCCTAGCTTAATCAAATGGGCGTCGGGACAAATCTCTTTCATCGCCCAAAGAAGATTTAATGTCCCTAAAACATTATTTTTCTGGGTAAAAACAGCATGTTGAACGTCTATCATTGAATAAGGGGCAGCTGGCTGTTCTGCAAAATGAACAATGGCATCTGGTCGAAATCTCTGCAAAACATCCTCAACTTTTTGATAATCAAGCATATCCCCGACCTCAAAAGGAATATACTTCTGCCTCTCTTCCGGGCTTAAAATAGGCACAGCTGAATGGCTGCCGATCTCTTTCACCATTTTTCTTCTCAAAAAATTATCCATGCCAAAAACTTCATAGCCCCTTTCTTTTAAATAATTCGCTAAGGCCCAGCCAAGGTAGCCGTCAATTCCTAAAATAAGGATTTTTTTCATACTATTTTTGTTTTATGTACCGCTTAGCTTATTTCAACCTTTTAGTGTGAATACCACACTCTCCTCCACACTTGCTTGTATTTTGCCATCTGCCAGCTCTTTCGGGCTGCTCATCACTGATAATTTTACTGCAGGGAGCACACCCTAAACTGCGATAACCCTTTTGATAAAGAGGGTTTGCTGGAATATTATAAAGAGCCAAATACCGCCAAACATCAAGCTCTGACCACTCCAAGATTGGGTTTATCTTAACCAAATCTCCTTGAGTTTCAATCTCTTGATAACTGCGACGGGAATAGCCCTCGTCTCTTCTTAAACCTGCAATCCAAGCATCAAGGTTTTTAACCGCTTCTTTTGTTGGGTTTACCTTCAAGAGCTCGCAGCAAAAATCAGGGTTAACCTCGTAAAGCATCTTGCCGTGTTCTTTTTCGCATGAAGAAAGAGCCCTATCAAATTCCTCGCTATCCAAAAGCACTGTTTTAACGCCTGCTTGTTTGAAAACAACAGGTACCTCTTTACTTACAATATAAGCAGTTATGTTCAAATTCATTTCCTTATTCATTTGAACAGCATAACTAAGCGTCTCTTGGGGTTTATAGGTTGTTGTTATACAAAAAACCGGTATGTTGGGGGCTACTTCCCTTGCTAAATGAACCGTAGCCATACTATCTTTGCCAAAAGAACAGGCAACCGCAATATTTCTGTATTTTTTTACTGCTTGAGAAATCACTTCTTTTGAGTGGTCTATCTTGTCTTTAAAGTTCTCAAAGAAATGCTCAGCAAAGAAATGATCTAAGGGATCTTTAACGCCAAAAGCGCTTTTTCTATCTATAACAATAGGGAACGAAATCCGCCCCTGGATAGTATCTGTTTCAAAAATATTTTCTGGTTTGAAAGCAAAGAGGTTGCCGATAGCATAAAACCTAGGTTTTTTTCCGCCCTCCAAGGCATACTTTTCCCTTTCTGCTGGCATTAAAAACTGGGTGTAGCCCTGCTGGCTAATATAACGTATGCTATAAGGATGAAAGATAGTGGGCACTTCAGTTACTGTTTCCACTGAATCCACCTCTTTTTCCATTAATGTTTGTAATGCCTGGTCAATCTGCTCTGGTCTAATAAGGGGCGAGTTGGGCTGAACGAGCAAAACAAAATCAGGCCAATACCCCTCTTTTTCCTTCAAGGTGTTTAAGGCATGCTTTAAAACCGGAATCATTGGTGTTTGGTCAGTGGCTAATTCTTCTGGTCTTTTAAAAGGCACTTCTATGCCGTTTTTTCTGGCAATTTCTGCAATTTCTTCGTCATCAGTGCTTAAAACAATACGATTAACGAGACGGCTTTTCTTAACCGCATCAAAAGCATACTCTATCATTGGCCTACCCGAAATAGGGGTGATATTCTTTTTTTCAATCTCACCTGACTCCCCTTTGGCTGGGATTAAACAAAGAATTTTTTTCATAAGCAACAGTTGATAGTTCAATTTCAATACTAAAACAATTGAGCTTGGAAATCAAGGGATTTTTGCTGCTTCTCTGAATATTTTTTTAATATATATTTTTGAAAGAATAAGAGAAATGCCCACAACATCATCACCGTATAATCTTAAGTATCTTTCCAAATTCTCTTTTTGCTCTTTATTGTGGGAAAACCTAATACTTGTCTTTGCTTTTGAATCGTTTATCGAGAAACCTGAACTCATCAACTGCCCGAACCGAATGAAATCAAAATTGAATTCTAAAACCTCGCTTCTCTTGAAATCAAACGGATCCTCTTTCTTAGCAATGTTGAATTTTTTCAGTTCTTTTAAAAATTCTCTTAAAAGCTGCCTATCTGACACCTGTGTTTTGGAGAAAATAAGCTTTTCAGCTGCCCGGAAAGCAATCTCATGTAGAGGCCGGCTGTATCTGACCAATGCCAACACCTGATACTTATAAGCTAAATTGCTCCCCAGCTCGCCTTTTATGTATTTTTCAATGTTGCTTTTTTCAGACAGAAAAGCCAAAAGCTCCTCTTTAGAATCCCAAAGCTCCTCTTTTGTTTCTCTAAGAAAATCGCTGAATAATTCTTTTATTCTGGGATAGTCGCTGCCTTTGACAATGAGCTTAAAAATTTCCCGCAGCCACTGAAAAATAGAAATGCCGTTTCGTTTCAGCAGAAAAACTAATTCTTCAAAAATACCATGGTTGTAGAATAAATTCACAACCAGAAAAAACACTCGACAGGTTAAATAATCTTTAAAACTTAACGTGGTGTTAGCAACAGCGACTTTTTCAACTTCACCAATACTAAACTCTTTACCGAAAACAGTATATTTGCCAAAGCATCTCGGTGGCACCCGATATTTTGAAACAATACCATATTGCTCACGGACTTTTTCCGTATCAAGCTCAGAACCACTCAAAAGCATTAAGGTGTAAACCAGAACATAGTTCAAGCCAAACTCAATCACATCTTGAACGCTTTTAAGAAACTTGGCTTTGCTGTCTTGGGGCAAAGCGATAATGACCTCTGAATAGGTATTGCTACCGATTATCTTTGATTTCTCAGCCATCCGAGCAATAACTTCCATGGGAACATTTCTTCTTTTAATGCTGGCTAATACCTCCTCATCGGTTGATTGCACTGAGGCACTAACCCTCAACATACCCTCTAACACATCAGTAACCTCTACAACCAACTCTTTGTTTTCTTTTCCAGTAGCTACATTGATATAATCAGGCCAGCCGGTTTCTCTCTTCACCTTAGCTATCTCTCTGGCTGTTTCTAAATCCTCGGGATACATGCCAAAATTTGAATTAGCAATGAATAAACCATGGAGCTTCTCTGCCCAACGGGCAATATACTCTATTTCTTCTTTAATCTGCTCTGTAGGCCTTACTGCTCTTAAACAATAGTAAGGTTCGCCTTCACAACAATAAGCGCAGCTAAAAGGACATCCCCTGTCTGTTTGAATCAAGGGAATCATGCCTCTATCTAAAAACTCATCTAAGAGGCCCAAAACATAGGGCGAACGAATCTCTCCCAGGCTCTTTATTCTTGGCAGAAGCGTGGTTTCTACTAGTCTATTATTGCTCAAAAAATCAACACTCTGCAAATTACTGGCTTTAACTTTCTCAACTGATAGGTTGTTTTTAATCAAATGTTCAACTAAAATGGCAAATGCCTTTTCTCCTTCCTTTTTTACATAAAAATCAATGGCTGAGAAATCATTGAGAAATTCCTCTCTTGCTCGTTTATCGCGCGGATAATTTGGGCCACCAAAAACTACCACTGTTTCTTTCTTAATCTTCTTTATCTCTTCAGCAAACTTATAGCTTAAATGCAAGTTCCAAACATAATTGCTAAAGCCAATAATATCAGGGATCTGCTGTTTCAGGGCTCTATTAAGGTCTTGCGGGAACTTAAACAAATTCACCTCGACGTTGCCGAGGCTTTTGTTCAAGAAAGACGAAATACAGCCAATGCCCAGAGGGATGCCGTTTAAAGCTCCCTGATTGTGAAAAATATGGGTTAAATCACATAGATAGATAATTGTTTTTGAAGAGCTTGCATTCATATTTTGCTTTTTGCCAACAGACAAGAATCCTCTTTTGGTCTAATAAATTATCCCTCCAGATAATCAAAGGTGATTTGCTCATCCTTCTCAATTAGCTTCTTTGCTTTTTTGCCCAAAATTAAACCAAGTTGGTCAGGCTCCAAGCCGCCTTTCAATGGCCTTTTATAACAAACAACATCAGCGGTTATAAAAGCGCCAGGAGGAATATCTTCTTTGGCAATTAAGCTCTGTCCGGCCCAATGCCGGCTTCGCTGGATAATTCTTAGAAATTCTTCCTCAGACAAATTACTCATTGCCTTCTCAATCTCCCTTATTTGAGAAACCATCTTAGCAAATTCATTGGGTAAGAGAGCACCCGCATTATCCAAAGACCTCAAATCGCTCTTGTCAAAAGTAAAATGTTTTTCAATTACCCTCGCTCCCAAGGCTGCTGCTGCCAAAGGAATATGCCAGCCAACAGTGTGGTCAGAAATGCCAACTGGTACATCTAAAATATTCTGCAGCCTAATCATCCGACTAAGATTAGCTATTTTAGCTGGTGTTGGATAAATTGTAACACAATGCAAAGCAATAATACCCAAAGCCCCCTCTTCTCTTAAAACCTTGATTGCTTCTAATATCTCTTTTTCGCTTTGCATGCCAAAAGCTATAATCACTGGTCTTTGCTTTTGAGCTACTTTTTTTAAAAATTCAAAATTGTGAGCCTCCCCAGAGCCAACCTTGATAAAGGGCATCTTGAGCTCGTCTGTTAAAAAATTCAAACTTTTCTCATCGTGAGGACACGCAAAAATAGGCATTTCCAAGCGAGAGCAAAAATCAAAAAGTTCTCTCAGTTGAGCAAAACTCATATGCTTGTAAGCCAGTCTTTGATACCAATCATATCCCAGCTCTTTAACTAAACGCTTGCTTACTTTTTTACTGACCAAATCGGACACAACAGCCGCCTGATATTTAATCACGTCAGCCTCAACTCTTCGAGCTTCAATTGCCTGTCTTTTGGCTATATCAAGAGAACCAAAGTTGGTAACCCCGCCTTCAGCTACAATATAAATAGGCTGGCCATAGCCAACCTCTCTCCCCGCAAGATTAACTGTTTTTTTAGTTCCCATAGTCTGACCTATCTTTTAGATTTGAGCTGCTCCAAGCCCTGTTCCAGTGGGATCTTCGGTTGCCAGCCCAAAACCCGTCTAGCTTTGCTGATATCAGCTAAAACACTCCTGGCTTCTCCCGGCCTTTTTTCAATAAAAACCTTGGGATAATCCTTGCCCCCGATAATATCAGCCACTTCCAAGACGCTGTAATTTTTGCCACTGCCAATATTGAAGATGTCGCCATTTTCCACTTTGTTTGAAAGAGCGGCTCTAATGGTGGCTTCAACCACATCAAACACGCTGATAAAATCCCTTCTTTGATTGCCGTCTGGCACGATTGTGAAGGGCTGTTTGTTCCGCCAGAAATAAAGAAACCTTTCAATGCAGGTGGCATAGCCCGCTTCTCTTGGTTGGCGGGGTCCGTAAACATTAAAGTAGCGAAGGGAAACATTCGGTACCGCCTGCCAAATCTCTTTTGAAGCCCACAGCTTGCCCAAATCCTCCAGCCATTTCTTAGAAAGAGCATAGGGATTCAAGATGTTAGTTTGTCGTAATTCAGCAAGCGCTTCATTTGTATTTTCGCCTCTTGCTCCATAAACAGCAGCAGAAGAAACCAAAACCACTCTTTTCACCCCTCCAACCTGCCTCACCGCCTCCAGGACATTGAGGGTGCTTAACACATTATTGTTTATCGTGGCTAAGGGATCTTTGATTGAACGCCATACTGCTGGAATAGCTGCTAAGTGGAAAATATAATCGGGTCGGAGCTCCTCTATTGCTTCTTTTACCTTATCAAAATCTTTCAAGTCCTGTTTTATATGGTTAATCTCAGATAGCAGTTTCTTTTCAGGAAAATCAGCTTGGTCAAGAACAGACACCGACCACCCCTCTTTGATTAACCTCTCTGTAAGATGGCTCCCAATAAATCCGCTTCCTCCAGTAACCAATGCCTTTAGATGCTTTTTCATATTTCTTGTTAATTTCATTACTTGTGTTTATTAATATAAAACAAGATGTTCAAAAAGTCAATTTTTTCTCAAAAAGCTTGTTGTCCAGCTTTACTTCTTTTAAAGCCTTAACAATCTTGGAGCAAGCATCACCTCTGCCGTAAATATATTTTAACTGCTTCAATTGCTTTTTGAATTGAGCAGAAGAGATTATCCTTTCAATCGCTTTGATGATTGCTGCCGCCTCGTGAGGCACATCAATAACGTTGTTTTCTCTTTCCCTGCCCTGTTGACGTTTGCCAATATTAACAGCTGGCAGATGCAAATAAGGCGCCTCGTAAATGCCAGCGCTTGAATTACCAACCAAGGCTGAAGCCAAGTTCTCCAAGCCCAGAAAATCAGGGGCTGGAATATTTTTATAAATTGAGAACTTCTTCTCTGCTCTTGCTTGTTCAATAACTGAAACAATACCCTGATAGCCCTGGTCAGAGCAAGGATAAACTAAAATAGAACGGTAAGGAAATGCTCTTAAGGCTTTGATTGTTTCTTTCATTTGTTGATATGACTTTTCCGGTTCAGTGGTTACTGGATGCTGCAAGCAAAGCAGAAATTTCTCTTTTGGTTGCAAATTAAATTTTTGCTGAACAACATCTGGTGAAGAATAAAGCTTTTGCTTAATAAAATCAACATAGGGCGCTCCTGTAAAAAATACTCTCCATTTCTCCTCGCCCAGCATTATTACCCTTTCAGCTGCTTTCCTTGTTTCCGTAAAATGCAAATGGGCTAATTTAGTAATAGCATGCCTTTGAATGCCATCTATATTGCCTGAAATCTCACCGCCTTGGATATGGGCTATCGGAATTCTCAACTGCAAAGCAGCAAAAGCAGCCACCACTGTTTCGCTTCTGTCCCCTAACAGCAAAACAATATCTGGCTCCAAGATAGCAAAAGTTCCAGCCATCTTTTTCAAGGCTTCGCCCAAGGCCTCTGTTCTGCTTTGCGGAGAGTCATCTTTTTGTCCTAGGGGAATTGTTTCTGCAACCTTAAACCATTTCTCAGCCTCACGGATAGTGTAGCCAAACTGCCTGCTCAAATGCATATCAGTTAAAACAAGCTGAAGCTTAAGCTTAGCGTCCTTTTCAATCAGCCGCATTGTCGGTATTAGGGCATTAAACCCCCCTCTTTTACCAGAGATTACGCAAATTTTCCTCATATTTTTAAGTTATTAAAAAATCTTCTTCTTTTGTTTTACTTGCCCAATTAACAAACCTCAGAAAATCTTCTCCTTGTTCTGGGCTTTCAATGTTTATGCCAATATCGTTGCCTTTGCTCGAGCGCTTGTCTTCAAAGCTTGAAAACTTTAAAGGCCTTAATTTAAAAAGAATATAAGTGTGCAATATAGCTAATCTTATTTGCTCTTCTTTCAGTTTTGGAAAATCTTCTAAATGAGCCAATTTTTCCAGGTATTCTGATTTCTGAGAAGAATCGATGGTAAACCCCCTGCCTGAATAACGACCTGTGCCAGCAGTCAACACCGGCAATCCCAAACAAGGCAATTCGGTCCCGATAGTACCTCTAACCGTAATACCATAATCGATTATTTTGAACAAAGAATAAGGATTTATCTCATCTTCTGGATAAATAATTTTTATATTTTCTGGAATTTCTCCAAAATTTTCTTTTATTGCCTTATTTTCTCGATACTCATCTTTCGTCTTTTCTAAAAAAAACTTTATTTTATTAGCCTGGTGGATTTTAATCAACCAATTAATATTCTTATTCTTTACCATCACTTTGATGCTCTCAATTAACCATTCTTCAAAGCCCTGCTCAAATAAATCTTTACCATAAAATAAATTTGCATCCCAGAGTACATGAGAGAATAAAATCGCTATCTTCTTTTCAGGATTGAGATTATATTTTTTAATGAGTTCTTCTTTGCTGATAAACTTGGAGATTCCCGACAGATCCTTATACCAAAACCAATCTTGTTTTAAGTATCCCCTGTCAAAAGCTTCGTACACCTCTTTTCGATATTTCTCATTCCAAGGAAGGCTCAAAAATCTATTCCAGGTTTTTGAAGAAACCGAAAATGGGGGCTCTCTCTTATTTTGCTTATTATATCTTTTAAATATTAGGGCATTTACCTCTTGGCAGCCACACCATTGAATAAAGTCAATGCCTTGCTCCACAGCTAAATTAAAAATTTCACTGTGCCCCATGTATCCTTTTTCCAAAGCTAAAATTAAGTCAGGTTTTGTTCTGCCAAGTATCTCTTTTGCTGCTTCCAGATAAACAGCTGACCTTCGTAGATATCTATTTGCTAACCTTTTTGTTTTTTTATCAGAAAAGTCAAGTTTTCCCAATCTTAATTTTCTGGATAAGGTGCTGTAAACTCCAATTCCGATATTTATATTTTTGTAGCAAAAATTTTTAACACCTTGAGGGTCGCTAACCACCGGCAATCTTTTAAATAGGGATTTAATTCCTTTTTTAAGATAAATAAAATGATGATAAATAGTCTTTCCCTCTATCGCCCGAAATGTCTTTACCGCTTTCTTGTATTTGAAATTTGTCAGAAAAAAAACCTTATATCCTTCTAGGTTAAAATATTTAGCAAATAAAGACTCTATATTTATGCTGAAGTTTGTATTCGTTAAACTAACAATCAATAATCTCTTTGCTTCTGCTCTTTCTTCCAGCTTAAACAATCTTTTTAAGTTGGGGTTCTTAAATCCAAAAAAACGCAAAAAGCCAAATATCTCACTGGTGATAATTCTTATCAAGTCTAAAAAAAAGTTTATATTTTCAGAAAAGACCTTGAGCACAGTTCTCAGAAAAAGAAGTTTTGCTTATAATTAAGGCTTTTTTAGCATAACACGCTTTCCTAAGATTTTAAAGATTAAAAAGCAACTAACATAAATGCAAGCACCAATCAGGATGCTGTAAATAACATGGAGATTGAGAATCTTGACTTGAGAAATAACAAAACCCATTAAGAGGGCAGAAAACACAGCAGCGAAAAGAGGAGGAATCAAACCGGAATTAAAAGGTTTGATTTTAGTATACCTTAGGCTAATAATGATAACCAAAAAAAGATTCAACATAAAAGCAGAAAAGGTGGCAATGGCAGCGCCGTAAAGAGAGTATTTAGGAATAAGAATTAGATTTAAAACCACGTTTAAGAGCGTAGAGAAAAGCGCAATGAAAAAAAGTTTCTTTTGATGGTTGGCAATTAACAATGTATGGCTAAAAGGGCTGGCTAAAAATTGAACCACATGACCAGCAAGTAAAATCTGAAAAGCAAGGATGGCAGGGAAAAAGCTGGGGTCGTAAATAAAATCTATTATTTTAACGGCTAACACTATTCCCCCTACCAAAAGCGGGGCTGCTAAGAAAATCATACTTTCAATAAAAAAATTGCAGGCCCTTTGGAATCTCTCCTTTGACTCTTTGAAAAGTTTGCTGAGGGCAGGGAAAAAGCTCATTGAAACAAGACCTGCTGGCACTACTGCTATTACAGAAATCCTTTGGGCGGCATTGTACCAACCTGTTTGGGTAATCTGACCCAGATAACCCATTGTAATGGAATCGATATTAACGTAAATCTTGCCCAAAACCGCCATAAAAACTAAGGGCCAAGACATTGTTAAATAATTAAGCCAGATTGATTTGTCAAAAACAGGCTTAAGAGAAAAAACCTTGAAATGGAAAATAGCAGCCACGAGCATCAAGGAAAACAAACCGGCAAAAAGGTAGCTTAAGGTTAGGTTTTTAAGGGAAGGAACAAAAAAAAGAACAAGAAGCCCAAGGCCGGTAATCAGTATCACTTTGAAAATATCTGAAAAAGCCTGATATTCCATCCGCTGCCGGCTGCGAAAAAACACAGCGAATGTCTTTAAAAAATATTCACTTAAAACAAAAATCCCAAGCACCCAAATAATCTTTCTAATAGCTGGTTCTTGAGTAACGAAAAAAGAGAAAACAAAAATTAAAAATATTGTTAATAAGCTTAAAAGAAGCTTTAAAGAAAGAATGGCAGGGAAATCCCTTTCTTTTTCTTTGTCTTTAGCAAATTCACGATTAATAATTTTAGTCACACCCAAATCAGCCAATATACTAAACAAACCAACAAAAGCCAGCGAGAACCCAAACTTACCATAACCAGTAGCCCCTAAGATGCGAGCAATATAAACAAATAAAAAGAACTTCAAAACACTGGTAATAATTTCAGAAATTGCCAACCAAGATGTATTCTTAAGAATGGTTTGTTTTAATCCTAGGTTTTTGAAAAATATCTCTTGAGGACGGAAGATAATCGGAAAGACATACTTTTTAAGATATTTTTTAACCATAAAAGTTTGTCGGTATCTGATACCGACAGACCAACAGGCCTATTGTTTTTGTAGGACAGAGAACATACTCGCTCGCTCCGCTCGCGAGCTATGTTCTTTAGAAACCCTCGGTTTCTAACGTCTCGCTGGCGGGCTCGCTGTTTTCCGATACGGGAGGAAATTCTTTCCTCCCGACCCCTCCTTGATGTATCGGAATTTCAATTGTTATTGAAATTCCGATACAAGTAACTTACTCTTCTAATTATCTGCTGGTGGATTTTTCCATTAGTTGCTACAACCCCATTGAGATTTCTCACTTCTTTGCGATTATAAACAAATTTCTCTCCTCTTGAGTCTGTAATTTCCCCGCCCGCTTCTCTAAGAATCACTTCTGCAGCACACGTATCCCACTGCTTTGTTTTATCGCTAAAATTAAACATTGCCTCAGCTTTTCCTTTAGCAATCATTCCTGCCTTCAAGCCCAAGCTACCTATTTGAAGAATATTTTTTATTTTGTTCTTCTCTGTAAATTCCTTTTCTGATTCACCAAAATGAAATCTACTAAGAAGGAAGCGAGCATCAGAGAAATTGGCAACATTAGAAACAGTTAATTTCTTCGAGGGTTTGCCGCTTTCTTTTACAAAAGCTCCCTCTCCTTTTACTGCAAAGTAAATTTTATCTCCGAGAGGCTGGTAAACCACGCCCAAAACCGGCTTTCCGCGATGGGCTAATCCAACCATGATGGAAAATTCTCCGGTTTTCGCTAAAAAATCCTTGGTTCCGTCCAATGGGTCAATCATCCAGACCCTTTCCTTTTGCAATCGCAAAAGACTATCTTCGGCTTCTTCAGCAAGAACACCATAGCTGTATTTTTTCAAACCATCCAAAATAATTCTCTGGGAAACAAGATCGGCTTTGGTTACCGGTGACCTATCTTCTTTCTGAAAGCCCTTAACCTCGTTTTTATAAACCTTTAAAGTCTCTTCTCCTGCCTTTTTAGCTAAACCAAGAACATCTCTAAGTTCTCCTTTGAACATAATCTTTTATATTTAGCGCTTATACAAAATTATTCCTTTCCAGGTATTGAATTACCTTTTTGACGCTTTCTTCAACTGATTCTATATCGGTTTTTAATTCAACCTCAGGCTCTTCAGGAAACTCATAGGGGTCAGAAATTCCGGTGAAGTTCTGAATTTCTCCTTGTCTTGCTTTGCGGTAAAGCCCCTTTTCGTCCCTGTTCTCACATACTTCTAAGGGGCAGTTGCAAAATACTTCAATAAAATTTTTAACCCTTTCTTTTACCCCTCTTCTTTCTTCTCTGTAAGGTGAAATAAATGAAGCAACCACCCCTATATCGTTTCTACTTAACAAACTAGAGATAAAGCCAATCCGTCTTATATTTTCGTCTCTATCTTCCTTGGAAAATCCAAGGTCTCGGCTTAGGTTCTGACGGATAATGTCGCCATCTAAACGTTCTGTTTTAATGCCTCTTTGTTTGAGAACCTCAAAGACCTTATCACCTATTGTGGTTTTTCCTGACTTGGAAAGACCGGTAATCCAAACGACGAAACCTTTTTGTTTTTTGTTTTTTGGGTTCTTATAAATATTGTCAACTAAGGAGTTATAACTTTGAGAAAGTAGATTATAAACTTCTGGCCGCACAATATAAGGAGGGGGGTCCTCTTTTTCTTCTAAGTTTTTTCTGAATCTTGTGCCGCTAAAAGAAATTATGTGCTTGTGCTGGCATTCTCCCAAAAAAATGTGCTTCTGGCAACTAGGACAATAAACCACTTCTGAGAATTTAAGAATTTCAATGCCGATTTCTTCTTTTGAGAAGTTGTCAAATATTTCCTGGGCGGCGAAAGCAGGATAATAGCTGCCAACCCCTGCATGATCCCTGCCTACAATAAAATGAGTGCAGCCAAAATTTTTCCTTATTAAAGCGTGTAAAACCGCCTCCCTTGGCCCCGCGTATCGCATCTTTAAGGGAAGAACCCCTAAAAATACCTTATTTCTTGGATAATACCTGTCAATTAAAGTCTCGTAGGTTGCTAAAATATATTCATCTTTAAAATCTGCTAATTTCTTCTCCCCTACTACCGGCTGCACGAACAAACCATCTGTTTCTTCAAGAGCTCTTTTTTGTAAAAATTCGTGCCCTCGATGAGGAACATTCCTTGTTTGAAAAGCAACTATCCTGTTCCATCCTCTTTCTTTAAACATCTGTCTTGTTTCCTGAGGAATAAAATTATAATTTGGGAAAGGTTCTCTTGAGCCTTCAAGAAGTCCAATCTCCCCACCCACTAAATAATTTCCCATTTTATAAACGTCAGCCACTCCGGGATGACTCCTGTCTTTCGTGCCAAAAACACTTCCAGCAAAAAGGTCTTTATCAAAAGAATAAATCTGGATATCAGTTAAAACAGCAACAGGGGTTTTTTTCGCACCAAAAAGGATAATCTCGCTTGAATTCTTTATGTGCTCATACTCTTCATCTTCAACATCCAAGACAATAGGGATTGGCCAAACCATACCGTCAGCCAACCTCATCTCAGAAAGCACTCTCTCAAAATCTTCCTTTCTTAGAAACCCTCTTAGGGGTGAAAAAACGCCATGAGCTATGTTTTTTACATCCTTTGCTTCTTCCTCGTTTAAGAATATCTTTTTGAAACTGTCCAGCCTGTTTAAAACTCCTTCTTTTCCTGAAAGAGACAAGGCTCTATTTACCAATTTATCTCCATGAGGCCTAATCATAACACAAGTGACATAATAAATAATTCATAACATTTTTTGCGAAAAAAAACAAGAAGACATATCTTCTTTTACAGATAATTCCCTAAAGATCTTACATTGTTTCTTGCTCTCTCTTCCTCTTTCTTTTCAAAAAAACTCGCTTTCCTATCTCCAATGCGACTGAATAAATAACAAAGTCCTGTGGAGGAAAAAATCATTAGATATGGCACGATAGGTAGTTTGTAACGAGCGTCTGGAATAGCAGGGAGATAAAAAATAAAAAGATAGAATATAAGAATGAAAAACAAGGTAGCAGCAAAACGGTTCTTTTTCAGAGCAGGAAAAACACCCAACAAACCGAATAACAAAATAAGAACATTTATCCCTCCCATCACCCCTCTGACTAATCGGGGGCTTAAAAAAGACTGCTGCTGGAAAAAGGCAGCAAGGCTGTTTTCTCTTGTTATTACTTCATCAAATTCACTTTTCAAAAATAATCTAGCTGGTTTCCTCATCCAAACCATAAGAGTTCCAAAGGGTTCTTTTTTAATGTTTTCAACAGCCAGTCGGCTAAATTCCCTGTCAGTTTCAATAGGGCTCAACCCTCTCATTAATTGGTTTGGCCAAGTGTAAATGTGAAATTTGTGTTCTCCTTGCCAGGGAATATAACTGCCAGCCCACAACATCCTGCCACTGCCAATCCTGCCAAAAACAAAAGCATCAAAGGCTAAATAATTCCTCAGAAACCAAGGAAAAAGCACCAAGATAGACAAAACAAAAGCAACTGCAAAATGCTTGGCATACCCACGCCAATTACGCAAAATCAAAGACATCGCTAGCAAAAAAAGCGGCAAAAACACAAAAACAAAACGAGTCAAAGCCAGCATCCCCAATACTATTCCGGTTAAAACAGAAAACTTAAGGGATTTCTTTTTAAGGCTTTGGATAATCAAAAAAACACCCAAAATCAACAGAAAAATCGCTGGGATTTCGGTTAAGACCTCAGCTGAGTAAGCAATAAAAGGTGGGTAAAAAGCAAAAAAAGCAACAGACAGAAGAGCTATCTTCTTTGAAAAATATTTTTTAGCCAAATAAAAAATCAAAAGAGCAATACCTAAACTCAAAAATATCTGAAAAAGCTGAACAACTAAGATACTGTGCCCAAAAACAAAATACAAGGGGGCTAGAAAAAATAAAGAATAACCAGGCTCTCGGAAAGCATAAGGTATTCCAGACTGGCTGCTATATCCATAACCATTGGCTAAATTTAAAGCCAACTGGTCATAGTCAGATGAATCAACCCAAATCAAGGGGGGCTGGAAAACAAAAAGATAAACAAGCCTTATAACTAAGGCTAAGAGGAGAACGATAATTAAGACTTTATTGGTTTTAAAAAACCCCTTCATTGTTTTAAAAAGCGATATTTAATCAATGTCCAAATTGCCACTAAGGCATCTTTAAAGTTTATTTTCTTGCCTTGTTTTTTGTGGCGGGGGTGATAGCTTATTGGCACCTCAAATATTTTAATTTTCTTTTTGGCTATTTTTGCTGTAACCTCAGGACAAAATTCAAACCTTTGACATTTAAGAGCTAGGTTTTTTATAACTTCGGCCTTAAAAACTTTATAGCCGGTTGGTTCATCAGTAATTTTTGTGCCATACAAAAGATTGGTTAGAAAGCTCAAAAATCTTCCTCCTAAATAGTAAATCCAACCCGCTCTTCCCTTGTCAGCATCAAGTTTTTCGCCTAAAATTCGAGAACCATAAACAACATTGGCTTGTCTTGCTAAAATAGGTTTTAACAACTTTGGATAATCTCTTGGGTCGTATTCCAAATCAGCGTCTTGGATTAGGATAATCTCCCCGCTTGCCAGCTTCAACCCCTCACGAACAGCAAGCCCCTTTCCATAATTCTTGTCTTGGAAAATCACTTTGTATTGATTCTGAAGCCTTAACAAAATTTCTCTCGTTCCATCAGAAGAGCCATCATCAACAATGACAATTTCTTTTTCAATGCTGGGCAACTCAACACGTTCAATTCTCTTTAGAACTTCTAAAATCGTATCTTTCTCATTGTAAACAGGCACAATAATTGAAAGCTTCATAGATTTCCTGTTATCTCATAAATATTTATTTTGCTTTCAGGCGTATTTTTCTCAAATAAACTTTCCATAAAATCCTTTTCTCTGTAAGTAAAGTCTAAAACAATAGGCTCAACATTAAAGATATTGGTTTTGTAGCTTTTTAACAACTCTTTGGAATGGTCTTTGAAATATGTCCCCTGACCTTCTACCTCTGTGAAATAGTCTTCAATTACTATTGTTTTAATTTTAGCCTGATATAAACCATCTTCAAGAGAAAATGTCGTTATGGGCTCAATTCTATAACCTTCTAAATAAACCCGCCAAATAGGGGCAGAGGAGCAAAAAATCCGAATTTCCTCACCCTGATAGGTAGTGCTCAGGAAATCAGCAGCTTGACGGAAATTAGTTTTTAGGTTGAAAATATCAAAATAGCTATTGAGGTTTAACCCCAAAACAACAACAAAGAATAAAGCCAAAAGCAGGATTCTTTTTCTTCGCTTTTCTTTAAATAATAATCTGCTTATCTTCTCCATCCCAAAAGCTGTCAGCAGATAAATAAGGGGCAATCCCGCAATAATATTTCTGGGATATTTCGCGTGAATCAATAAAGAAAATACTGCAAAAATGCAAAGTCCTAAAACAAAAAGGATATTGTATTCTGATCGTTTAATTCTTCTTAAAACAAACAAAAGCCCAACAATAAATAAAATCGCAATAATAAAAGTTTCTGAAAAAAACAATAATTTCAAATAATAGAACGGCTGGCTAATCCCTAAAAAACTCACACCCCCAATCTTCAAAACACTTGGCACATCAGCACTGCCCCCTATCCTGAATTGATTAAGAATTTCTCCGCTGTAAGAAAATATTCTGTCAGTTGGAAAATTAAAACGGCCAGCCAACCTAACGCCAATCTGGGTAACAATTTCCCAAAGCAAAGGCAAGATAAAAACGAATAAAAAATAAAAAAGGTACTCTTTGGCTTTAACTCTCTTTTGGTAAAGCAAGGCAATACTGTACAAAACTAAGATCGCCACTAAAAGAAAGGTGTTGTAATGGCTCATCAGCAAAAAGGAGGTAAAAAGAGCAAGGGCTATTAAATATTTTCTTTTCGGATATTCTTTAAATTTTAAAAGATAGAATAGGCTGATTAAAAGCAACAGAGCCGATAAAATCTGAGAAAGTCCTAAACGAGAATAAATCAAAAACAAGGGAGAGATAGCAAGCGTCAAAGACGAAGCGATTTTTACCTCTTTTTTAACCGAGTAGAAAGCAAGAATTTTATAAAAGAAAAAAAGCACCAAACATCCAGCTAAAATACTGAGCAGCCGAGTGGAATATTCGCTTCTCCAAATCGTATCAATAATGCCAGCTAGTAATATATAAAAGGGCCTGCCAGCTGTGTAAACATTGCCGTAGTTTACTGCCAAATTTGAATAATAAGCAGAGGAGAAAAGCAAAGTAGGTTCTGTAAAGAAAGTTTTGAATATATCAGAAAAAGTGTGGGTTGCAACAACAAAATAAGCTTCATCCCAGTTTACTAAACCCTGCTGAAAAAAATTATAAAAAGATAAGCTGAGATAGAAAACGAGAATCAATATTAGAGGTAGATGCTTTTTTAAAAAAATGCTCAAGCTCTTCTGCATTTTATTGAACAATAAAGCGAGTAATCAATATTGGAAAAATTAGGGAATTTAAGTATCTCTTCAATTTTGAAGTGTCTTTTTGCTGCAGCAATAATATCTGAATGGCTGGAAGGATGAATTTCTCTTGGCTTGTATCCCAACAATCTGAAACAAAAATCAGTGGCAGCATTTCTTACAGGGAACGAAAGAACAACTCTCCCTGCTGGTTTTAAAATTCTTTTTATCTCGCAAATAGCTCTGTCCAAATCCTTGATGTGTTCTAAGGTGCTTACAGAAACAACAGCATCGAAATAACTGTCTTTGAAGGGCATTTCTAAAATAGTCCCCCGCTTTAAAAAAACATTGGCAACACCCTCTTTTTCTAACATTCGAGAAACCAGGCTTTCTTTTTCGTGAACTTCCAAGCCATAAACCTGTTTAGCCCTGCTTGATAATTCAGGGAATAGAATACCGCTTCCATAGCCAACATCTAAAATTCTTTGGTAATGATTTCTACCTTCTAAAAGTTTAAGGGTGTTGAATAGTCTTTTTTTGTGGATATACCCGACCAAAGGAAAATAATGCCGAAAAACCGGGTCGTCCTTGTCAGGCTTTTGAATATTTCTCTTTGGAGGAATATAAAGTTTCATAAACCTAAACAAACTTTATGTGCTTTGCACAAACAAAACACATCTTAAACAACAACCAGCCAATGCTGAACCTTTTCATATGAGTTTCTCCATAAATCCTTTCTTGATACCTTACGGGCATCTCAACAATCTTTAAGTTAAGGGCTGAGGCTCCAAACAATAATTCAAAATCGCCGTATCTGTCAAAATCGCCAAACATAGAGCGGATTTTTTTTAATTTTAAATAATCTTTTTTAAAAATTACTTTTGTGCCACAAAGCGTGTCTTTTATTCTCTGGCCCAAAAGATAAGTAAAAAGCCAGCTAAATATCTTGTTGCCAAGAACATTCAAGAATCTCATGGCTCTCTCTTCCATTGGATAAACAAGACGAGAACCATTAACAAACTCACCATGTCCCTGAGCTATCAGTTTGTAGAATTTGGGCAAGTCTTCAGGCATAACAGTTAAATCACCGTCCAGAATCATCAGCACATCCCCTCTTGCTTTATCAAAGCCAGCCCATACTGCCTCAGCCTTACCCCTTGTTTTCAAAGAGATAAACTTTACATCTTTTTCTGACCCATACTTGGGTATGAGTTTTTTTAACTCCTCTAAGGTGCCGTCTGTTGAGTTGTTCTCAACAAAAATTATTTCTGTGTTGTTTCCCATCTCAGGAATGCGCTTTATGGCAGATTCTAAATTTCCCTTCTCGTTTCTAACTGGCAAAATTACTGAGACAGAATAAAGGCTCTTGTACTGCTTTTCAATCTCTCTGGGTTTGGCAACAACATATTTTACAAAGCAAAGGTTTCTCAACAAAGGAAGCCTGGCAACATATCTGTTTAGCAAGGTTGAGAGAAAAGGAATATAAAATGGGAAAATTAAGCTCTCTCCTTTCTTAATTACTTCAAAACCTGTAATGTCTAAAAAGTTCCTGATATCGCTATTGTTAAGCCAGTTTAAGTTTGGGATGTAAGGCGCAACTTTTAGCCTTTGCAGAAGTTTAACCACAGGCTCCCAAAGATAATTGTAATAATAAATCAAGAGCTTGCTCTTGCTATGGGTTATTTCCTTCAAATTAAGCAATGCATTGTATATGTCATTCAAGTAAATAAGAAGGTTCTGCATTATTATATAATCATACGTTCCCCTTTCTTTTAAATCTTCAACATCGTCTACCTCAAAAGAAATTTCAGGATATTTCTCTTTCGCAATTCTGATAGATTTCTTTGAAAAATCAATTCCTCTAACAGAACATTTCTTTTCTTTTTTTAACTTCCAGCACAAACTCCCTGTGCTGCACCCAACCTCTAAAACGCGGCTTTCCTCTGGCACCAAAAGACAAGTGAGCCTGTCTATGTTGTTATAAAAATATTTAAAACGGCTTCTAAACTTATCCCTGTCTTTTGCCCCTTTTTCAAAATATTCCTTTTTTTCCATAATAATTTTACCTACTCAAAGTGGCCGTGGCGGCAAATATCTTCAATAATCTCATCTATGCTGTATTTAAAACCCCAGTCCGGGTAATGGGATTTGAATTTTGAAACATCAGAAATATACCAGATATGGTCGCCAACCCTGGGTTCAGCACGATACTTCCATTTAGCTTTTTTGTTGAGAACCTTTTCAATCTTCTTGATAGCCTCCAGCATAGAAATATTGGAGTGCCTGCTACCTCCCATATTATAAACTTCACCTTGCTGAGGATTTAAATAAAAATGATAAAAAGCATTAATCAAGTCGCTGGAATGAATATTATCCCTTACCTGTTTGCCTTTGTATCCAAAAATAGTGTAGTCCCTGCCACTGGCAATACATTTAACCAGATAGGATAGGAAGCCATGAAGCTGGGCGCCTGAATGAGCAGGCCCTGTCAAACAGCCTCCTCGGAAGCTTACTGTTTTCAAACCAAAATACTTTCCGTATTCCTGAACCATCACATCAGAAGCTATTTTGGAAACACCAAAAAGGCTGTGGGTGCTTTTGTCAATGCTCATTGACTCATCAATGCCTTTGTAATATTGATGATTTTGAGGCAATTCATACCGCGAATCAAGCTCTATTAAAGGAAGAGTATTGGGCCTGTCGCCATAAACCTTGTTGGTTGAGGTGAAAATAAAAACTGCTTCTTTGCAGTATTTTCGGCACATTTCCAGTAAAACAAGGGTGCCGTTGGCATTAACAGTAAAATCAGTAATAGGCTCTTTGGCTGCCCAATCATGAGAGGGCTGGGCGGCTGCATGAATAATTAAATCAAACTTGTTATCTTGAAATATTTTCTCTATTTTCTCATTATCCCTGACATCTATATCAAAATGCTTATAATTACTAAACTTTTCTTCAAGCAGTTTTCTGTTCCACTGAGTGCTAGCTTCTCTGCCAAAAAAATATTGACGCATATCATTGTCAATACCTATAACTTCAAAACCTCTTTCACAAAAAAATTTTACCGCCTCAGAGCCGATTAAACCAGCTGAGCCGGTTATAAGAACTTTTTTGCTCATACATGCTCGTTAAGATTTTAATATAAGGAAAATTCCCAAAATTACAATAGCAATCCCTAAAACTTGGTAAAAAGCTAAGTACTCTTTAAATAAAAACCAAGAAGCAACTGCAATTAAAACTGTCTGAAGACCAATGGTTATGGGATAAGCAATGTTTATTTGCAAACGAGAGAGAATAAAAAGCCACAATAGGAAACTCACTATCATCAACAATACCCCGCCTATGAGCCAGCCGCTGTGGATGGCTCGAACAATCAAGGAAACAATATTAGAAGGAGAAAAGTCTAACTCCCCTATCTTAAGCATTCCCCTCTTGAAACAAAGCTGGGCACTGGCAGTTGTTACAGTAGCCACTGCCAAAAGCAAAAAAGTCTGCAACATATCATTGTCTCATTATACTTAATATTGTATCACTTGCATTCCCATAAATCAATTTTCTTCAGCAATATTATTCATTTGCGCCAATTTATCTTTTCAGTATAATTGAAGAATGATAAAAATAAGCCTTCAAAAAATATTGATTATATTGGTTGGTATTTTTTTTGTGCTTCAAGCTGTTTCTGTTTTCCGCATAGCCCTGATTGGCGATGATACTGAAGCCCTGCACGCTGCTTGGCTGGTTAAACAAGGTTATGAGCCCTATCAAGATTTTTTTGAACACCATCACAGTTTTTATTATTATTTTCTATCTTTGTTTTTAATTAAAGGCAGAGAAACCATTATGCTGGCTCGCTTCAGCCAGATGCTCATCCACTTCTTGAGCCTGTTCTTTTTATATAAAATAGTGAAGAAAGCAGGTTTTGATAAAAAAGCAGTTTTGTTGTATCTCTTTTTGATTGGCAGCGCCCAGCCCTTTATTTGGTCAAGTATTCAAACAAGACCAGACTCTGTAATGTTTCTTTGCTCTTTGATTGGTATTTACCTATACTTTGTTTCTCTAAAGCCAAACAATAAACAGAGGGAACAAAGCAAGCAGGGGGAACAAAGCTTGGTTTTGCTTTTGTCAGGAATGGCTATGGGATTAAGCTTCTTGTTCCTCCAAAAAGCCCTGTTTCTGCTCATTCCTCTGGTAATGTTAATTCTTTATGATATTCTATTCCTCAAAAAAAGGTTCAGAAGACTTCTCTATTTTGCAGGTGGATTCTTGCTTATTATCTCTCCTTACTATCTCAGCTTGCTCACAAAAAATCTTTTATCAACCTATTGGTTTTTCAACTTTACTGTCAACAAAATATGGCCTGTGCCCGGGGGAGGTTGGTGGGGGCGGTTCTCATTAGTGGGACTATTTATCAGAAACCCCCTTGTTTGGCTGCTTATTCCTGTAACTCTCCTCTATTACCTTTGCAAGGCAATAAAAAGATTAAGAACCAAGAAACCGGAGATTACCCTGAGAGGAAAACTATTCTTTTTAGCTCTATTCCAGTTTTTGTACATCTTATCTTTGCCAATCTATTTCAAAAGATTCTTGGGCGCCCCCTATCTCATTGCCTTTTTACCGCTTTCTTTAATCTTTGCTGCCCTTTTATTGAATAAGCAGAAAATCGCGGTGATTCTTGTCTTTTGTTCTCTTCTCTTTTTATTGGCCACAGCTAACTATTTCAAGTGGATCTTCCATATTCCAGAAAACAACTTGGCCCAAAGATATATCTTGCAAAACACAGTCCCCACAGACAAAGTCTGGAGTTTCAAACCTATGTATCATCCAATCTTTAGAAAAGATGCTGACTACTGTTGGTTTCTCCAAGACACCTGCTCTGCAATACTCGGCAAACCGCTAAAAGAAATAGACGAATATATAGCTCACGTTATAACCACCCAAAGACCAAAGGTAATCTATTTGGACAATCAGGAATATACTAAAACCAACACTATATTAAAAAAAAATTACTCCCCTAGCCTCTACATCCATCTTTGGCTTAGAAAAGAGTAATTCAATAAAAAAGTTAGCTTAATAGTTTAAAAGTGAGTTTTTTGTGCCCCAAAAAACTCCAAAACATCACAATGAAAATAGCAATGATTTTCGCTGCCATATACTGAATCGCGGCAAATTCCACCAAAAGATATAAAATAAGCTGATTCAATCCCAACCCAACCAAAGCAACAATAGCAAATAGCCCAAATTGGGGGATTATTTTTTTGCTTTTATTCCTAAAGTTTAAATATTTATTCAACGAAAAATTAGTGAGCATCCCACAAAGATAAGCAATAGCTGCTGAATAAAAATACCAAACGTCTAAAAACTCTGTTAACAAATATAAAAGTCCCAAATCAACAAGGGTAGCAATACCTGCAAAAACAACATACCTCAAGAACAGCTTTATGCTGTTAATCTGCAAGAACCCGTTCAAAGTTTTAATAATTTGCATGAATTTTTGTTGTAGAAATAATTTTTAATTTTTAATTCTTAATTTTTAATTTATCTAATGTAGCCTCTTTCAAAATATTTTTGCTCTGAACCCACTTGCTCAATGTCGTATTTATTGCCCTCTATAATATTACGGGCAGCCAATATTCCCATCTCCAAAGCATGGTCCTGGTTGTTGTAACGAAAACTGCCTGCCCTGCCAATGAGCTGGAGATTCACAAACTGCCTTAAATAATTCATAACAGCTTCCCTATTTTCTCTATACTGCAAGTCATATACAGGATAAGCGTGTCTTTCTTTGTGAATCCAATAGTTAATAACCTCTTCTCTTTTGACAAATCCAAGCTTTTCTAACCATTTAAGAGCTATTTCAAAAAGCTCTCCAGCAGAAAAATTCCAAGTCTTGTCATTTTCCCAACAAAAAAACTCTAAAAGTAAAGAAGTTTCATTGGCTGGAGACATTTTTTTGCTGAAGTTTTTCGGCTCTGTCATTCTAATAAAAGGTATTTCTTTATCAGGGAAATAAATCCATTGCTCAGGCCCAACTGAAGGTTTTTTTAAGGTCATAAAGAAAGCAACAACAGACCTGAATCTCAGTTTTTTTAAGTTTTCCAATATCCCTTGAGGTGCTCCTGGCTCTAATAACCCAACAAGCTCTGTGAGGGGCACAGAAGAGAGAATATACTGGGGCTCAAGAATATGATGCGTTCCTCCAATGCTCAGAACAGCTTGTTTTATTCTACGCTTAGCGCAAATCAGCTTTATGGGGTGGCTGTTAAATTCTATTCTGCTTCCGATCGTCAATATCCTCTCTTTCATTCTCTCGTAGATTAATCCTGTGCCAATATCAGGATAATAAAATTGGTCAACCAATGTCTTGGGCCCTTCTTTTGACTTTATAAAAATTTTTTTGATAACCTCTTTCAGAGAAAGTCCCTTGATTCTTTGCTGGAACCAATCAGTTGAAATCTGAGAACAAGGCAGGCCCCAAATTTTTTCTGTATAGTTAAGCATATTTAATTCAGCAAGCGTCCTGCCGAACTCTGAGATAACCTGCTCCTCAAAAGAAACAGCTGGTCGTTTGACAAATACCCTCTTACCTCTTTGTAATGAATAATCAAAAAGGATCCTTGAGGCTTTGTAAATGCCGACCTTCAGCAAAGCCTCTTTGAAGTCAATGGGATAAAGAAAAAATTTTCCTCCAATAAAAAATCTGGTAAGCCGGTCAACCTTACCCCAACGCTCACCGAGCAAGTCTCTGAGCATATCATAAAGGTATTTGTTTTGGCTGAAAAACCTATGGGGGCCTATGTCTGTTCTGAAATCTCCATACTGCAATGTTTTGGCAAGCCCCCCAACTGCCCCTTGCTTTTCAATGATAGTGCACCGCTTTCCTGCTTTTTGCAACTCAAAACCTGCTGCCATACCAGCAGGCCCTGCTCCTATTATTAGGATATCTTCTTTACTCATGATAGAGGTTTTCCCTATACCACTGAATAGCCTTTTTTACTCCTGCGGCAAACTCTGTTTGAGGGTTATAACCAAACCTATGCTTAGCCTTGGAAATATCAGCAATAAATTTAACCACCTCACCCTTTCTGTTCTCTTTAATTAAAATCTTACTTCTACTCCCCATATATTTTTTAATCAATTCTGCCACTTCAACAATAGTAGTTCCCTTACCAAAAGCAATATTATAGACATCGTTCTTTGCTTTTTCAAAATCAGCAATGCTTTTTATTACTCCTGACACAGCATCATCAATATAAGTAAAATCTAAGAGCTTTTCTTTGCCAAATACAGTTAGGTCTTTGTTCTCCCCGCTAAGTTTAATAAATAAAGGAATAACCCTATCTGAATCATCATACATTCCATAGACATTTGAAAAACGAATAATAACAAAATCTATGCCATAGCACTGTTGGTAAGCATGAGTTAAAGCCTCACCTCCAATTTTAGAAGCAGTATAAGGGCTTTCACAGCCACTCAAACGAACATCCTCCTCTTTATGCTTCACCCTTTCTGCATTACCATAGATTTCTCTTGAGCTAGCAAAAATAAACTTCTTGATGTTGTTCTTGCGACAAAACTCTAAAGTATTGAAAGTAGTTTCAAAATTATCTCTAGCCAAGCTCGGCTTAACCACCAGGTTATAAACTCTGGCATTGGCAGCTAAGTGGGCTAGCAAATCAATATCTCTGGGCAACTTTCCAAAAATTTCTTTTTGTCTTAAATCTCCAATTAAGGTCAGGTCGTTTATATCCTTTTTCCATCGGTTCTCTTTTTTGTCAACGCCAACAACCTCATATCCCTTTTCCAAAAGCTTTTCGCATAATCTCGTGCCAATAGTGCCACTGCTTCCTGTAACTAATATTTTTTTAATCATAGTTTTTTGAACCCAAAAGGCTGTTATACAGTGTTTGGATTTGCCGAACCATTGTTTCTATTCTCCATTCATCAAAATTTCGTTCTTTTCCCTTCTTGCCCATTATCCTTGCCCTTTCTAAATCAGAAAGCAAATAATCAATTTTTTTCACCATAGCTTTAACATCTCCCAGGGGCACAATAAACCCATTCCCGCTTATCATCTCATGAGTCCCCAAAACATTGTATGAAACTATGGGTTTGCCAAGCATAACACCTTGCACCAACACCTGGGATAATCCTTCTCTTATTGAGGTAAAAATCAAAACGTCAAAAAGCATCATTACTTGCTCTATGTCTTTTCTGTAGCCAGTAAAGACTATTGTGCGTGTAAGCCCAAGCCTATGAGTCATTCTTTCAAGTTCTGAAAGATAATCTCCTTTGCCAACAAACAAAAATTTAACCTTAGGGTTTTTCCCTGCAATCTCGCTTGCTACCTCAACGGCATCTTGCCAGCCCTTATCTGGCTCCAACCTCCCTACCATGCCAACAATCGGTTCGTTCAAGGCAACGCCTAAATCTTTTTTAAGCTCATTTATATCTTGCTGGGAAATGTTTATGGCATTACGGAATTTTTCAAGCTCCATTCCACTTCTAATGATAGAATATCTATCTGGTTTTCCTACTTTCGCTCTTAAATAATAATCCCTTAGGTCTTCTCCCACTGAAATAAACCAATCAGTAAACCTTGCTAAAAACCTCTCAACCAATATATAAACCCATCTTATGATGGGGTTTAAATTATCGTGAAAAAGAGGGCCATGAAGGGTGTGAATAATTATTGGAGCACCGGCTATCTTCGCTGCCAATCTTCCTATACACCCTGCCTTTGATTGGTGAGTGTGAACCAAATGATATTTCTTTTTTCTTATTAGCTTGTAAAACTGGTGTACAGCTTTAATTTCAGCAACAGGATTAATCTTGCCCCTCAGGCTATCTATCTTAATGACATTAATTTTTTCCGGAACTACTTCAGAATCTCCGCCTATTGCCAAATCAATTTCATAATTCTCACTTTCTAACCCCTTAATAGTTAAATAAGTGTTTTTCTCTGCGCCCCCACCCTTCATAAATCTGGTAATAATATGCAGAATTTTGTATTTTTTGGGCATTATCAAAGGATTAATAATTCAGCTCAATTAATACTTGGAAGCCGTCTTCAGAAGTCGCAACCACTCGCCAGCGGTCAACCTTGTAAACCCCCACAAATTCCATCCAGGCTTTAAATTCGTGGTTGGCTGAATAAAACTCATCAAATAAAATATAATATCTGTAATTAAGTGGCCCTGCCACAATATCAAGGATAGGCCTGGTTGACATATAAATATCAGCGTCAAAGTGCAGAAGCCGGATATCAGCAGGCACCCCGTCCTTAAAAAGCTTGGGCACTGTTTGGCTGAATAAACCAGCCTCTATGGAAATATTTTCTTGGGGTGGTGAAGGAAATTTACCAGGAGTTAAATTAGCCAAAATCGCCTTTCGTTTTTCAGGATAATCAGCCCACAGTTCAATCGGCGCTCCATATCCCTTGATTGCTCCCGCGGGCAGAGAATCCCACTTCTCAGGAAGACCCTCAAAACAATCATAGCCTATCAAATGCATTGTTTTTGGCACATGCCGCCAAAAATAGAGCAAAGAACCGCCATTGCCAGCACCAAATTCAAGAATTTTCCCCACCTCCCCCATTTTGTTTACAGCATTCAAAGCTATATCCCAAATGGCCTGCTTTGACCTAACCCTTGCAAAACTTGGCACAATAATGACATCGGGATTGTCCCTTACATATTTGTTCCAAAAAACCTGGAAACGAATTGTATTGGCAATCTTCTGGAACAACAAACCAGCATTGTCTATTTTATCAACCAAGCGAAACGGAAGAAAATAAAAACCTGTAATAAGCTTTCTTGAAAGTGACAGGTGGCGACATTTTTTCCGATTTCCCTGGATATTCTCAATGCCTTCTAATTTTTGGGGCATAGAATGGTTTTTTAATCTCTTTTTGAAAATTTCTCTGGGTCGTCAATCCCCTGCTTTCTCATGAGTTCGTTATTTATCTCTTCTGTTGCTTTATGAAGTTTCAAGTCAACGCCCTGGGAATCTGCAAACTGAATCAAAGCCTTAATGTCCTTTGGAATGCATTTCCCCCCGTACCCACGATATCCCTTATGTATAACCGTAAGATGCGACCTACCGATTCTTTTATCAGCAGCTGCTGCCTCCATAACCCTGTCGTATTCAAGTCCCATTTTTTGGCACAAATCATAGATTTGGTTAGCGAATACCACCTTGGCTGCAAACCAGGTGTTGCCAAAATATTTGACCATTTCAGCCTCGGTTGATGGCATAATTTTCTCAAAAGGAGCCATGGGAAGAATCTGCATAACATCACCAGCAACACTGTAGCTTTGCTTGGTATAGCCAACAAGCTGCCTGTCAGGATAACGCATATCCTGGTCAGCAGTCTCTTCGGTTAAAAACTCCGGGTTAAACAAGAATCTATGCTGGGGATACTTTTGCTGAAAACCTTCAGTGGTGCCTGGCACAACCGTTGATTTTATAACTACAATTTTCTTGCCCTGCAAACCACTGCAAGCAGCTTCAACATATGATATGTCAAATCCTTTTTCTTTATCAAAGGGCGTTGGAACGCAAACAAAAACAAGATCAGCTTGATTAATTTCTGCTGGCGATCCTAATTTTTTTCCCTTATCATACAAGAGAGGAACGATCTTATTCTTCTCAAAATAACGTTTTATCGCACCACCAACCATTCCCACGCCCACAATGCCAATTTTTAAATCTTTTAATTGTTTGTCTTTCATATGCTTTTATAAACTTTCAAACCATGCCTGGGTCCTCTTTACTCCTTCTTCAAAAGAAACTTCCGGGACCCAACCAAGCAGTTCCTTGGCTCTGGTTATATCAGCTTTTGTATGAGGGGTATCTCCAGGCCTTGGAAGCAAGTATTGTTTTTCTCCTCCAATTAAGTCAGCTAAATAATTGATTGTTTGGGATTTTTCACTGCCAATATTAATTACCTCCCCTCCCTTCAATTTATCACTCTCCATAGCTAAGATATTCGCTTTAATAACATCGTCAATAAAACAAAACCCTCTTGTTTGGTTCCCGTCTCCGTAAATTGTTAAAGGCTTGCCCTCAGCTTTCTGCTTTAAGAACTTTCCCAAAACTAAGCTATAATCGCTGTGAAAATCAATCCTGGGTCCATAAACATTGAAATATCTTAGAGAGATAATTGGTATTTTGTAAAGGTCAGTGAATAGTTTTGCAAACTGTTCTCCTGCCAATTTCTGCAAACCATAGGGGCTTACTGGGTTAGCTTTCATATCTTCTCTTAATGGAAGCTCTTTTTGTTCACCGTAGACAGCAGAAGATGAAGCAAAAATAACTCTTTTCACTCCAGCATCAGAGGCTGCTTTAAAAACACTGGTTGTTCCTAAAACATTGACTTTGGATGTTCCAACAGGGTCTTTTACTGAAATCGGAACGCGGGGAAGAGCAGCTAAATGAAAAACAAAATCCTGTCCCCTAAACAAGGATTTCAGCTTTTCCAGGTCGCAAATATCAATCTTTTGAAAATCTGCTTTAAGATTTACATTCGCCTCTTTGCCTGTTGAAAAATTATCAACCACTACGACCTGGTGGTCACTTTCTATTAATTTGTCAACAAGGTGAGAGCCTATAAAGCCAGCCCCGCCTGTTACTATAATTTTTGCCATATAACTTAGTTTTGGTTTTGTCTTTTTTCAAACTCTCTCCTCACTCTTTCCAAATCTTTTATTGTATCAACTGACTCCCAAAAAACATCTTCATAATAATAGCCTGTCCGGCCCTCTTTAGTCAATTTTGGAAAAACTGTTTTTTCAACATCCTTTTCTGAATAATTTTCAAAGAAATAAGGAAAGCCGTCTTTTTTAATATAGTAAATACCAGCATTAATATACAAGTCCAAAAGTGGTTTTTCAACAAAATCTGTGATTTTGTCACCGTCCAACTTTAAAACCCCGTAGGGGCTAAGCATCTTAGTTACAGCAAGCGTCAAGAGATAAGGAGAAGCTTTAGAGGTTTCTGCAAACTTTCTTATGCTGAAGTCAGAAACAATATCACCGTTCCGCACCACAACATCACCCTCCTGCTTTATGTTTGCTAAAGCATTCTTGATGGCCCAAAGTGTGCCCATGGGCTGCTCCTCTGCAAAATAGCCTATCTCTATATCGTTCCACCTGTCTTTGTATCTTTCTTTAATTTTGTCTCCCAAATAACCAACCAGTAAAAAAGCTTTTTTTATATCAGCCTCTTTCAGGTCTAAAAGCTGCTTGTCTAAAATAGTAAAGCCCCTTCTAATTTCTACCAGAGGCTTTGGCAGCTCCATGGTCAAGGGCATCAACCTTTTACCAAGCCCACCGCATAGAATTAAACCGCGGACATTTCTTTTGTTCTCCATATTTTTACAAAGACCCACGAGCAAGTCCGTGCGCCCCTTTAAAATAGAATATAATATTATAAACCCATTCGTATTTTAATTCAAGCATTTTTCTTGTATTATTTAATAATACTAATCTACAAATTTATTCTAATGCTACTAATAAAAAGTTTATGGTCTCTGTTATAAGATTTATAATCAACTAGGCCGATTTAGGAATGAGAAACAATATGCAGATGCGTTTGAGCAGTTGTTAAAAGAAAATAAAATAATATATGAAAGAGAACACCCTATTCCTCCGTCATTTCAAGGAGAAAGGCCAGGAAGGAATATCCCCGACTTTATAATAGAAGGCAAAGTTGTGGTAGACTTTAAGACTAAAAGAATAGTAACCAAAGAGGACTATTATCAAATGAAAAGATACTTACAAAGCTACAATAAAAATCTAGGATTAATTATTAACTTTCGACAGAAATATATAGTCCCTAAACGAGTATTACATTAGTGGTATTCGTGTATCATTCGTAGATTAGTATTATATTTATGTATTTCGTTCACCCTCAAATAAAATTTAATATCAGCAATTTAGCCAAACTCTTTTTTTGTTTTCTAAAAAAACCAGATTCCCATATCAGAGAAAAGCTCAAAGAAATGTTTCCTGAAAAAGAGAATTATCTTACTGATATGGGCCGCTCTGCCTTTCGTCTGATTGTTGAAGAACTTCAGCTCCAAAATTCCCAAATGATGATACCCTCTTACATCTGCGACATTTTCTTTCCTCTTTTTTTAGAATATAATATCTTGCCTGTTTTCTTAGATATTGAAAAAGAAACTTTTAACATAGACCCAGCCCAAATTGAAGAAAAAATGAATCCAGAAGTTAAATCCATGGTTGTCTGCCACACCTATGGGCTGCCAGCCAATTTAGATAAAATATTAGCTGTGGCAAAAAAATACAACCTCAAGGTTATTGAGGACTGCGCCCACAGTTTAGGTGTACAATACAAAGGCAACTATACAGGCAATTTTGGGGATGCAGCCCTTTTCAGTCTTTATAAGCTCTTCCCTACCTTACGGGGAGGAATGGCAATAATTAAAAATCCGAAACCAGAAATCCGACCTGCCCGCCGAAGCCTCGGTGCAGGCGGGAATCCGAAAGATCTGCCTCCAACACATTTTTCTCTGCGGGATTTTGTTTCTCTTTTAAATTGCTTTCCCTGCTTCAGTTTCCTGTTTAAAAAATACGCCGGGAAAATCGCTCCTAAATATATCAGAGGAGAAAAAATACCACGCCCCTCAAAAATAAACAGAGTATCTTTAAACATCTTTGCTTGGCAACTAAGCCCCGTTAGAAATAAAGTGCCGCCCACGTCTACTTTGCCTCGGGAGAGGATTTCTAACGGGGTGAAAAACCTTGCAACAACCCTGAATCAAAGGAAGGAACTCGGTTCCTTCTTCCAGCAAGAATTAAAAAAAATGGGCTTTGAAGTCCAAAATCCAACTGGTTCAAATGGCAGCGATCGCTCTGGTTTGAACCACTTCACTTTTTTAAGCGCTTTAGTGCCCAAAAATATACCGAGAGATAAGTTTGTGGTCAGCTTAAGAAAAAAGGGGATCTTTGCCACCCGCATCTGGCACACCCCAATCATCTTGAATAAAGAGGTTCAAAAAAAATATAATATTAACCTCTCCCAATTCCCCAACACCGTTGAGGTAGCCAGAAGAATCGTCAACTTCCCTCTCCAAAACTTCTACACAAACAAAGACATCAAAAAAATGATACAAAAAATAAAAGAGAGTATCTAAGTACTCTCTTTTATTTCGTCTTTCTCTCTAAAGACTAAGGGACGGTTGTTGAGGCTACATTTGAATATCCAGAATACCCAACCTCATTAAACGCTCTGACTTGATAATAATAGGTAACACTACTTGTCACATTATAATCAAAATACCAATAAACATCCACTGAGGTTGTAGCAATCTCCCAAAAATCTATTCCATTAGTGCCTCTTTCTATACTAAAGCCGTCTTCATTGTCAGAATTATCCTGCCAATTAAGCGCCACGTAATCGCTGGTTGAAGCTATAGCGCTTAAATTACTTGGAGCATCTGGCGCAACCTCAAGGGTGGTTGCTTGTGCTGTATTGGAATAGTCAGAATAAGTCGTTTTCTGGCCAGTCTGCCTAAAAGCCCTTACCCGGTAGTAGTAAGTGGTGCTTGGAGACAAGTCAGTATCAGAATAACTGGTAACATTGGCTCCAACCTCATCAATTTCAGAAAAATCTTGCCCATTTGGACTTCTTTCAATTCTAAAGCCAGTCTCTTTACTTGAGTTATCTTGCCAGCTTAAATCAATCTGAGAAGAAGAGACAGCTGTGGCCTCAAGGTTAGAAGGCGCTTCCAATCCTCCACCTCGCGGCTTTGGGGCAGCTTTTATCTGAAAAGCCACCAATACAAAAACAACCAATAGACAAATAGTCAGTATCTTTTTCATATTTTTCATAAATAATTATCGTACTCATAATTAAAACATCGGCCTTTAATCCTCCGATATCATTATACTTCAAACAAAGTAAAATGAAATCAACCAAAAAAATCCGCCGTCCTTGGCAGAATTTCAGAGAATATTATCGTTCTGACTGACTCCCCGGATGGCACCCCAATCTGCTACTCTTCAACGAACGGAGGGCAAACCGCACTTTCTCCTTCAAGGCAATAACCATTGCTGCCTGGATCAATCGTTGTGTAGCCTTTCTGACCATTTGAATCAGTACAGAGCCAATAATCTTTTGTTTTCCTCCAAAAGCCCTGCTTTTTACTGGAACGATACGGCAAAAGGGAATAAATGCAAGCAGATTCAGAACTGCTTGCTTTATCACGGGCAATTATTGCTTCGCCTCCACGAAATTCAATCTCCTCACAAATGCTTGCTATGTCTTTATGCTCACAGTTAAAGCTATCGTAATTACCTTCTGACGATTCAAGATAAACCATTACAGTCCTTGCTTGGCTAATAGCTGAGTAGACACGTGCATCATTATGTCCTCTGCTTAAAGGTTCTGGCAAGCTGAAATAGAGGATAAATCCGCCAACCACAATAACAATTATGATGCTAAGTATGGTTATGAGAATAGTTTTCTTTTTCATAAGTCTGGCTTTCTTCTTCCATTCTACCACAAATCCAAAACAAAATCCCCTCTCTTGAAAGGGGAAATTGCTTGTTGCGGTTATAATAGTGAATAAGTGGCTCCGGGAACTGAACAACGTTCGAAACTGGCCAACATGCCCTGTCGTTCTTTGAAACAATAGAAAAATAGAGTTGACCCCTATTTTCCGTTGACTCTGCGCAATAAATATGTTATATATATAGAACATTGCTTTATTGCTTTATGAATTATTACTCTAAGACAACAACCACAGGAACTACGACCGTCTCTTGTAGACGCGTGTTCTTAGGTTGGCTTTAGAGAGAAAGAACCAAAAAGCTTGCTCTGGAATACTCGCCTACTTAAGGCGGGTATTTTGTTTCTGGCTACATTTCTTTCCCAAAGAAATGTATCTGACAGCAAAAGGAGGTGAACACAATGGCTTTCACATACAGGCTTTATCTCATTGAAGAGCCGTGCAGAAAAGAGGCTGGACCAGGTGCTCCGCGCCATAAGGAAAAAAAGCTGGATGCACTCTACAGAGTGAAGATCTCATTAGATGGGAGCGATGCTCACTTCTTGTGGCCAGTCACAAAAAAGTTAGGAGGGGCAAAAGACATCCAAGGGAATATCTTAGAAATCTTTCGGCTTCTCAATGGTGTGGTAGTCTGTGAAGAAGAAGTTAGACACCGCAACGGAGCTGTTTCTATGGTGTACGATATACAAATGGGTGTGTGAAATGCAAACAACATAGCTCATATATTCAAAGCCGTTATGCGCAATCATGGCTCGAGCCAGACGAAATCATGATAAGCGCATAACGGCTACTAAAAAATAGGGTGTCGCGCATTCTCCTCGCAACATCACAACATACTACTTTGTTCCGGGGACTGAACAACGTTCGAAACTTTTTGATGGGTATTTCCCCAGAAATTCCAGATGGAGTTTTGGTGTAACCCATTGACCACAGTTTTCGTTGACACACTGTCTTCTTAAAAGTACTACAATATCCTTAACAAAGAAGAAAGCGTTAAGGAGATTAAAACTTGTAAGTTTAACCAAAAAAAGCTCGAGGCTTGTTTTACTTTTTGCGCTATTTTCACTATAATTTAGAAAAAGATTGAAAATCTTAAACTAGTTAAAAATATGGGAATTGAAAGAGGACCACAGTTTAACATTCCAGAGAAAGAGTCCGGTCATGAAGAAATAGAAAAAATATGGGAAGGTGTTGAGCAAGAGGCACGGGGTTTCTATAAAGAATACGTAGCTGAGAGGGCTCCAAAAGTCGGTCTTGAGCCAGAGAGGTTCGAAGAAAGGATTGAAAAATGCCTTGAATCAGAAAAAAGGTTTTTAAAGTGGGTTTGGGAAGAAGCGAAACGGATGCATTCTCAAACACCAAGTTCTAAGCACGAGATTCTTTTTGATATTGATGATACGATCGCTGAAGCCAAATGGGAAAATGGAAGTAAAGAGCCGGTAGCGACTTATGTCAGGCCTGCAACCAAAGTATTGCTTAAAAATTTAAGGGCACTCTATCCTGAATCTAAGATCGGTTTCATAACCATCAGACAAAAAGACAGAGTTGAAAAAGATCTAAAGGACCCAAAACACCTTAAAGAGGTTGAAGAGTTTATCGATAAAGATTCCATCTACACCACCGAGAGCTCCAGCTTGGACCCTTCTGGCCTTGATCTTAATGATGTTAAAGAACTTATAAAAAGCTTCTCGATTGTCAGAAACAATGAGAATATGGATCTGGTCGCAGCCAGCATTTCATCAGGAAGTGAACTCCAAAAACTTGATATACTGAGGGATCTTCAAGAAAATAATCCTGACACAGAATTTATGGTAGTTGATAATGATAATTTCCCTGAATATATCAAATATGGGGTTTCCTTAACCAGGGAGTTTTCAAACGCAGTGTTTCCGCATCTTTAGTCAGTTTAAATAAAAAAATTTGTTGACCATTGTCTCGAAAGAGTAGAAATTGTACAAACATATATAAACTATCTTATTCCTCACCCTATCCTCAATCCAAAAACCCTTATTTTATAAGGGTTTTTGGATGCTGACTCCGGCTATGCGACAATGTTAGGGGCTGTTTTACTCTCTAAGAGCCTTTTAGCTTCCTTTAATAAAGTTAAATCTCTTATTTTGATAAACTTTCCCTGGTAGTCGTCGGTGTCATCTTTTTCTATTAAATCAATCGCCTCGTCAAGAGTAACCCACATTGGTCTAAAATTTTCTTCAACTTCTCCTTCATCATAAACTGATTCGCCAATGTCACCTTCTACTTGAGCAAAAAAGCAATAAGATATTTGAATCTGGTCAAACTCGTCACGATATTCAATTATCATTCCAATAGGGTCGCCAATATTTATATCGCATCCCGCCTCTTCTTGAACTTCTCTTTTTAGACCTTCCTCAATGCTTTCCCCTGCTTCTATACCTCCGCCAGGGAGTTTATGAAATTTGTGTTTTGCTACATACTGTAGAGATATTTTATCTCCATTAAACAAAACAGCTCTGCCAGCTTTTCTTATCTGGTATCTCTTTTCAAAACTCTCTTTGGGACCAAGACCAACATCATAGTCATTAATTTCTTTTAGCAATTTCATATACTAATTCTATCAAAAAACCGCCCCACATAAAAACAAAGTTTTATACGGGGTAAACCTGTTTGGCGACAACTAAAAATTGCCCAGCGATGGACAGTTTACAAGAGAAGCTTAATCCCATAATTTATAAATCGAATGTTCTCCAACGGAATGAAACCAAGCTATATTGGAATTAGCAAATTCAAAAATAATTCGATATTTTTGATTTATAGAAAAAGAAAAAAACCCTTTAAGGCTTCCTTTCAACTTGTGAGTTTTGAGTCTTGGATCAAAAGGATTCTTTCTAAAAATTTGTTCTTTCTTCTCGGCAATTCTCTTAACTCTTAACGGTAACTTTCGATACTCACGAGCGAATTTGCTCGAATATAAAATTTTCATTTGAATACGAAAATGAAATTATCGTAAGTCCTTCAATGATCTTAGGATTTTTCCCCTGCCAGAAGCAAGTTCTTTTCGACTTTCTGCTAACTCTCGGAGAATTTTGCCTTCAATCCAAAGGCGCAAAAGTTCGCGAAAAAACTCGCTCTTAGTAGCGTAGTTACCCTTTTTTACTATTTCTTCTACAGACCTATTTAACTCTTTTGGTAGTGATATATTAATTACTTCTCGCATATTTTTGTAATAATTTGTATTACATCTATATTATCATACCATGCATCACTGTCAAGCTTATGTTCCGGTTCAATACCTTAGCACTACTCTATCTAAAACAAAATCCCCTCTCTTGAAAAGGGAAATTGCTTGTTGTGGTTATAATAGTGATTAACTGGCTCCGTCTATGCGACAACGCTTGCCCTGAGTCTGTCGAAGGGTTAGAACCTGTTTCGTAAGTTAATCACAATTCCCTTAACGTATCCCTTGGTCTTCATCCTTAATCAACCCAACATGTTGTATCTCTACATTCAATAAGTTCTCCTGCTTCTAAATCCAGAGAGGCGAACTTACATTTATTTTGATCATGATCAATTGTTCCGTAAGCGTTAACAACTAACTTGCCTTCATTGGTTAATATTACTGCTTTTTCAGATGACCATTCTATACTGCTGTGACATTGCTTTAGTTTTGGTGCTACCTCACTCTGACTTATTATTTTGTCAAACTCTTTCAGCTTCTTTGAGTTACCACAAGCATTACTCAACAGTACTCTATCCTTTAGTCCCCCTTCATGGGTCGGAATAGAATAAATTTCGTCTTTTGTTAGATAGTCTGTTTCGCCTTTTCTTTTGATTAAAAAATGGTCGCAGGATCTTATAGTTGCCCAGTCAATGTTAATATCATAGTTCATTCTAAATGAAGTTCCTTGCTTCCAATCTGAAAGATCAAAAGATTCAACAGAAATATGACTATTAAAATAATCTTCCGAAATATTTTGTGAACTTAATAAAAACTCTTTCCATATTGTCGTCCATATATCTGTTTTTTCTAATCCTTCGCACTCCAATATATCTCCACATCTTTCAGCTAAAAAAGCGGATTTAGCAATTTCATCTCTATCATTTCTAAAGTCTTCGCAGGCTTTTTGGCAAAATGCTTCTTTGTCTTCAACACATTTATTATTAACGCATTCACAAGATATATTGTCCCAAATATAAGAAGACCAGACAGCTGGTTTAATTAAGGGGCAAGGCACCATCTTAGGAGTATTTCTATTTACGCACTTCATGATACATTTATCTCGCCATCCATAAATACAATCATTATCATCTCTACAAGAAAATTCATCTTTTTCCTTCCGTATTTCCCCATATTGCCACCAGGCAAAACTACCTACTATGATTACTAATATCAATACAATAGCTACAGCTATTGGTGTAGATATTCCTTTGTTGAGCCACTTCCACATGTTTTTGTAGTTACTTAGTATTATCCTATTCTACCACAAAACCGCTGAAAGCAAAACAAAATCCCCTCTCTTGAAAGGGGAAATTGCTTGTTGCGGTTATAATAACCGACTAACTGGCTCCTATACGCCAAGAAATAGAACTTTTAGAAAAGAAGAACCTCCTTCAATAACTTTAACTGATTAGAGGAGGTTCATTTCAAGGAGAAATTAATGCTCCAAGAAATCCAAGACGAATGATGTCTTGTAATGGAATCGACACTATGCGTCATCTGAGGCGCACTCATTAGAACAATAGACAGCAACATCTGTTGGGTGAAGTGGTTTATTGCAGGATGACCTCATACATCGCCGTCCCGCTGGATGGTCTCGTGGAGTTAACCACCCCCTATCATTACACGTTTGACATCCGTGTCCTCCACAACCGTCACACTGCACACTGTCAGCTGGATATCCTTTATCTTTTGGAATGTCCATTTTTTTCTCCTTTGTCTAATTCAACTTAACGATCTAACAATTTACACCAACATTAATAACTTACACCAACTATTTAAACATGTCAATCCCGATGTAATGGTTCAATACCTTTGAACCACCCTATCTAAAACAAAATCCCCTCTCTTGAAAGGGGAAATTGCTGGCTCCGTCTATGAGACAATGCTCGCCCTGAAGCCATTGAAGGGTTAGAACCTATTTTATAAAAGCTTCTGCGCAACAAAGTTGTTGTCATACTCTCCTGGAGCAATCTCCTGAATAGAAATATCGGGAAAACCTGCTTTACGTAGCAATGTCTTTAACTCATTCGGCAAAAGCATATAACCCAACATTTCTTTCACGTGGGTCTTTCCTGCAAACTTAAATATAAGCGTGAAAGACTTGATTTTTGTCGCAAAATCCCATTTCAATTTCCATATATGATGCACAGGTACACCCTCAACCAAACGAGTACCATAGTCAATAATTAATTCATCCGAATCCTCAAAAGCATACTTGGCAAGCCCAATCACAACATATCCTCCAGGGGCCAGAATATCATAAAAAGCTTTCAAGCTTTCAAGTATGTTGTAGCGTGCTCTGTTAATGCTGATAGCTGGCTCTCCTTGAGCCCAAGTATTAACATAGGTTATTGAACTATCAAGACATAAAACAGCATCATAAATCTCTTTTGTCTTCTTGGGCAAGTCAATCCATTTTGAATGGAATATAGGAATATCAAGTCCTCTTTCCTTGGCACGAGCTTGGCAAACACCTAACATTGATGCATCGCCATCACTTAAGCTAAGAGGAAATCCTTTTTCAACAACATCCAAACTTGGCTCTCCAATACCACAGGCAGCGTCAAGAACTTTCTTAACGCCAAGTCGCTTAAGAAATTGCATCAGCAAGTCTGGATAACGTGGTGACATAAACTTACCGTGATAAAACTCTGCCACAACAATCCAATACTCACCAAAGTTATCTCCGGTTATATAATCTATTTTAGGCTCCATATTACATCATAATACGCCCCTTATTGACGGTCAAACAAAACGCATTGAATTTAATACCCAAAACAAAATCCCCTCTCTTGAAAAGGGAAATTGCTTGTTGCGGTTATAATAAGGGACTAAGTGGCTCCGTCTATACGACAACGTTAGGGGCTGTCTTACAGTAGGGGTTGTGATTTAGAATATCACCTATTCTGATTTTCTAATAAAAAACCAGAAATTAAACTTAACATCTTCTCAAAATCTTTAGGATTGGAATATCTATGGTCTGCCCCTTTAACAACCTCTAACTTGCAATCTTCAATTAAATTTGCTGTTTTTTTGCTCTGTTCAATTGGCACAGATTCATCTTTGTCTCCGTGAACTATTAAAGTCGGTATCTTTATTTCCTTTGCAGCTTCATAGCCATTATTATTTTCAAAATCTTCAAAAAAGGTATAATTTAGTTTCAATCTTCTGCCGTCTCCACTAACATAGTATTTATAACCCTTTTCTTTCCAATCTTTCAATTCTTCCTTCGTCTTCACTGCTAAATCTCTTTCTTGATAGTTTGATACTGGAGATTTTAAAGCAAGAATAAACAAATCATTTGTTTTTGAAGCTGTTATGATGCTGGCAATACCTCCAAAACTTGAACCGAAAAGACCAATTTTGGAATAACCTTTGTTCTTTAAAAAGGAAATGGCATTTAAAATATCATCAACTGCTTCCGAAATTGTTATATCTTCAAACCTCCCCTCGCTCTCTCCGTGACCAAAAAAATCAAAGCGAAAGGTTGACATCTGATGGCTATTTAAAGTTTCTTCTAATCTTTTATATGTCCGACTGTCTTTGCTGGTGCTAAATCCGTGACAAACTATTATAATTGCTTTCTCTTTGCTTGAGGTTGGATTTGATAATACCCCACACAGATTATCTCCTTTTGAATTCTTGAAATACACTTTTTCCATATTGTTTGTCTGTTCTATTTTAACACAAAAACCGCCTTCTTGGCGATTTTTTGAACCTGTTTATTGGATTCTTTCGCCTAAAATTATCTTCGGTGGTTTTATCAAGCATCTTCTAAATTCTTTAAAAAATCTCTCAAGCCCTGCCTTAGTAGCTTTAGCATGAACTTTCTCGTCTTTAAGCTCCCAATAAAGAATATAGGTTATGCTTTGAGGCTTCTTTGTTAGCTTTATTGCGGGCTTTCCTTTTGTTGCTCCTCCAAAATCAACCGGTCTGTGGGTTCTTTTGATATATTTAACATCAATAACACCCCTAAAGTTTTTGTGGTGTTTTGCAACTCTGTCTACTAATTGTTCAAACTCTTCAGTCTTTTCTGGCTTGACCTCGTAGATACAAACCTCAACAAAGTTTTTGGTTTGAGTTCTCATTGTCCCAGTATACCATAAATTTACCCCGCCCTGCTACTCACTATACTTTCTAAAAAATCCCCTCTCTTGAAAGGAGAGATTGCTTGTTGTGGTTATAATAAGCGACTAACTGGCTCCGTCTATACAACCACGTTACTGCGTCCTTCCGAAGCTATACTACGCTATTTCATAGCTACGTAGTAGCGACGGATAGATTTATCGAAGGAGGAGAACCTGTTTATTGGCAGAATAATTGAAAAGCTTGCCTTTCATACTTTACTAAGCAAGCTTTATGAATCATGAGTCCTAAGTGGGTTATTGATACGCAAAACGTATTGCATTGTTGCTATACGTATCCTGCTATTTCATCAAGTATACGTTTGACGGCCTCCACTGGGCCACCAATTTCCTCTGGGGGTTGTCTGACAGGACGTCCTATCACGAGTGCAGTCGCTCCAGCCTTCATTGCTTCGCCAGGTGTCATTGTCCGCCTCTGATCCCCTGTGGCAGCCCACACGGGCCTTACGCCAGGAGTCACCTTCAAGAAGTCTTTAAGGTCTGGCTGCTGACCCAGAAGTTCCAGTTCTTGAGGTGAGCAGATAACCCCGTCCATACCAGCGTTCTTGGCATCTCTGGCAAACTGCAACACTGCTGCCTTACTTGGCTTTCCGAATATCAAATGGGCATTATTCTCCTCAAGAGAAGTCAGTACGGTGACGGCGAGAACCAGTGCATTCCCTTTGTTATCGACCGCCTCCATCATAGCCGCAATACCACAAGAAGCATGGACATTGAACATCTTGACACCGAATTCTGCAAGCACTCTGGAGGCATTGCCGACAGTATTGGGAATATCATCAAACTTACCATCGAAAAACACCTCTCCGCCGCAATCTTTGACAAGTTGTATAGCTCGAGGTGGCCCTATGGAAGTAATTAACTGCAAACCGATCTTGAAACATCCGACCTGGGAGCCAAGCGTCTCTACAAGAGCTTTAACTTCCTCTTCAGTGTCAACATCCAAAGCCACGATAATTTTGTCCTTTAGCTCGTCCATAATTACCTCTCCTTTCTCTCAAAATGACCACATAGAACTCACTCGTATAGCTAAAACCATCTTAAACAAAAACCACTAAAAATCAACCCCCTACCTTCGCCAAGGCTTCGGCAGGCAAAACAAAACAAAATCCCCTCTCTTGAAAGGGGAAATTGCTGATTCCGTCTATGCTATAACGTTACGTCAACAAATTCTTTACCTCCAGCAATTCTGTTGCTATGGGAGCCAGATAAATCTCAATAAGATTACTGTCAAAACTATTTATAACTTTTAAGAAATCTGCATATGGCTCTTCTAATTCGTACGCCTTCCAGTTAAATACTAATACTCCCTTCCTAACTGATTGTTTGACTCTCATAGCTTTTTGTATTCCTTCTCCTATTTTTTGAGCCCAATCCACTGTTTTACCAGCTGAACCTAAAATCAAACCATCAACATTATCTGAAGGCATAATCTCTTCTGTTCTTTCAGGAGAAGAACTGCCTCCGTAAATAATCCTTATATCCCTTGATATGTCTTTGCCATACTCTTTTTCTATTATTTCTCTCATAAACGAACACATATTCTCTATCTGTGGTGGTTGAGGCGGTAAAACATCTTCTTTGCCACTTCCTCTTGTTCCCCAGCTTGGTTCATAGCCAAAAACTGTTTTTTCAATGGCTTCTTTATCTATGCTACTCAATATGGTTAGGAGTTTGTCTTTGAACTTATTTTTCATTCCTTTTATTTCTTGCTCATTGCTCTTATCCCATCCTTTTTCTAAATCTTCCCAATCTCCTCCTACTAAAACAACGTTATCAAATAAATTATATTCTAAAGCTGATTTCCATTTTTTATTAACTACTTCTGGTTCATCCTTTACTTCTGAATGCCCTAAAATCACACCTGTTGCTCCAGCTTTCTTTAGATGGTAAAAACCCATCTCACCTGTTCTCGCAAACTGATGTTTTCCGTCACCAGAATATATATTTATATTTTGACCGATTAAAAAGATTGTTGGTTTCATTATTTTATTCTATCATAAATCCCCTCTCTTGAAGGGGGAAATTGCTTGTTTCGGTTATATTAGTGAGTAACTGGCTCCGTCTATGCGACAACGCTTG
>CAYGBM010000024.1:0-1958 GCA_964348225.1 uncultured Candidatus Saccharibacteria bacterium | reverse complement strand
GGGCTTCGACAGCTATTGCCGGTGCAAATGAACAAAAATTTAATCTGCGACATTTTTTCCACGTCTTGCTGGGAATATACGCTAGGCCTTAAAACTTCCAGGCCCTTTTTACCTATTTTCACAACCGTACTGCTTTTTTTGTATTTACAGGGCCCTGCGTCCAGCAATAACTCGATTTGACATGAGAATTGAGCGAGAACTTGGTTTGCATCCGTCGCTGGTGGCTGACCTGTTATATTCGCACTTGGTGCAACCACCGGACTTTTGATTGACTGCAGCAGTATTGTAGCTATTGGATTGTCAGGGCAGCGAATACCTATGGAATTATCCTTGTACAAATTTTCAAAAATCTCTCTTTTAAGATTGGCTTGCTGTTTCTTAATATCCTGGACATCCAATTCAAAGACTATGGTCAATGGCCCGGGCCAGGCGTTTTCGATTAGCTTTTGTGCCCTTAATCTGACAGCAGGCAGATATTTTTTGACATCACTTTTTTCAGCGATATGCAATGTATAGTATTTTTCAGGGCTCCGGCCTTTGATGTTATCCAGCTTAGTTAGCGAGGTATTTTCAACCCGGCAGGCAATTCCATAGACCGTTTCGGTAGGAAAAGCCACGAGTCCGCCGGCGTCGATTAATCGTGCAGCTTCTTTAATTTTCGCCGAATCAATCTTTGCAGAATCGAGTTTTATAACTTTTGTCTGCATCTTTCTTTAAAAATACACTAAACAATCCAGAACGGCAAGAAACTTACCTGATACCAAGCTGTAATTATAAATTTCCTTACTTAAAATCCCAACCGTACCGGAAGGTGAGCAGGGTCGAGAGACTTTTCAGTGATTAAACTACAAATGAGAACAACGACCGATAAAAAGAGCAAAAACGAAATCATATATCAGAAGAAGAAAAATTTTTCAGAAAGATTGTTGTTTTGCCCAAATACACTAATCTATCCAAATTAACATTGCCGATAACATTATCAATTGATGGAACGAAGATTTAAGGAAGATTAAAACTATGGAGACTTTAATCGAGCAGCGCAGGCATACCCGAACCGAGCTTTGCTGGCCTGTGAGTATTTGGCTGCCGGAGGCTAATAGGTTTTTTACCGGCCGTAGCTCCAACATCAGCAAAACGGGGGTTTTCATTACGGTTCCAATGACGATGCCTATTCGGATGGGCAATACTGTTGAAGTCAATTTTCCTCGCACGGAAGCTTTAGCAAGAGAAAAAGGACAGTTCGCTCGCATCAAAACGGGTAAAGTAGTCAGAGTCGAACGTAAAGATATACTCAAAGATGCCAATATCGGCGTCGCTATAGCCTTCGAGTAGTCTAAAGCAATGCCTTCGCTAATTAGGAAGTCAGGGCCGATAAGGCCTTTTTTATAAGCGGTGTAGGGAGGAGCAGGGGACTGATGACTGGGAAGGTCATCAGTCTTTTTTTTGCGCTCATAAGGGCCTGAATGGTTTTAAAATCAAAATTTGCGGGGTGGGAATATTTTTTTAAAAAAAGGGGGATAATCCTTGATTTGTCGGCGGACGTGTGGTAGAGTTATTTTACAACGATTTCGGAGCAGGAATATTCAAATTGAATTGGAGGATGTAAAATGAGCAGGCAAATCGCGGTTTTAAGCATTGTAGCGGGGATTTTACTTTCAGGTTCGGCTGGTTTTGCTGGGCCGCAGGTCTTGGAGGTCAGCCCAAGGTACTTGGAGTTTACAGGTTACGAGGGGGGCGTGAATCCTGCTGCGCAGGTTCTGTCTATTTGGAACAGCGGCCACTCGAGTATGGACTGGACGGTTACGCCGGATTGCAACTGGATAGCGGTTGAGCCAAACAGCGGAACGAGTTCTGGTGAGGTGGACGATGCTAATATTTTTGTAGATATTAACGGACTGTCAGAGGGCATGTACAACTGTCAATTGACGGTGACGGGGTCCGGGGCGCCGAACAGTCCG
>CAYGBM010000023.1:0-2715 GCA_964348225.1 uncultured Candidatus Saccharibacteria bacterium | reverse complement strand
TTCAGAAGGAAGAGGATAGTGATTGTTTTTTTTATTTCGGTTGTTGTAATTGTTACAGCCACATCATTTTTAATGAAACCTGTTTATAAGGCAACATCAACCCTTCAGATCAAGAGGGTGAGCCCGAATATACTCACATTTAAAGATGACTATGAGGCTGAGAGGTCGGAAAAGGACTATTACCTGACTCAATATAGTATTTTAAAGAGCAGGAATCTTGCACAAAGGGTCATAACCAAACTATCTTCAGGGAAGGAGTCAGATGTTTCTCAAAGGTACGCAATTTATTCAGCGATACTAGGAGAAGAAACAGAAATGGATAATGGAGGGGACGGGAAAGGCGAATTAATTGACGCTTTTCTGGATAAATTAGACGTGGAACCTATAAAGTCATCTCAACTTGTAAATGTTAGTTTTCTGTCAAATGATCCAGTATTTGCCACGAATGTAACCAATACAATTGCTGATGAATATATAAGGTTTACCCTGGAGAGTAAAATTGAGCCTACACAAGAAGCCAGAGGCAGGCTTGAGAAAGAGGTTGAGGCCATGAAAGGAAGGCTTGAAGAATCTGAAGGACAGTTAAACGAATACATAGCGAGAAGCCAGATTATCTTTCTTAACAGAGAAAAAGACTCTGAAAACCTTCTTACCCAGAAGCTTTCAGAACTTTCTAAAGAGTTGGATAAAGCAATAGCTGACAGGATTTCAAAAGAGGCGATTTATAAAGAAGTTGAGAAATCTGGTGTCAACTATAGTGCTGTTCTCCAAAACCCTCTGATACAGGCACTTACATTGGAATATACAAAACTGGAGGCTGAGTATTTCAACCTCTTGAAGATACATAAGCCCGAGTATCCGAAAATGCTTCGGCTTGAAAAACAGATAGAACAACTGAAGAAAAGAATACGAGCAGAGGAACAAAAGATTATCAAAACATTAGATTCTGATTACAAGATTGCTTTATCAAGGGAAAGTTATCTCTCTTCAGTGATAGAGGCGCTTCGTCAGGATGTTATTACCTATCAAAAAAAGATGGTTCACTATCAGATATTAAAGAGAGAGGTTAGGACTAATGGGGATCTCTATAATTCCCTTTTGCAGAGACTGAAAGAGGTCGGTGTAAGTACAACTCTCACTGAAAGCAATATACAGATTCTCGACATGGCAGAAATACCGCGGAAACCCTATAAACCCCAAAAAGCTCTTAACATAGCACTGTCAATCATTTTAGGGTTTTTTGGCGGAGTTTTTCTTGCCTTCTTTGTTGAGTATTTTGATAATTCTGTAAAGAATGTTGATGATATTGAAAAGAAATCGAGCATCCCGGTTCTTGGTACTGTCCCTATAGCAGAAACAGACCCGATAAAGCTCCTCATTAGTGATAAAGCAGACAGTAAAGGCCCCTTTGCTGAGGCATTCCGGTCTTTAGGCACGTATATCCGGTTTACAAATAGCCAAAAACCACCAAAAAGAATTCTGATTACAAGCCCTCTGGCGCAAGATGGTAAAACGCTATTAGCAACGAATGTTGCAAAGAGTTTTGTAAGTTTTTTTGGAAAGGGAATTGTTATTGATGCTGACTTGAGAAGACCAAGTATCCATAGCGTTTTTAATCTGGATAATTCAAAGGGGCTTTCTTCGTTTCTTTCTGGTACCACCGAGTATAACGGATTGATAAGAAAATCTCCTTACTCAGGGTTTGACGTGATAACATCAGGCCCTATACCGCCGAATCCTCATGAACTTTTAAATTCATTACGTATGAGAGAACTTGTTGATGCTCTTTCTACCGAATATAATTATGTAATATTTGATTCACCACCGGTTTTGGGCATATCTGACAGTCTCATTTTAACTCAATTTACAGAGGCTGTATTAGTGGTTGTTAAGGCTGCTAATACTCCGAGAGAAGCCTTATTCCGGACCGTTAAGCTTTTAAATGGTGTAAATGCAAAGATACTTGGAGTTGTATTGAATGGACTGGATCTCAAGACAAAATACGGTTATTCATATGGGTATTCATACTACTATCCTTCTTATGCGCAGAATGAAAAAGAGATATAATTAATTAAAGATGAGACAGAACATTACAAATAATTTGTCAAAATCAAAAAAGAATAGTTCTTATAAGGCAAATGGGAAATATGCTAAAATTATAGAGGCATTTAGATATTACAATATTATTCGGGAAAACTCCCATGAGAAAGTAACGGTTAAGTTTAACGATGGGGGGATATTATATATTGAAGTAGAAGACAGGAGAATACTGAAGTAGACCCCGTGAAAAGGACGGAATAGCATCACCGCTTATGAATGGCGGGGCTTTCTGGGGGGGAAAACGCGGAGCACTTTAAAACCTCGAGAGAGGATTCTTAAAGCCCGACAAGACTAATTATCTTTGTCGGGCTTTTGTGTTTTTAGAAATTTTAAAAGAATACTATAAACAAACATAATAAACATGCATATTTTACCATTCAAAAAAAATGCAAACTCCAATAAGCTTAATAAGAAACGTTTTCATATTTCAGAGTGTCTCATTGATTACGAATATTGGTTTTTTGTTGAAGATTACTTTAACGAGTTGCTCAGTTTAGAAAGAAAGAGAACAGAACGTTCCAAGAAACCGTTTTTATTGCTGCTTTTAGATGTTGAAACTATCCATGGTATCGAAGAGAAAAAAGAAGTTATAAAAAAAATAGCATCTGTATTATT
>CAYGBM010000022.1:0-8673 GCA_964348225.1 uncultured Candidatus Saccharibacteria bacterium | reverse complement strand
TTTATAATCTCTATTCTTTTCGCTTTCAATATACATACATGCTATTGACAAAAGGCTTGGGAGAGATTAAATTGAAAATGAGAGGCATACTTTTGTGGGCCTCCCTCAGGCGGAAGGTTCTAGTGGCAGCTTCTACCTTCCGTCTGACGTAGCGCAATTTGAAAAAAAACAGGTGGGACAGTAAGGAGAGAGGGTGATCATAGCTGGCCCAATCCTGACCTCGCTGTCCCCCGCTCATATAGACTAGACCAGCTCAGTTGATTTCCCACGATAAGCTTTGATGTAATGTAACTCCTCTAGGCCTGCTCCTCAGCAGGCCTTAATCTTTTATAAGGACCAAGATACGAGATATATCCAGGTTTATATAGATATTAACACAAAAACCCCAACAAAAAATTGTCAAGCTTTATGTTCAAACATCAGGCTTCCAGCAAAAATAAAGAGAGATAAACCTCACTTTGTTTTTAAAGAATATCTTTTCATCAGAAGGGCATTTGTTATAACGCTTACTGAAGAGAAAGCCATGGCGGCTGCTGCAATAACTGGCGAGAGCAGCCAGCCAGTGAAAGGGTATAAAATGCCAGCAGCAATCGGAATGCCAACAGAGTTATAAAAGAAAGCCCAAAAAAGATTCTGCTTTATCTTCCTTACAGTGTAGCTGCTCAAATCAATGGCTCCAACAACGTCCCGCAGGTCGTCTTTAACCAAAACTATTCCTCCTGTTTCAATGGCAACATCAGTGCCAGAACCCAAAGCAATCCCCAAGTCAGCTTGAGCTAAAGCAGGGGCATCGTTAATGCCATCGCCAACCATAGCAACAACATTGCCTTTTGTCTGCAGGTTTTTGATCTCTTGGGCTTTTTCTTGGGGCAATACTTCAGCTAAAAAGTAATCAAGCCCCAACTCTTTGCTTATCACTTCAGCTACTCGTTTATTATCGCCAGTAATCATAGCCACTCTCTTACCTAACTTGTGCAAATGCTCTATGGCTTGTTTAGAATGCGCTTTCAACATATCAGCCACAGCAATTATGCCTAAGAATTCTTTGCCTTCAGAAACTAATATAGTAGTTTTGCCTTGTTGTTCTAAATCAGTTATCAATTCCTCAAAGGGAGCTAAATCAATCATATTCTCCAAAAGCAATTTTCTTGTGCCAGCTAAAACCTTTCTGTCCTTATAGAGGGCAACAACGCCCTTTCCCGGCTTTGATTCAAACCCCTTAAGATCGAAAAGCTTTAATTTCTGCTCCTTTGCCTTTTTCAATACCGCCTGAGCCAATGGATGCTCGGAATTCCTTTCCACAGAAGCAGCCAATTGCAGTAATTCTTTAGCTCTTTTTTCTCCATTTTTGCTTATTGCTAAAACATTGGTAACTTCCGGCTCCCCTCTGGTTAAAGTGCCTGTTTTATCAAAAACAATAACATTAACTTTCTTGGCAATCTCCAATGCCCTGCTGTTTTTAATTAAAATCCCGTTTTGAGCAGCAAGCCCTGTGCCCATCATAACAGCTGTTGGAGTAGCTAAGCCTAAAGCACAAGGGCAAGCAATAATTAAAACCGCCACAAAAACCGTTAAAGCAAAAACAAAAGACTGCCCAGCAATAACCCAACCAGCAAAAGCCAAAATTCCTATAATAATTACTGCTGGCACAAAGTAAAAAGAAACCCTATCAGCTAAAACCTGGATCGGAGCTTTAGAGCCCATGGCTTCTTCAACAATTTTGATTATTTGCGAGAGCATTGTGTCTTTACCAACCCGCGTAGCCCTGAATTTTAAAGCTCCTGTTTTGTTAATAGTAGCGCCTATTATTTCATCACCCTCTTTCTTTTCAACAGGTATGCTCTCTCCTGTAATTGCTTTCTCATCCACCCCTGAGTATCCTTCAATAACTACGCCATCAACAGGAATTTTCTCGCCAGGCTTAACCAAAATAACATCTCCCTTTTTCACTTCAGAGATAGGAGTTTTTACTTCTCTGCCTTGCCTTATAACAGTTGCTGTTTTTGGCTGAAGCCCAATAAGCTTTTTAATTGCCTGGCTTGTTTTCCCTTTGGTTAAAACTTCAAGATACTTTCCAAGCGAAATAAAAATCAAGATAAAAGCAGCCGATTCAAAATAAAGGTGGGGCTCAGCAATGAATTGAGGATAAAGCCAAATTCTCAGAGCAACAACCAAGCTGTAAAGATAGGCAGCCGCAGTGCCTGTTCCCACTAAAGAATCCATATCCGGCTTTCTCGTGATTAGCCTCTTGAAACCTGACAAATATATACGTCTGTTGAAAAAGATTATTAAGCTGGTAATACCAAGCTGTAAAATGCTATTCATTCTCAATGAAATGTCTGGCAAGGGCAAGCCAATCATCGAACCCATTGCTATATAAAAAAGAGGAATGCCCAAGACCAAGGATATCAGGAAATTTCTCTTGAGCTGTCTAATCCTCTGCCTCTCTCTGTCTTTACGCCTCCTCCCCTTAAGCTCTTCAAGGCTTTCTTCTGAAGCCCGATAACCCGATTTTTTAATCAATGCTTTTATCCTCTCAACACTAATGATTGCTGGATTAAATGTTACCACAGCTTTCTCTGAAGCAAAATTAACATTTATTGAAAGAACACCCTTTTGTTTTTTAAGGGTGTTTTCTATAACTGATGCGCAAGAAGCGCAATGCATTCCTTCGATTTTAAAGATTTTTTTTATCATAAATCCTTTTCTCTTAAATTTTCCGGAACGATTATTTAAAGCACAAAACAGGTATCTTCATTTGATTTACACTTCCCTTGCTCAATCCCTTTTATGCACTGAGGGCAAACTTTGTCCCAATTTTCCTGTGCCATTTCCCTGTCGCAATAACAAGAACCATCTCCCCAAAGCCAATCACCAAGATAACACATTGTGCAGGGCGGCTCTATACAGCAATTGTAATTGCCAGAACCCTGCGCCTTTTCAATAGCCAAATAAAGCTCTGATAAAATCGTGTCCCTTTTTATATGAAAATCACTCTCGGTGCCATCGCCCCGCCCAAACAATAAAAAACTTCCTCCTATCGCTAATATCGCAACAATGATCAATCCAAGAATGATTATTTTAACAGATTTCATAATCAACTTCCCAGCCTGCTGTTACTTAGGTCAGATTTTTTTATGATCACATTGCCGTCCTTAACAACGCTTGGCAGATAGCCAGGCCAGCAGCCGCCGGGATTCTTGTTCTCTGTACCCAATCCGTCTATTGGATAACGATTACCGCAGTTATTGCAAACCATATAATCACCTTCCTGTCTGTAGCCTTTTTTCTCGGTGAAGCAGACATCGCAAGCGTCAAAACCGGTTTTTACACTACCATCTCCAGCCTTAACAACAAAGAACTTTACTTTGCTCTTGCCTGACTCGTATTCATACCATTTAGCATTGCTTGTTACCTCTTCCAATGGAATTCTCAAAACAGCGCTCTCCCCAGCAGGTTCAGCCTCTACTGGAGCAGAACCAAACAAACCAAACCCCTTAGTCAATAAAGCCACACCCAAAAACAAAGCAATGAAAACAATTGTCCAAATTTTACCTTTTTTATTTTGCATTGTATTGATTGTTTTATTACTGTTTATTAAGCTCCTGCTCAATAGTCCTCTCAAAAACACTATAGGGTTGAGCCCCGCTTAGCGGTGTGCCGTTGATAAAAAAAGCCGGCGTTCCACCAACACCATATCTTGAGCCATCACGAAAGTCTTTTTCAACTTCTGAAGCCATTTCTCCGGAGTCTAAACAATCATTAAATTTTGTAGTATCCAAACCCAAGTCTTTCGCATAAAGCTTAAGGTCTCCAACAGATAAGGCATCTTGGTTCTCAAACAGCTTATCATGATACTCCCAGAACTTGCCCTGTTCATCGGCACACTCAGCACCTTCTGCTGCTTTTTGGGCATTCCTGTGAAAGCTTAAAGGAAAGTCGCGAAAAACATATTTTACCTTGTCATCTTGTATATAATTTTTATCTATAAGGGGCAATGTCTGGTCGAAGAATCTTCTGCAGAAAGGACATTCATAATCAGAAAACTCCACGATCGTAACAGGAGCATTTTTCGAACCTTTTTGGGGGTCATCGTCAGCCAGAGCTTCGATGTCAAGCAAAGGCTGATTCCCAGGCGAAGGTCCTAACGAGTCTTCATCTGGACCTCCCACTCCCGGTAATGTCGGTTTTACTTCCTTGAGGCTGCCGTCTTCCTGCTCTCTGGTGTCTTGTTCTTCAAGCCCGACAAGCTCACCGCCCCCAAGCAAGGCAAGCTGGTTTCTTATCTTTGCATTAGAATAAGTATTAGCAATAGTTAATATTAATGTGATTCCAACCAATATGGCTAAAATACTCGAACTCTCCAAGCTGATTCTAACCATCTTTCCCGAAGAAGAATTAGTAGAGCTTTCCTCTTCAATGATTGCCTCATAGCCCGTTTCTTTTATTACCTCCTTTACCCTATTGAGGTTTATCTGGTCAGGATTGAACCGAATAAAAGCTTGCTCTTCAGGAAAGCTAACTTTCACTTCACTTATCCCTGTCAATTTCTTGATCCCTTCCTCTATCTTATCAGCACAGCTTTTGCAATGCATACCTTTAATTTTGAATTGTTGTTGAGCCATTTTAGGCTCTTGTTGAGAATTTTCCTGCATATTTTTTAACGATAGTCAATTTTAAATGGATTTCCTGTTGAGGATATCTCATTAAAACTGTCTAAAAGTCATTAAGAATAAATTATTTTCAAAATTTCTTGCTCAAAAACCTGAGCACCCACAACCGCAACCTCCTCCACCAGCACCCCCTCCACAACAGCTTCCAGCGCTACCCAATGTATCTCTCTCTAAAGATTCTGCCTGAACAATATTGTCTGCGAGCTGACTTCCATCCTCTCCAGCTTCTTGGTTCATAACCTTGGCTTTGTATGTTCCAAAAACCTCCAGTGAAAGAATCTCCTCTTTTGAAGTTGCTTCTGGATTATAGCCCACATTAAATAGATTAGGAAACTTAAAGCTTACTCCTCCAACGCCATCAATCGCCTTAAGCTCTCCAATGATCAAAGGAGCATGGCCAGGGCAAGGAATTGATACTTCTAATGTTAGCAAAGATTCTGCCTCGTCTAGTTGGACCTCTGTGTCTCCTCCAAAGAATCCTAGTATAGCAGCTGTTAAGGGTACGCCAGCGTTAATATTGGCAGCTATTGGGAAAATTACCATAAAAAGAATCAGGTTAATGCCAATGGTCGTGCCATAGAGCGTTAAAAGATATTTTCGTTTTCTTCTTAGAGCCCCCTTTAAAAAGCTTATTTCCAATCCACCCTTTTTCCTTTGAAAGCTTAAAAAACCCTGTTTTTTAAAATAAAAAACAGCTGAGGCTGTCGCAAACACAATGGAAATTGCAACTAAAATGTGAAAGAAATAAGGATTCAAAAGTAGGGGCTTAAACAATGTAGTTGCTGCTGTTACCCCCAAAACCGAAAAAACAATAAAAGCTATGCAGCCAATATGGGGTATTAAACCATAGGCTATTCCAACCCAAAATCCTTTTTTCTCATTTCCCTTGTTTAATGCGCCCTTTTTATTTCTTCTAAAAGGATTCATAGAATTATTAGTCAGAGTTGTTAAAAATTTCTACAAGCTCTTGTATTTTTTTTCTTCTCTCCTTTGTATCATTCCCCTTGATTGCATCGCTAACGCAGGTGTGCAAGTGGTTTTCTAATATCAAATGGTTCAGCTTTTTAATGGCTGCAATAACCGCCTCGTTCTGCTTGATAACATCAATACAATACTTATCCTCCTCTATCATCCTTTTAACACCTTCTAGATGACCTGTCAGATAATTAATTCTGTTTAAAGTTTCTCTTTTAAAGTCTTTTTTAGCCATATGTTTTAGTTTAAGAATAAAGATTCCATACCCCCCTATGGGGGGTATGGAATCTAGTGTAGCAAAACCCAAAACCCTTGTCAAGCCCCAAAAAAAATTGCAGGTCTTGACAAAATCCTCAAAAAAGCATAAATTATAGTCGGTAGTTTTTTCCTATCTCCTACTAGGGCAACGGGAGGAGTATTATCCGCTGTGTTAGTAGATGACCTGAGAAAAGCTACTCCAGCGCACAAGGGACGTCTCCCATCGTCCCTTGTGCAGGAATTATACTATAAGTTCCTTCACAACGAGGCAGATCCTGGTTTCCCATACGGTCTTAATCGCCACAAAAAAAATATCAAGGTTCTGCCCGGGCGATAACCAATGGCTAAATGTCCATGGAAACAAATCCCTACGTTTGGTAGGATGCCGTCCGTGGACAGCGCTGAAGCCCCAGCAATTCTCAGCGCAAGCCGGTTATCGTCCAGAAAATTATCAGCTTTTGAGGATTTCGGGAAACCTCTTCTTTCGGGAAAAGGTGTAAAGGAAGGGTTCGCACCCCTTCGCCCATTATTAGTCTCTGACTAAAAACCCTCTTAAGCTGTTTGCGAATATAGGCGCATCTTCTAGATGCGCCTAGCTCATTTTTAAGCTATTACACCACCGCCCAAAAGTTCGCTGCCCTTGTAGAAAACCACTGACTGGCCTGGGGTTATAGCAAGCTGGGGCTTTTTAAAAACCACTTTATAACGATTAGCTTGTTTTTTAACAACAGCTGAACAAAGCGGTGAGTTATACCTAATTTTGGCTTTAACCTCAAGAGGCAGCTTTAGGGAGTTGCCAGCTAACCAATTGACGTTTTTAGCGATAAGCTCTTTTTTGGCTAAATCTTTTTTGTTTTTGCTAACAACTAAAGTATTTTTCTTTTTGTTTTTATCCAACACAAAGTAAGGTCCTCCACTCAAGCCAATACCTTTTCGCTGGCCAATTGTGTAAAACCACAATCCTTTATGCTCACCGATTGTTTTTTGCACTCCATCGCGAACCTGCTCTACTATGGGTCCTTTTTTTTCTTTTAAGTATCTTCTTAAAAAATCTTCTGTTGTTTTCTTAATAAAACAAACTTCTTGCGATTCTTTCATTTCAGCAAGGGGTAGTTTAAACTTTTTGGCCAATTCTCTAACTTGTTTTTTTGTATAATCCCCTATTGGAAACAAAATACGCCTCAACTGCTTTTGCTTCAACTGCCAAAGAAAATAAGATTGGTCTTTCTTGCGGTCTTGCGCCCGCAATAGTTTGTAGTTTGTAGTTGGTAGTTTGTAGTTTTTCTCTAACGCTATTCGCGCATAATGTCCTGTTGCCACAAAATCTGCATTCAAGCCCAAGGCTTTTTCCAGCAAAAGTCCGAATTTAATTTCTTTGTTGCAAACAACACAGGGGTTCGGCGTTCTACCAACCTTGTATTCAGCTAAAAAATAATCAACTATTCTCTTTTTAAACTCTTTTTCAAATTTAAAAACATAGAAGGGAATATTAAGAATTTGAGCAACCCTCCGCGCCCTTTTTTCAGCTTCAGGAGAGCAGCATCTGTTCCATTTCCCTCCAATCCCATCAGCCTCGGGAGCTGCCCAAAATCTCATAAACACCCCAACCAAATTAAAGCCAGCCCTTTTTAAAAGGGCTGCTGCAACCGAACTATCTATTCCTCCTGACATAGCAACCACAACCTTAGTTTTTGATTTTGCTTTCATAATCTTTAATTGCTAACTTGAGGGCAGTTTCTGCCAAACGAATGCAATGAAGCTTTGGCTTAGGCACTTCACCTACCTCATCAGCAATATCCTTGAATTCAATTTTTTTTGCCTCCTCAATTGTTTTTCCTTCAGCCAACTCGCAAATCATATCTGAAATACTTATGGCGTGACCGCAGCCCATGGTCTCAAACTTAGCATCAACAATCCGCTCCTTTCCATTTTTTTTCTCAACTAAAATATAAATCTTCATAATATCCCCGCATCTCAAATTCTTGGTATCGCCAATACCGTCAGCATTCTTAATCTTACCCATATGCTTTGGGTGCATAAAATGCTCCATTACTTTTTTTGAATAATAAGCCATGATGAAAATTAAGAATTAAGAATTAATAATTAAGAATTTAATTAAAAATTAATAATTTTAAACCCTTAACCGATAGCCAGATATTTTCCTCAATCTTTGTATCACCCCTGGCAACACCTCCAAAACCCTATCTATCTCTTTCTCTGTAGTATATCTTCCTAAAGTCAACCGCAAAGAGCCGTGGGCTTGCTCGTGCGAGAGCCCTAAAGCCAAAAGCACGTGGGAAGGCTCTAAGCTCCTTGAGGAACAAGCAGAACCAGTTGAAGCTGCAATCCCCTCTTGATCTAAAGCAATAACAATTGCCTCACCCTCTGCCCCTTCAAAACTGAAATTAACATTGTTAGGCAGCCGCTGCTCTCTTGCACCATTCAATTTTGAATTGGGAATCTTCTCTAAAATTCCATCAATAAGTTTATTTCTCAAATTTTTTGTTTCTTGTATCTTGTTTCTTGTTTCTTTAAGCAGATCTATTGCTTTTCCCAAGCCAACTATACCAGGCACATTTTCAGTGCCAGACCTCATCCCTTCTTCCTGCCCGCCCCCTAATATCAAAGGTGCAATAGGTGTTTTTTGGCGAACATACAAAGCCCCAATTCCTTTTGGTCCGTAAATCTTGTGCCCAGATAAAGTTAAAAGATCAACACCTAATCTCTGAACATCACAATCTAAATAATTTACTGCCTGCACAGCATC
>CAYGBM010000021.1:0-15816 GCA_964348225.1 uncultured Candidatus Saccharibacteria bacterium | reverse complement strand
GCTGAACCACTACATCTTCATCCGCATTCAGATAAACCGCCAAGGGTCGTGTGTGAGACCGAATCAATTTTGCAAAAACCTCTGATAGTGTCTTAGTCCCCTCTAGTAGAGCTTCTTTTGCATCTCGATCTGTCAGATAGAATACATCACTTGATCTACCTGGCTCTGGAATTTCCTGAAAAAGACGGAAAGGACAATCAGGAAGTTCGTTCAATAACCACCTGAAAAGAAGTTCAGCTAGCAAAGGATTAATTCTGTCAGATATCGGTCCTTGATAGTCTGATTTTTCGGTTAAATCTCCTTCTGTGTGAATAATAGGCCTGGATGCCCTTATTTCACCAGAGAAGATTATGCCACTTCCCCTTGCGCCTTTTAGCGGTGCACTCTCTGAGTATCGAGGAATTAGAACACACCGAAGAGAATATGCTGCTACGGTTTGAACGGCAATTTGAGCTTTAGGAGTTAAGTAAAGAACATTATCTAATTCCAGATCGCCGTCACTACCCAACATACCTTTTAGAGGTTTATTGGTGACATCGGTTGTGAACAACAAGAAACGGCAAGCTGCCCCAGAATCCCCTACGTTCCCTCGACGAGCTAGGTCAACGCGTGGAAATTGAGCAGACATTATTTCACTTCTCCATCTGCGAAGGGGCCTCCATGAATCAGTTAAGTGGGTAACGGCCAAAAGAAGATCTCCGCAGAGCAGGTTTAATGCCTCTTCTAGGACAGTGCTCATTTCTGGGATACTTACCTCTGACTCGTCAGCTAACCCATCTAATCGTTCTGCCATTTCTATGTCATGACGAGACAAATTGTATGACCCAATGAGTCTTTTCAGTTCCCTGAACTCTTCTTTTTCTTCATCAGGCATAATATTTAATCCATCTGGTAAGTCGCTTACTACGCTCCACATCAGAGGATCTTGTAAGCGACAAAGCGCCTGCCAAATATCCATCCCCAATAGAGACTCAATGATTAGTTCAGTACGTTCATCAATCTTACCGAGTTCTGGAATATTTCGGAAGGCAAGCTTGACAACAAGATGGAAACGAGTGGCTGGCAAAACAAAAGCTAACCACCTGATTATGGTGTGAATAGCTTCTATATTAGGAAGCTCTGCTTTGAGGTTCTCAATGAAAAGATGAAGTGTTCTCTCATGCATTTCTTCCTCAACGATGAATACCCTACTATCCTGTTCGTGAGCCCTCCTTTTTTTAGTCGGGCCCCGCCCTAAATTAAGAGCTAAACGAGCACGATCTCTTGTTGCCCTATCCCTAGAAGACGCTAATCTCAAAAGAATGTTGACCATTCTAGTTACCATTAAATCTTCTGACGTCTGAGAGAGAAGTCCCATCTTATGCCAAAAATTAACTGCTTCACCGGGTGTTCGCATTCTTTCAACTAACCACTGGACTACCTCATCGAGACCTAACTTCTTCGCCTGCCTATTTAAGAATCTAGCACAAGCATCATCAGGATTAAGTATATTCAGCATCATTACTGGATTACCTAATTCCTCTTCGATTCCTTCTCTAAATGCTGGATTTTTTACCAATGCAGTAAGAAGGCAATCCAGATTGAAAGACAATTCTAATGTGGCTCTTGGATGATTTAGAACCGCCTTAACCACCTCTATACATTCCTCAAATACAGAGCCTTCAAACGCTCCGGGGTAACTAGTCCATTTTCCAGAATAAACGTAATTGAAAGCTGCAAGAAGAACAGCATGATAGGCTCCTTCAGGTAGATCGTTTATAGGGCTACCATCCGGATTCCAAAGGCGAGTAATTGGTGCAAACATCTTCTGATGGTCTCTCATCGGAGGAAGTTCGTAAAGCCGTCCGTCCAATGATTCCGCAGCTTCTCGATAGACAGCCGCTTGTCCAGGTTGAGATATAGCAGCTGTTTCAAGAAGGCTCTTGAGAAGATGAGGGTCTTGGCCTCTATCTAAGTATTCGCTCAAAGCCTGTTTAATTCCTCTAATACCACTTAGTCTTTGTAGGCGACTTGACATCTCAAACAACTTAAATTCTCTCTTAGCCATTCAAACCACTCCTCTCTGTGCATCACCTGCACGTCTCACTTTATATCTATTACCAATCTAACCAAATTTAGAAAGAACTCAGGCTGGTAATCAGCCTATACAATAAAAAATTAAATTTTTTATCTTCTTAATCTTACACCATAATTTTAACATTCTGTCAAAGAAAAGTCAACCTTCTTTCGTAGACGATGTAATAAGTTTAAATAACTGCTTTAAAAAGGGTTTTTCAATGATTTTTTTCAGGAAAAGATGCCTTTCGTTTTTTTGATTGAAAATAAGAAGGCTGCTAAAGAGCAGCCCTTTGAGGCCTTAGTACTTTTTTGTACTATACCATTATGGAGATTATGGGGCGCCGGATAAGAAAAAGTTATCTGGCTTTTGCAATCATTTGTTTCAGGTTAGCTACGGTGCAAGCAAGATCCTCTCTATGTTCAAGAGGAAACAATTTGAAGCCGTGCCAGGCTAAATCCAAATCGCTCAGTGGACCATATTGAGGACGCATTCCAAGAACACCGATACAACAACGACAGATTGGCACAACCTCAACTTCTGTCAATCCGGAGTTTTGGAGGTCATCTTCTCTGATTCTATAAATATGATGGTCTACTAAAAGGACAATATCTTCGGGTTGCATGCCCAGCTTTCTTATGACTTCGAGGACATTTCCTTTTAGTGATGCCTCTCTGACAGAATTTTGTTCATATTGGAATGCGTCTCGGGTGATTACTGGAACATTGAATTCTCTCTTGAGCACCGCCGAATACAAATCAGCTATCCTTATTATTTCATCACTTATGTGGTAGCCCTCATCGTTTTGAACCCCCATTGCTTCAATTATCCTATCGAGAACTTGCCTCTCATCTTCTGGGAAGCTTATCTCTTCGTCGTGATAAATAGGCCTTAGACGAAAATGATGTCCCAGGAAGTTTTGTAGCGCAACAGGCTCTCTGTGGTTTGCCCTGATCTCATCTATTACTGGTTGGAGTTTAGTAGTAATATCTAGTATACGCCTAACTTGCCATTGGATAGCTCCATAAGCATTCACCGGAGGGATACCTGTGATTTTTTCTACTATCTCCTCAAATCCATGGTCCGTGACTATCGGACCCTCTAAAGCCTCTATTGATCTCCTGAGATCTAGGGATGGCTCTCTATCTCCAGCAGGAGTATCTTTCAGAGCAATTTCTTTAACATTTACCTCCATTTCTGGTTTTAAAGCTTCAGCGAGCCTCCTTAGAAGAGGGTTGCTTCCACAATACACAAAATTCACTTTCATCTCTTTTTTTCCCCTTTCTATCTTTGAGAAACTTTAGTTCGGGACATGAGAACACCACGACTTGATTTACAACGTAGACATGCTAGCACGAATAATATAAGCTGTCAATGTACCATTTGGCTAAAAATTTTCGGGTTTTTTGGAAATTTTCGGTTCCATTACCCTACTATACTGCTTTAAAAAGGCTTTTTCAAGGAAAGTTTTGGGTTGATTTTGGAGATGCAAAGTGGTAATGTTTAAGAGGATTCTTAAATTGTGAATAGAGGAAATAAAAAAGGTGTTTCGGGCGGAACTGATAACCAACGAAAGGAGTGGAAAGATGCCAAGACGGTTAAAAAACGGAACACAGGTGTATTTGGGGAATCAAGCTTGCGCTGTAGTGAATTACAACCCTACTACCGGGGAATATCAACTCAAGGTACAGGGGAAAGATGAAAGAGTATGGACCAGAGATTTCACAGAAGGCACATCTTCATCATCTCACAGGTCGTCACGTTCAGAGTTGCCAAGCTATAGAAGAACCTCAACTTCTCCAGCAAGAGATGAGAAAATATATTATCAAGAGCTTCCAGAAGCTCTTGATAGCGACGGAAAATGTGTTGTATGTGGGCGTCTCTCCAATCCTAAGAGAACAATACACACTGAGGATGAAGGTACCAAGCAAGTCATAAAGTGTACTTATTGTAGTCAGCTTATGCGTCCCGTGAGTCCTCGCCGCCGTAGGATTTTGGATTGGTAAAATAGTCCCTACAATTTTCTATTCAGATTCTATACTATCTGCATAGACAACGAAAACAACCCCCTGGGGGTTGTTTTGCTTTTAATCTCTGGGATTTACAGGTTTCATTATCTGATGCCGGTGTCGCAGGAGAGGTTTACTTCCTGCATTGCATCGGGCTCTATGGTTATATTTTTTGTTTCACAACGTGGAAATGGGTTGCCTCCCACTGGCTGAATACCATAGTCGCCTGGCGGAAGTATGACTTTGTAGTGTCCTTCATCATCGCTTTCTACCACAGCAAAGGGTGAGCTTTTGGGACCGTTTGCAATAACCAGCACTGTTGTTTTGTAGGGTTTGTCAGCACAGGATTCGTCATCTTCGCGTATCACAGGGCAGGTCGGTCCGAGCGTTACAATTCCGCTCACACCTGATTTAAAAGGCAGAATGCCTCCGCCATTTCCTTGGCGCTCGGGCACGTGGAAAGTTTGCACAGCAGTTTCAAGCACTTGAGTAATGTTTGATTTTGGATCATACGGATACTGGCTGAGTGTGACAATTCTTTGGACATCAGCAAAATAAACATAGTGCAAAACCTCGCCTTCAGAGCCAGCAGCCTCTGTGGTAATCCGTTTCATTGAATATTCGCCTATCTCCACGTTTTTGCTTTCTATAAACAATGGACTTTTTTCTGTCATGCCGTTTATATCAAGCCACTCTTCATACGAAGTAATCCCTTCAATATCAGTAATGTTGTGTAATGTGATATAAAAGCTTGGACCAATAGCAAAGAGCTCGGTGCTTGTGGGGATCTCAAGGTATGGATCTTGAGTGAAAATGACGGTCGGTCCATTTTCATAGGCAAACCAGTCAGATGGTATGTCAACAGACCAATTTATCGGGCCATCATTTTGGGTGAAAGTTCTTATAATAACCTCAATGAAGGTTTGGTCGCCATGCTTGCATCTCCGAGGATAACTTTCCATTACTGGATTGCCAGCTGCAATACACTCTTCAAAGTTGGTGACAACAGGGGCATTTTGAGAGCCAAAGTACCACCATACCAAAAGACCAGCAATAATAATAAGAATGATAATAAGAATTGTTTTTTTCATATATTTGTTAGAAATAAATAGCTATACCTAAAATGGCGTGAATAATGGCTAAAAGGAGAGAAACTTTAGCCAAAATAGAATGCCATTTAAAGGGTATTTTATTGATTCCTTTTTTATCCAAAAAAGCAATAAGCGCTGTAAACAAAAACGACAATAAAGTTATAACGCCCAGCCACATAATCAGGGGCTTGCCGAGGATTGGAAAATAGGTTATTTGAGTTAGCATTTTGTGTAAGCTCTCAAAGAATATTGTGCTACTCAATTAAATCACCGATATAAAAGCCTTCTCTTATTTCTCTGGCATTTTCAGAATGGGGTGTTCCTGAGCCGGTTGGACGTGTTTCAAAAAGCTCTGTGGCGTCTTTGCCGCAGCCAGCTAGGATTTCATTACCGCCTGGGTGAGAAGCAATAAAGTTGGTGACATCATAGATCTTACCATCAATCAAAAGCCAGCAGTCTTCTTTGCTGTTATGCTTAGCGACTTCTTCCATGGTAAACTGCGCTGTGTCGGGAAGTTCCTCGGGAGTATCTTCTCCATTTTCTGGTGTTTCTTCCAGCTCAGGCTCTATTATTGGCTCATCAGGTTCTACTACGGGACAAGACTCAGAAGGCATGGGTTCAGTAGGATTACCAGCTTTTATCCATTGTCCGTTTTCGCAAACCCAAGCGTTTTTGGGAGGAAGCTGGCCGGTCTTGTTTCCTCTTAAAATGAAAATGCCTATGGCTGCTGCAACAATGATGATAATTAATATTAAGATTATTTTTTTGTTCATAGTTTTATTATTTTTTTAATTAATATAGCCTATTTTAACAAGGTAAAGATAAGTGTCAAGCTATATAGCAGATCCAGCAAAGGGAATGTTTGTTAGACGGTGCATTTCGTAATTGAAAGTGGAGAGGTTTTTGGGATTGAGCTTCTTAATGTCGTTGTAGCCGCAGGCTTTTGTTAAAACCTTAATTAATTGGTTGGTTGAGGTTAAAAAGTTGTAAAGCTGTTTAGCTGATTTGTCTATAATTTGGCGGGCTCGCAATCCGCCCTTTTGGGTGGCAATACCCACCGGGCAGTTATTTGTTTCACAAGCCCTCATTCCTAAACAACCAATTGCCTGGATGGCTGCGTTGGCAATGGCTACAGCATCAGCGCCCAAAGAAAGCGCCTTAACAAAGTCAGGTGCTATTCTCAAGCCGCCAGTAATAATCAAAGTAATATTTTTGGCCTTTGCTCTGTCAAGGTGCTTTCTTGCTCTAGATAGGGCTGGTATGGTTGGTATGCAAATATGGTCTCTTAGTATTTCGGGGCTAGCGCCCGTGCCCCCTCCCCTGCCGTCAATTATCAGGTAGTCAATACCAACAGCCAAGGCAAAGTCTATATCTGGTTCAAGGCGGCTAGCAGCCATTTTAAATCCAATGGGAATGCCTCCGGTTATCTCTCTTATTTTCTCAGCAATTTTTCTGAAATCATCCACTGTTTTCAGCTTGCGGAAGGTTGCTGGGCTCACAGCATCTTGACCTGGCTTTAAGCCTCTTACTTTTGCAATTTCTTCTGTTACTTTATTGCCTGGCAGAAAGCCACCACTTCCTACTTTAGCAGCCTGTCCTGCTTTAAAATGAAAAGCCTGCGCTTTTTTAACTTTATCCCAAGAAAAGCCAAAACCAGCAGAAGCTAATTCGTAAAAATAACGGCTGTTGCTCGCTTGTTCCTCTTCCAGCATGCCCCCTTCACCAGAAGCAATGCCTGTGCCTGCCAATTCAGCTCCTTTAGCTAAAGCGATTTTTGCCTCTTTAGATAAAGCGCCAAAAGACATATCTGAAACAAAAACAGGCATTGAAATTTCAAGAGGCTTTTTTGCCCTCGGACCTATCACTACTTTTGTTTTAACTTTTTCTTCTTCAAGCAGGGGTCTTTGAGCAAGTTGGGCAGGCAGAATTTGAATATCGTTCCAGGAGGGCAAGGTGGTTATATCAACGCCCATAGCCACTACCTTGCCTTGTTTTCCCCATTTTTCCAAGCCGTACTTGGCTAAATGCTTGATGTAATTGGTGTAGGGCTCGGTTGGCTGAGGATAGGTGTCTAAGTAATCGCCAAGATATTCTTCTGGCTTGAAAGGTGAAGGATGTTCTTTTTCAAAATCAATAATTTCTTGCTCGTCAATATAGACATTGTCGTTATCAATAACAGCAGAAAACTTGTGCAACTTTTCTTCAGGATTATATTCACTAACGCCAGTGTCGTAGCGATAATCCCAGAAATGCAAACCGCAGATTAAATTGCCACCTTCAATAAATCCATCGCTTAGCAAAGCGCCGCGGTGCTGGCATCTTCCGTAAAGCACAGAGATTTTAGTGTTGTAGCGAATAGCAACCAAATCTGTTTTACTGACTTTAATTCTTTTTGGGATTTTCTCTTTTAAATCAGAAAAACGGCCCACTTTAACTGGCTTTATAAATTGGTCTAGATTTTCTTTAAGCTTCATACGCTGAATATTTTAGTTAAATTCATTCACTTTCAATATTATTTAGAATTGAATCATTAATATCAGGTGGAGAATTACAGCCGCAGCGGCGAAGGTAGAAATCGCTGATATAGGGAATTTTAAAGGGACATTTCGCTAAGTTTTCTTTTAGAAGATTATTAAAATCTGTCGCAAAAACAGCAAATGCTCCAATAATGGTTAAAATAATAAAAGCAGTGAATATGAAAACGAATGGTTTTTTGTATGAAAAATCAAACTTCTTGATAATAAAGTTCAACACAACCCCAAGTACAATAATAATAAGTATTAAATCATAAGGCAGGCTGTGCAGAAGTTTTTGCCAAAAAGCAGGTCCGTAATGCAGGGGCATTAGAACATTGTTTGTTTTTATGTAATAGAAAAAACCGTTAATTAAAAACATTAAAAGTAAAATAGTTAAAGCCAGTCCGCTTTTAAGGCCCAGCTTTTTGGCAATAAATAGCCACTTAGATTTCATCTTTAACTCGTCCTTTCTGATTTGCGACATTAACTCTTGTTTAATTTCTTTTGCCATATGTTTTTTCTAATTCTTTTTTTAATATTTCTTTGGCCCTTTGTAATAAAGTGCCAATGGTGCTTTTGGGCTTTCTTAAAATGTCTGATATTTCATCATAGCTTTTTTTCTCAAAATATTTCAAAACAAAGGGTTCTTTGAATTTTGCTGGAAGCTCGTTCAACAAAGCAGTCATTTTATCATTAAATTCATTTTCAGCTGCTCTTTCAAAAACGTCAATTTCTGCTGCCACCTTACTTGCTACTATTTCGTTTTGGCTAAGCGAAATAGATGCTTTCTTTTTTTTCAACCAGTTAACAGCCAGGTTATGGGCAATTCGGTAAATCCAGGAAGAAAACTTTTTATTTTTGTCAAAGCTATAAATATTAACATAGGCATTTACAAGAGTTTGCTGGGTTAGATTTTTTGCTTCTTCTGGGTTGTTAATTAACCGGTTGATATAATAAAATATTCTTTTCTCATAACGGTCAACGATAAAACCATAAGCCTCTTTATCTTTTTCCCTTACAAAAACTACCAAATCTTCATCGTCTAATTTTTCAGCCAAAGACATAAATAAAGAAAAACCAATGCTTTATATTAAATGAATTGTTCAAAACAGGCAATACTCCACAAACACACCAAACAAACAGATAAGATATCTGTTTGTTTGGCTTTCCTCCTCTTGGCTAGATACAATGTTCACGATTCATCATCTCCATATAAAATTGTTGAGAGTCTATGAGGGGAGGCGGACCGTGAGCTTTCGCTAAGCCGCGCCTCGCAATCATGGTTCCAAGAAGTAAAACCAGGGCTGTACCAGTAGTCAGTAGGATTATGTTTGTTTTGAACATAAGCCTGTTTTTAGTACGTCTTATATAATCTCTTTCGACCTTTCTATTAAGTAATACAACTCAAACCAAAAAAAATCTCATAAGCAAAAAACGAGTTGACTTTTTGGGTATTTTCGGTTATAATTAATTATCACAAAGATTATGGATTTAACTTATTTTATAAAATTCTTCCTAAAGAATAGAATAAACCGTTGGGTTTTTGCTAAGTTAGCGAAGAAGAAAAACAAAAAAAGGAGTTTATTGGAAGGGGTTTTTATCTTTTATACTGGAGACAAGACTATTCTTTCCTTTAAAGAAAAGGCAAAGATTTTTCCTTTTTTCCTTTTCTTTGAATTTGGGAGGATTATTTTTGGTCAAAGCAAAAAACAGGTTAGAGAGAAACTTTCTAACCCCCTTTTCCGGCATGGCATCACCCTTATTATGAGATCCATAGGTAATTATGGCTTTCAGCACCCGCAGTTTTTTACAGCTCCACCCACTGTAGTTTGGAATTTTACCAACCTCTGTAATCTGAGATGCAGACACTGCTATCAGGATGCAGGAGAGAAACTTAAAGGAGAATTGAGCTTGAAACAACGTTTAGATGTGGTAGACCAATTAGCAGACCAAGATGTTTTTGCTTTGGCTTTCTCTGGAGGAGAGCCTCTGATAGATCCAGACATATGGGAAGTTTTAAAAAGAGCCCATGAAAGAAATTTGTATGTTTCTATTGCGACCAACGGAACTTTAATTACCCCTGAGATGGCCAAGAAAATGGTTAGCTGTGGAGTAAATTATGTAGAAATTAGCTTGGATAGTACCAAACCAGAGGTGCACGATGAATTCAGGGGAATCCCTGGGTTCTGGGAGAGAACAGTTAAAGGAATTAAAAATGCAGTGGCTCAGGAAGGCTTGAGAGTGGGCATTGCCTCCACTATTACCCAGATAAACTTTGCTGAGCTGGAAGACTTAATTTTGTTTGCTCAAAAGTTGGGAGCAAACGTATTCTATACCTTTAATTTTATTCCAACAGGCCGAGGGAAAAATATGTTAGATATGGATTTAACTCCTGAGCAAAGAGAAGAAATGCTAAAAATCCTCTACAAACATCATCTCAAAGGAGGTATTGCTTGCATGACTACAGCTCCTCAATATGCCCGTGTCTGCATGGCAGGAGGCAGCCAAAAAGTAATACCCAGCTCCCATTACACCTCGCTCCAGGGTGAAAAAGCAAAATTATTAGCTGAGTTTATAGGGGGTTGTGGGGTAGGAAGGGCTTATTGTGCTATCCAGCCAGACGGAATAGTAACCCCTTGCGTTTTTATGCCTATTCCAGGGGGTGATCTCAAAAAGCAGAAATTTATTAATATTTGGAACAACTCGCCTATTTTAAAAGAGCTTGGGGAAAGAGAAGACTTAAAAGGACACTGTGGAGAATGTGACCACAGAGCACTATGCGGTGGCTGTCGAGCAAGAGCCTATGCTTATTTCAATGACTACAAAGCACCAGATCCTGGCTGCATAAACAACAAAGAAGCCTTTGAGGCTCTCAAGCAAAGCAAATAATAACGTCAGCAAAAAACAACCCCCTAGGGTTGTAAATGACATCTACTATAAAGCACAGAGGTTTTGTTGTTTTAGCAGACATCAACCCTTAAGTGTCTTTATAAATTAGTTTAAGCTTTCTTTAAGCTTCATACCTTGAAGGCTTTTTTTATTTAAATTTATTCGGTTTTAATGCTATTTAAAGGTGGATTATTAATATCAGGTGGAGAATTACAGCCGCAGCGACGCAAGTAGAAATCGCTGATATAAGGAATTTTAAAAGGGCACCTTGCCAAACCTTGCCTTAGGAGAGTGTTAAAATCAGTGGCGAAAACAGTAAATGCTCCAAGGATGATAAAAATGATAAAAACAGCAGAGATAAAAGCAAAGGGTTTTTTATATGAAAAATCAAACCTTTTAACAATAAAGTTTAACAAAACTCCAAGCACAATAATAATTAGTATTAAATCATAGGGCAGGCTGTGCAGAAGTCTCTGCCAAAAGGCAGGTCCGTAATGAAGAGATATCAAAAGATTATTTGTTTTTATGTAATAGAAAAAAGCATTAATTAAAAACACTAATAATAAAATAACCAAAGCCAACCCGCTTTTGATCCCCATCTTTTTAGCAATAAACACCCATTTGGATTTTATCTTTAACTCGTTCTTTCTAATCTGGGACATTAATTCGTTTTTAATTTCTTTGGCCATATATTTTTTCTAATTCTTTTTTTAATATTTCTTTAGCTCTTTGCAGCAAGGTGCCAATAGTGCTTTTGGGCTTTCTTAAAATATCTGATATTTCATCATAACTCTTTTTCTCAAAATATCTCAAAACAAAAGGTTCTTTGAATTTTACTGGAAGTTCAGTTAGTAAACTATTAATTTTATCATTAAATTCGTTTCCAGCCGCCTCTTCAAAAACATCAATTTCTGATGCCAGCTTGCTTGCTATAACTTCATTTTGGCTAAGTGAGATAGAGGCTTTTTTCCTCTTCAGCCAGTTAACCGCCAAATTATGTGCAATTCTATAAACCCAGGAAGAGAACTTTTTATTTTTATCAAAACTGTAGATATTAACATAGGCATTTACAAAGGTCTGCTGGGTTAAGTTTCTGGCTTCCTCAGGATTATTAATTAGCCGGTTGATATAATAAAATATTCTTTTTTCATAACGATCAATAATAAAGCCATAAGCCTCTTTATCTTTTTCTCTGACAAAAAGCACCAAATCTTCATCGCTTAATTTGTCGGCCAAAGACATAAGGAAAAACTAATGCTTTATCTTAAATGAATTGTTTAAAACAGGCAAGACCTAACAAACATACCAAACAAACAGATAAGATATCTGTTTGTTTGGTTTTCCTCTTCTTGGCTACATACAGTGCCCACGATTCATCATACCCATATAAGATTGCTGAGAGTCTGTAAGGGAAGGCGGACCATGAGCTTGCACTTGACCGCGCCTCGGCATTGTCGCTCCAAGAAGTAAAACCAGGGCTGCACCAGTAATCAGTAGGATTATGTTTTTTAGCATAAGCCTGTTTTTAATAGGTCTTCTAAAATCTCTTTCGACCTTTCTATAAAGTAATACAACTCAAACCAAAAAAAATCTCACCTATAAAAAGCTACCAGGCATTTTGCAGCCTAGCAGCGTTGGAGTTGAAGAATTCTTGCCTACTGTGATGGCTGTTAGGGTTGTTTGGGTGGTTCGGGTGGCGTGGCTGGCTCTTTTTTCTCACCCGGTTCTTTTTTACAGCCCATAACAAGACCAACAAGCGCTCCACCTATAATCCAGACACCAAGCATAATTAGAGCACCGATTTTTGCTGTATAAAGATTAGTCAAGGCACCTATAAGGAGAGCAATCAAACCAATCCCGAAAACCAGTCCACTTACCGATTTTTTTCTAGATTTTTCCATTTTTTTGTTTTTTAGTGTAATCTTTTCAACCTTTTTAATATTGACCCTTTCAATATTATAGCATATTCAGATTAAGGGGTCACTTCTAATTTGCCGCATTTTAGGTCTATGTCTCTTGTTGTGGTGGCGGGTGGTGTCCAATCGCCTTCTGCTTTTTTATAGCCGGTAATCCCTGATATCATAATGCACACCAGCTGTTCTTTTTTAAAGCTTGTCAATTTAACAACAGGGCTTTCAGTTTGATTGTAGAAATCATTGGAAAAGCCATTGGCAATAAAAAATCCTTGAATTTGGGCTTCTTGCTCAGCTGTTAGCTTTTCTGCTTCAATTTCTTTTCCCTCCACGTCTATTTCTTCAAGGTCTGGCTCTGCTTCAATGAGCCATTGGAATTTAGCTTGTTTAGCCCAGGAAAAATCTATCTTGGTTTCAGCAATAAGCCTTCTTAAAAAAACTGATATTTCATCTAAGGTTATACATTGTTTTCCATCAAAGCATTTGTTTTGTCCACAGAAACATCTTCTAATCTGGTCGCTGTTTTCCAGCGGACAAGCGCAAGTGCCAGCAAGGCAGGTGTTTGGAAAATCACCCTCTGTTTTACAGCATAGCGATGTTGTAATTATACCGCCAGTATATAAACAGGCTTGTTCTTGGTCTGTGGGTTGAGCGCTTGAGTCCCTAGGTGCTGGCTCAAAAACCAAATAGATAATTCCTATACCAACAATTATAATTATGAAAATAATGCCAATACTTTTTCTGGACATATTTTGCAAGATTGTTATTTTGACCTTAGAAATTTTTGTTTTTTGAGGTATCTTCTTATTGAGAGTCCAAATAATAAAGCGATCAATATTACCAACAACCAAATCCAATGGGGAAAGATTGCCTCAAAAAGGGAGGCTAAAAAGATTGACTCCGCTTTTTTGATGTTTAACCTTAAGGGGATTTTTATTCCAGAGGAAACACTAAAACTTGCTCTGTCTAATGGCTTAGCCAGAACCGAAAGGTCGGTTGCTCTTCTCCCCCCTTCTTTAAGCGATAAAGTAATTTCTACTTCTTTTGTTTCCCCGGCCTCCAAACGGAAATTGTCAGGTTGGATTGTTATATATTCTTTTAGTTCATCAGGGAAAACCTCAAAAATAGCTGCTTCTTTTGAGATATTATATACCAAAATTTTTGTTTTTTCCAGCTCACCAGTTTTTAATTCTAAATTTAAAAAAGAGGGTTTAGCTCCAATCCCAATAGCTAAAACTGGCTCAGCTAAGCAAAGAGAAAAAACGAAAAACAAAACAGTTAGAATTTTTAACTTCATTTTAATAGGCAGTTCCCCAAAAAGTTAACTCGCCTTCTTTAATCCCGAAGCTTGTCCAGTTGTTAGGGATGGTAAGTCCCACTGAAACATTTTTTTCTGAGGCACTGTTAATCACTGTCTGAAATTCTTTCCAATCTAATCCGTCTAAGGTTATGTTTTCTTTGAAAATATTATCGCCACTTACAATTCCCTCAAAGTAAATGCGAATATTCCCTGTGTTTTGAAGTAAAAGCTGCTCATTTTTTTGCTCACCAGGAGACAAAGCTCCAAGGTCAATTTCTTCTTTATTAATAAGGAAAGCAATGCCTGGAGATGTTGGAACTATTTCTACATTTAACCCAACTTTTTTACTTATCCCTTCACCTACTGTCAGGGAAAACCGTTCGGTTCGGATATAACCTGATTTTTCAGCAAAAACCTGATAAACTCCTGGAGTGTTAATAATTAAATCGGCTTCACCATCTTGGTTAGTAGTGAAAGTGTGGTTGTTCACAGAAATTAGAGCATCAGCCAGAGGTTTCCATAAAGAATCTTCAAAGTACTCAATTTTAGCTTCCACATTATCTCCCGGAGCAACTTTTTGACCACTTAACGTCAATCTTGTTGGCTTCCAGCCCCATTCTCCAAAATACCACAGCACCGTATCTCCGGGTTCTAAAATGTAATCATTAGCCCCAAGGGAAGGCAATTCATTGTTCACAAAATAAAGCCAGCCGATTAAATCATGGGCTTCCTCCTCGTTAATCTTTTTTAAATAGGGACCCCAGCTTGATTCCTCAATCAAATAAGTATAGCCACAAACCTTTGCTCCATTCTCAATAATGTCCAAAGCAGAGCTGGCTTTTACTTTGGCATCACAAATATTATTATTTTCGCCTTCAATTCTCAAATGATGCAATCTATTTATTGGATAGTAATTCTGGGTTAAAGCAACTACTGCATAAGCAGTTAAAATCGGATAGGCTTTGTCTTCAGAGGCAATCCATTTAAAAGAGCCATCTGCTCTTTGTAAGGATTTTAAGTGGTCAATTGGGTTTTTGCCGTTTTTTTCCCAGTCATAAGGATTCTGGTTCAATTTATAGATAGCTGAGATTACCCAAGCATCAGAACCTGAATCAGATTCACCATCTAGCTGGTAAGGGAAGCCCCCATCATCATTTTGACTTGATTTCAAATAAGCAACAGCCTTATTAATTACCGGCCCTGTAGAGGAAACTCCCACTTCCAACAAAGCCATAATAGCGGCAGCCGTATCGTTTGTATCACTTTGCCCACCAATGCTGTAGCCCCAGCCGCCATCCTCATTTTGATTATTGAGAATGAAATTTTTGCAATCCTGAATGATTTTCTCAGAAATGTTTTCTCCAGCTGAAACTAAAGCCAAAATCCCCCAAAAATCATCATTCAACAAATCGGGTGAGCCGATTTGATTATTTTGATAAAGGGTTTTCAGTTGCTCAACAAAATCAATATTGCCAAAGGTTTTTGGATTTTTACCAGCAGCCGTCAAAGCCAAAATTGTCTTTTCATAATCTGTTGCCAGATTGCCAGAAACCTCTTTGAGATAAGTTAAGTCCAAGTCGCTTTCATCAGCTGCTGCCAACGCCATAGTTATCCAAGGGTCAGGAGTTTGTAGTTTAAGGTAGTCAATAGCTAATTGAGTATTATCAGCTTGGACAGGAGAAGCAGGTAAAATCGGTAAAAGCAGTAAACTGGAGATTAAAATAAAAGAAAACAATCTATGTTTTGTTTGAGAAAAATTGCTCATAATTTTAAAACCCGCTCTCTTCGAGTGGGCAAAATTATTTAATAATAACTTTTCCCTTGGACTCGAAGAGAAAATTAAAATTCATTAAAGGTAGAGTTAGTTCTCTGGCTTGTCCCATTTTGGGGCTTCTGCCCTTGTGGGATTCACAGTTGCGGCCCAGCGCCTGATTTTCACAGGACTTCCCTAGCTATCCCTATTATCGCTTGCCTTTAGCTCGCGAAAATAGGGCTACCTTTTTATTAACCTTTTTCTCATTTTAATTTAACCAACAAAACCT